>URGK01000053.1 GCA_900547295.1 uncultured Eubacteriales bacterium
GTACCTCACGCGCACCCGCGTCGTCGAGCTTCGGCGCATCGACCTTTGTCTCTCCGGAGCTGCCGCAGGCGCTGCTGCGCTGTCACTTGCTTTTGCGCTTCTGTGTGTAATCTTAGCCATTACAGCTATGCACACCCAGAGAATAACAAGAACTGCAAAAGTAATTCCAAGACCCATACACATTGTCACGGTTGCACCTGTCAGTCTTTCACCCATTGATAATCCTTCAAAATAAGTCGGATTAGCAAACTGTTCCATTAATGACATAGTCCATACCTCCCAACTTATAGCGGAATATTACCATGCTTCTTTGATGGTAATGATAATCTCTTTGAACTTAACATTTCAAGAGCGCTGATAACTCTCTGTCTTGCCGTTGCAGGTTCAATAATATCATCTACATAGCCTCTCTCTGCTGCTCTGTACGGATTATTGAATTTTTCTTCGTATTCGTCGATTTTTTCCTGTCTCTTTGCGATAGGATCGTCCGCTGCTGCGATTTCTTTTTTGAATACGATGTTGGCAGCACCTGATGCTCCCATTACTGCAATCTGTGCGCTAGGCCAAGCAAGAACCATATCTGAACCAAGCTCTTTGTTGCACATTCCGATATATGCTCCGCCGTATGCTTTTCTTAAAATCATTGTAATCTTAGGAACTGTAGCTTCGCAGTATGCGTAAAGCATCTTAGCTCCGTGTCTGATGATTCCGCCGTATTCCTGATCTGTTCCAGGAAGGAAGCCGGGTACGTCTTCGATTGTAAGAACAGGAGTATTGAATGCGTCACATCTTCTGATAAATCTAGCTGCTTTGTCTGAAGCATTTATGTCAAGACATCCTGCTCCAACCTTTGGCTGGTTGGCGATAACGCCTACAGTTCTGCCTGCCATTCTGATATAGCATGTAATCATATTCTTTGCATAGTGAGGCATTACATCGAGGTATTTGCCGTCATCTGCAAGACCCTTGATGATATCATACATATTGTAAGCCTTGTTAGGATTGTCAGGTATGATTTCGTTGAATTCAGGAATCAGTCTGTTAGGATCGTCTGCTGACTCAACCTCAGGAACTGTTTCCATATTGTTTGCAGGAAGGTAGCTGAGAAGTTCTCTTACCTGCATTAATGTATCTTCGTCGTCCTTGCCGATAAAGTGAGCAACACCGCTGATAGTGTTATGAGTCATAGCACCGCCCAGCTGCTCTGCTGATACTTCCTCACCTGTTACAGTCTTGATAACCTGAGGTCCTGTAATGAACATCTGGCTTGTCTTGTCAACCATAAATACAAAGTCTGTAATTGCAGGTGAATATACTGCACCGCCGGCACAAGGTCCCATAATAACTGAGATCTGAGGAATAACACCTGAAGAGATAGTATTGTTATAGAATATCTTGCCGAAACCTGAAAGTGCATTTACGCCTTCCTGAATTCTTGCTCCGCCTGAGTCATTAAGTCCTATGATAGGGCAACCCATTTTGAGAGCCATCTGCTGAGCCTTAACGATTTTTTCTGCGTGGTATTCTCCCAGTGAACCGCCAAGTACAGTGAAGTCCTGTGCATACGCATATGCAAGTCTGCCGTTGATTGTACCGTAACCGCTTACAACACCGTCGCCTGTAGCCTTAACATCTGCCATACCGAAATTTGTGCATCTGTGGGAAACAAAAACGTCAATTTCCACAAAAGTGTTTTCGTCGAATAATATGTTAAGTCTTTCTCTTGCTGTCAGCTTGCCTTTGGCGTGCTGGCTGTCGATTTTTTTCTGACCTCCGCCAAGTGAGATTTCCTGCTTAATCTGGCGAAGTTCTTCAAGCTTATTCATATATATTTCCTCCTTGTATATTGGATTTAAAACTAAAACAAATGGAAACTCCATATCAAAATAACTATATAATAATATTACTTATTTTGCAACCTGTTTCTGTGTGTATACATTATTCTTATAACTCAATACTTTATCCTGTATACAATCAAAAACGACATACCTCGCGGCGTACTCCGTCAACAGTTAAAGCACAGCCTCGGATGTCGTTTTATTATTCTGCTATAACGCTCTTTCTATTCTCTTGAGTGCCAGAGCTATGGTAAGTCCCGGTATTATACGGTTGCCTGTTATCTCTGCACCTAAAAGCTCGTTTATCTTCTTTAGTCTGTACTGTACGGTATTCGGGTGAATTCTCATAAAGTCAGATGTCTTGCTGCTGTTCATGCCCGCGTCAAGAACGAAGGTTTCAAGTGTTTCAAGCAGCTGTCTGCCTTTGTTGCCGCCGACTCCTTTGAATACTTCCAGAAGCTCCATATATGCTTTTTTGACAAATCCGCCCTGCACCTGTATGCTGATGCAGTTGCATACCAGTGTAAGCTCGTATTTTGTGAACACCCTTTTGAAAGGGAATACAAACTGCACGTGGCTTCTGGCTTCTGTGATGAGCTTGTAGGCATCACACGCTCCGTCTATGTCCTCAAAGCCTGTAACGTGGAATATCCTGACGCCCTCTGTTTCCTTGAGCTTGTCATACAGTGCCAGCACGTTTACCTTGTGGTCGTCCGCGTCTGCCGCCGTATCCAGTATAATGCCGTAGGAGTCGTCCTCATCGTTTAATTTCATTATACGAAGATCTCTCTCCTTTTCGAAAGCCGCCATAGTGCGCTCACATTCGGGGTTTTCGATGCCCTTTGCCATAAACACGCTGAGGATTTTGTCTGTGTCAATGTCTGCCTCCTCTGCAACAGTCCTCGCAAGGCTGCTGTTGCCTCTGCATATTGCCTTGATAAATTCAGATCTGGAATCTCTCTCCGGCGTGTATTTCCACATACCCATGGCAAGCTCTATAATCTCGGCAAGCTTTGTAATCTCTGCCGCAGTGTAAAGGTCGTCATTGTCAACTATGAACATCAGGTATTTCTCACCGGATATTATAACCGGTCCCCAGTATGTAAGAACTCCGTTTACTCCCACCATTGTATAGAATGTGGAGTGCTCTCCTCCGCCGCTTATGCGTTTTTCCTTTGCGGCTCTTATGGCTTCATCTATTGTTGTCTGGTGTCTTGTTTCGACAGCAAGTATCTGTCCGTAGTTTTCGTTTAACAGCACCATCTGAAAGCCGTTGCTGATTGCGGCTTTTTTGAGGGCCGACTGGAAGTTTGCATGCTTGTCGAAGTCAAGGAGATGGAATATCGTATTGCTTATAAGGCTGTTGTCAAAATTATCTCCGTATATTACTTTTTCTTCTATTGCATTTAATACTGTTCCGTATTCTGCGCTGCTGTCCTTAAATACTATAAGGGGAAGCTCTGCTTCATTTGCAGCCTCAAGGACATTATCCTCAAGGCTCTTTACTATTTTGCCCACATACAGGACTATAAGGCCTGCCGCTTTTTTGTCTGCAAGCTCTCTGATTACTGCCGCCTGTTTGTCGCTGTCATCTCTGGCACCAAAGAAGCCCGTAACAAATATCCTGTCCTCACAGTCTACAAGCTCTCTGATTTCCTCCGGTTCAGACGGTTCCAGAACAGATGCGTATCTTATTTTTCTTCCTAACCCCTTTTCTCCTGCTGCAAGTACGGCATCCTTGAAGATGTCAAGCTGCATACAGCCCTTAACGGTTGTCTTCATTTTCATCCTCCTCTTCTCCTATCTCATCATAGGATTTAAAAGGGTTTTCATCTGTTTCTTCTGTGTCTTCTTCTATATCATCATCTGACAGATAATCACCATCATATCTTGCAAGATCTTCTTCTTCCTCTTTGAGTGCTCTTGCCTGCTCTTCCTCGTCTTTTATCTCCTGCTCCTGTCTTCTTATATTAAGCTCGTCAGCTAAAGCCTCAGGTGTTATCTCACCTGTAAACAGCCTTTCAAACTGCTCGCCGTCAAGAGTTTCAACCAAAAGCAGCGCCTGTGCAACGTTTTCAAGCTCTGTCATATGCGCTTTGAGGATTTCCTTTGTATCCTCAAGGCATTCGCCTATCATTCTTCTGATTTCTTCATCTATCTCTGCTGCAACCTCTTCGGAGTATTTCTTGCTGCTTGTAAAATCTCTGCCTAAGAATACTTCCTCGGAGTCACTGTAGTTTACGGTTCCCAGTCTTTCGCTGAAGCCGTATTTTGTAATCATATCTCTGGCTATGTCTGTAGCTCTCTGGATATCGTTGCTTGCGCCTGTACTGATGTCCTCAAGTGTAAGCATCTCAGCCACACGACCGCCCAGCAGATGAAGTATCTGCTCTCTCATACCCTGTCTGGTACCGTAAGATCTGTCCTCCTTAGGCAGCGTCATGGTAAATCCTCCGGCTCTGCCTCTTGGGATTATTGTAATCTGGTGAACAGGGTCTGTCTTTGGAAGGCTTCTTGCCACTACTGCATGGCCCGCCTCGTGATAAGCCGTCAGCTTGCGCTCCTCCTCGTTTATCACTCTGCTCTTCTTTTCAGGTCCTGCTATAACCTTGGTGATTGCCTCTTCTATTTCTTCCATGCGGATTGTTCTGCCGTTTCTTCTGGCTGCAAGAAGCGCCGCCTCGTTAAGCAGGTTCTCTATGTCCGCAGGTGTAAAGCCCGGTGTTCTTCTTGCAAGCACGCCTGCATCAACGCTGTTGTCAAGCGGTTTGTTCTTGGAGTGAACCTTGAAGATTTCCTCTCTGCCCTTGACATCAGGTATGCCTATAACAACCTGTCTGTCAAATCTGCCCGGTCTGAGCAGCGCAGGGTCTAATACGTCAGGTCTGTTGGTTGCCGCAAGAATTATTATTCCCGAATTTTCGGCAAAGCCGTCCATCTCAACCAGCAGCTGGTTTAAAGTCTGCTCTCTTTCGTCGTTGCCGCCGCCAAGGCCTGCGCCTCTCTTACGGCCCACTGCGTCTATTTCGTCTATGAATACTATGCAAGGCGCGTTTTTCTTGGCCTGATCGAATAAATCTCTTACTCTTGAGGCACCCACGCCGACAAACATTTCAACAAAGTCCGAACCGCTTATTGTAAAGAACGGAACTCCCGCCTCTCCTGCAGCAGCCTTTGAAAGATATGTCTTACCTGTACCCGGAGGTCCTACAAGCAGTATCCCCTTTGGAATTCTTGCTCCCAGAGTTTTGTATTTGCCCGGATTTCTGAGGAAGTCAACAACCTCTGAAAGCTCTTCTTTCTCTTCGTCAAGACCTGCAACGTCCTTGAATGTGACTTTTTTGAGATCTGAGCTCTTTTGTAATCTGGCGCGGCTTTTGCCAAACTGCATTGCCTTGCCGCCGCCACCGCCCTGATTCATCATGAACATGAACAGGAATATGAGAGCCGCTATCATTATGAGGGTTGGCAGCAGTGAAGCCACAATTGATTCTTTTTTAGGCTGACTGCTGTATTTAATTGCGCCCTCCTTGGAAAGAGGTCCCACGTAATTCTCCACAAGGTAGCTGATTTCGGCCGAGGAGTCAAAGGTTGTAAAAACCTTGCTTCCGTCTGCAAGTGTTGCTGTGATTTCAGTACCCACTATGTTAATCTCGTTAATTTTGTCTGTGCCGTTTGTCTCTGCTTCGAGGTATTCTATCATCTTTGAAAGCGGTATGTTCTTTACCTCGTCTTTGCCGTCAAAGTTGAGAAAATATGCGAAACCCAAGATTAATGCGAATATAAGTATATATACTCCTATGTTTTTAGCAAATTTGTTCAAATCAGATTTCCTCCCATTTTGTTATTATAAACAAATCATATCTATACATTTTATCACGCCATAACAAATATTTCAACCGTTTGGGCGTTTTTTGTGTCTTTGGTCACTTTGTATCTGCTGCTGTATCTGTAGCCTGCCACCCACAGAACCTCTGATTCCACCGCCGCAAGCTGTATATCGTCTCTTCTGTCCTTTGGAATTTTAAGGTCTACAAATAAATCCTGTATTTTTTTGCTGCCCGTTCCTATATGAATATAATCTCCGGGCCGCCTCGTCCTTATTACAATCTCACCGCCCGGATGAACTTTTTTTATCTCGTCAGTATCAAATACCGCCGTAAGCTTTCTTGCTTCCGTATTGTGTTCCCGGGTCTGGTCTGCGCTGTTTGTTATCCTTAAAGCGCCGTACTCAAAAACCGCTTCAAAGCCTGCCGGAAGGCTTACTCTGCCCGACGGGCTGTTTTTGCACACAAGCTCATCTATTGCCCTGATATGTGTCATCGCAATATCTTCTGTAAGACCTGCCGCCTCTGCCAGTTTCATTATGACTCTGGTTCTGATGCTTCTGTGAAATCCCGCAAGAGCATTTACATCTGTTATGCCGTCCCTGCATACCTGCCTCATTGCCGCCGAGGTCTGCTGCCACATATAATCTCTGTCATCGTTAAGTACCGATGAGAGTCTTGAAAGCGAGCTTTTGAAGCCGCTGTTGAAGTTTTTCTCTATATACGGTATCAGCTCAAGTCTTATGCGGTTTCTGGTGTATTTAGTCTGCTCGTTGGTATAGTCAACTCTCGGCGAAAGCCCCTCTGCCCTGCAGTATTCAAGTATATCGGCCTTTTCCACGTCAAGCAGGGGTCTGATTATACTAAAGCCTCCGTCGCTTTTTCTCTCGTACTGAATTGCCGCAAGTCCGTCCGGTCCGGTACCTCTCATAAGTCTGAAAAGCATCGTTTCGTACTGGTCGTCTGCATTCTGCGCGACTGCGATTTTTACAGGTCCGCCGCGCCTGCCTGCAACCTCGTCAAAGGCCTCGTATCTTGCAATCCTGCCCGCCTCCTCAACGGTAAGTCCCTCGTCTGCCGCCTTTTGTATGCAGTCTGTTTCGTACTGGCGGCATATTATCCCTGCCTCATCGCATATGCTCTGCACATATTCGGCATCAAGCTCTGCCGCGCCCGGTCTGAATTTATGATTTATGTGAACTGCCTCAAGAGTTATGTCAAGTTCCTCCGAAAGCTTCCTCAGAACAGAAAAAAGGCATACTGAATCGGGGCCTCCCGAAAGCCCCAGTACAATATGGTCGCCTTTTTGTATAAGTTCGTTCTGTCTGATTGTCTGTTTTACTGTTTTTAATACGTCTGTTTTCATAACAACAGTATTGTATCACGATTTTGCGTAAAAATGTAGTTTCTTTTGGCTATATTTCACATATAACCGATATTATCGTCATATCGTCCTTTTCATGTATGCCGTATTTCTGTGTGGCTCTGGATATCATAAGATCTGATACTGTCTGAGGATCCTTTGATTTTATCTCAAGCGCAGCCCGCCTTATCCAGTTCATTTCAATATCGCCTCTGTCGGCGCAGGCAATGCCGTCTGACATTATCATAAGCTGATCTCCGTCTTTCAGTCTGATGCCGCTGTACTCTATGGCAATCCCTGAGGATATGCCAAGGGGAAGCGCCGACATATGAACGGCATAGGCCTTGCCCCCGCGCTTTATAACTGTTGAGGCAGCTCCCATTTTGTATATCCTTGCAACACCTTTTTTCTCAAGCAGGCATAAATCCACGGTGGGAAATCTGTCCTTTCGCTGCGATATTATGCTGTTCATCATTTTTATGGCGGTTTCGGGACTGAAGCCTGTTTCGATGAGATTTGCAATGCTGCCTGCGGTCATACTGCTTTCCTCTGCCGCAAGCCTGCCCTTGCCCATTCCGTCGCTTAATACTATAAGGAGTCTGCCGTCGCTGAGATATTTTATGCGGTTTGAGTCACCGCAGCTTCCCCCTGCCGCAGAGTAAACCGCGGTGCCTGTCCTGTATTTAAAGCTTCTGCCCATATCAAGACTCTTTGGCATGTCGCATCTTATTTCTGCGGCCATTTTGTCCATAACCTCTGCCACACCCTGAAATCCGTATGCCAGAGTGCTTTTTTTGTCTATGTTTATGTGACGGAATCCGTCTGCTGTTTTCTGAAGCATAGCGCAGGCGTTCCGACTTTCGCTTTTGCCCGCAGCGCTTCTCCTGCCGTACAGTAGGTCAAGTTTTCTTCCTATAGCAGTCATCGCTTTCTTTGGAACAAGCGCAAATATGACAGATGCTGCCGCAGGCGAGTATACTGCCACATAGGGAAAGTCATATCCTGCTGCCATACTGAACAGGTATATCGAAGCGGGCAGTACTGCCGGAAGTATAAGGCGGGTTTTATCCTCTGCAAGCCCCGAAACTGCTCCTGCAAACACATACAGAGCTATTGCCGAAAGCCCGGCAAAGCCGCCGAGCACAGTAACCGCTCCGCATATTCCTCCCGCTGTAATTCCCTCTTTTATGCCTCCTGTATACCCGCAGTATATGATTATGAGGTAGCAGCCTGCAAATGCTGCCGTTTCCCACTGGCTGCCCGCAAACATTACGGCTGCCGCGCATATCAGGCAGGCTCTCAGTATGTCCTCGGAGATTTTTCTGCCTCTGCCTGCATCATATATGGTCTTAAATGAAATGCACAGCGCGCACAGAGCCAGAACGTCTGCTCCGATGTGATATACATTTATTCTGTAAAAGATATTAAACAGCAAATAATACGCCAGGCTGCATGTAACACTTACGGCAGATATAATAATCATTTTCTGAAAAAGTGTTAACCTTATTCCCGACATTATCATAAATATCATGCTGCATATAAGGCAGGCCGCCGCATCGGGCCATATATCAATTCCCGCCATGTACATTGTGGCAAAGGAAAACGCCGCTGCCGGAAGCAGATAGAAATTTATTCTGTTTTCGCTTATAGCGATACTCATAAGTGCCGCTGCTGCAGGCATAAATCCCCCGATTACAGTATACCTGCATATAAGGAACACTATTACTGCCGTCGCGGCTATCCTGAGAATGTATGTACCCTTTTTATTCTCTGCGGCAGTATATTCCGATTTAACATATTCCATAAAAAAATACCCCTTTTTTATGATTATACAGCCTGTCCCTGTTGTATTTTGTCATAAAATGAAAGGGTATTATATATTTTTAACATCAATTTTCGACTTAAAAACAGAAGCTATATCTGTCTTAGTCTTTCTATTCCGTTAAGGATAAACTCTTTAAGGAACTCCCTGTCAAATTCATACTCCGAGCCTCTGCCTGCCTCTGCGATGATATCCTCCAAGGCTTTAGCCTCAATATCCGGCACTGTAACCGGTATATTGTTTTTTGCCGCAAACTCCGTAAAGTACCTCATCACACCGCTGTTTCTGTTTATATCAAGTCCTCTGTTTGCAAGCAGGCTGTTGTTATTGTCATAGTTGGGAGCAAGAGATATTATCTCACCTGTCCTGCGGTCTGTAAGCAGTCCGTAGTTTTTTGTATGTCTGTCGAAGTTTTCGCACAGAGCATCACATATACATATATTAATATAGTCTGCCGCAATATCCTCCGAAAGCTCCGTAAGTTTTCTGTAGTTATACAGATAGTCATCATCAGGAATTTCGACACCGTTTTCGTAATGGTCTGTCATAATGCAGTCTATATGCTGCAGGTTGTATCTGCCTGCGGTAAAGTCCCTGGTTTTTATCAGACTGCCGCCCGCCTCAAGATAATACTCTGCCATATCAAAGCCGAGCGCCATGCCTATCCGCGATGTAATATACTCCGACAGGTTTTCATTCGGCTTCTGGTTTTTGTACAGCCACCAGCCGTCCGCTGCCGGCTTCCAGCCTTTTTCCTCCGAGCCGATATTGCTCAGCTCCGGCGTGCGGGAGGGAATTTCCGGCAGATCTGATATATCTCTCATAAGTGCAAGACGCCAGTATTCATTTTTGCGAAAAACCACATCTTCATAGGCGAGGCTGTCACAGTCGCTGACCCAGAAGTTATCTGTAATCACAGCAGCGTTTACTTTCATAGCCGTCTGATAATCACCTGCGGTCTTTGATATTCTCTGATATCCCTTGACTGCCCTTGTATTTGCTCTGGCTCCGTCTGCCGCTCTTTCTTCAATCCATCTCCTGATGTTTCCTCTGTTAAGTATATATAGAGGTGCAAGCTTTTCATTTAATATCTCATATTCAAACTCTGAATTAAATTCAACAGTTCGGATATCACCACACATTATATACATATTATATGGAACTCCCTTCATATGAATTGCCTCCATTATATCATAACGTGGTCATCTTTAACAGGTGCTGTATTTCATTTCACATTTTTTACTACCACAGGAAGCCTTGCTCCCATACGGGCAAGCAGCTCATTGCTGATACTGCCGTAGCTTTCTGCAATATCAGGCGCAGAAATGAAACTGTCTGCACTGCTTCCTATGAGCACTGCCGTATCGCCTGCCCTTACCCCTTCAATACCTGTTATATCAACCATAAGCTGATCCATACATATCCGCCCGATAACAGGCGCAATCCTACCGCCTATGAGAACACCTGCATTGCCGCAGGAGAGAGTTCTCGGAAAGCCGTCTGCATAGCCTATTGGAAGCACTGCTATTTTACTGTCACACACAGCTCTAAAGGCTCTGCCGTAGCCTACATATTCTCCCTCTGCCACCTCTCTTGTCATCGCGATTTTTGCCTTGAGCGACATTACCGGCCGCAGCTCAGGCTGTAAGGCGGTTTTATCCCAAGGTGTACTTAAGACTCCGTACAAAGCTATGCCGACTCTCACATAATCGCATTTCAGCCCGGAATAATTCAACAGCCCGTAGCTGCTCTGAATATGCAGCTCAGGCACTGAAATACCGCAGTCCTCCAGCAGGTTTATTGCCTGATAAAATCTCTGTATCTGTCTTTGGGTAAAATCAATATCATCTCTTTTAAGACTGTCACAGCTGCTCAGATGTGTAAACGCCCCTTCGATTTTGAGATATTTCATTTTGAAGGCATTCTTAATACTATTAATATCATCACAGGCAAAGCCCAGCCTGTGCATACCGCTGTCTATCTTTATATGAGCTTTTATGCAAACTCCCTGCCTGTTGAGCTTCCCTGCATATTCATAATCTATCAGAGTCTGGGTCAGCCTGTATTTTTTAAGTTCTCCGGCTCTATGCACATCGGTATAACCAAGTATCAGAATATCCCCGCTTATGCCGTATTTTCTCAGCCTGATACCCTCGTCAATTGTTGCGACAGCAAAGCTCTTTATATTATTTTTTTCAAGACAGACAGCAATCTCATAGGCACTGTGACCATAGGCCTCCGCCTTTACTACAGCCATAAGCGAGCAGTCCTTTGGCATTGCTTTTTTTAATGTCCGGGCATTGTATATGAGATTGCCCAGGTTTATCTCAATATATGCGCGCTCCGTTTTTATATTATGCTTCTGTTTTCTGCCGTTTCTCTCCCATAATACCGCAAGCATGCAGGCTGCCGCTGCAGATATGGTACAGACTACAACATAATTCACCAGACTGTTATGAACTAAAAAATCCTGCATATGAAGCAGCCCGGCAACACCCCTTACAGCTATTATCACCATAGGGTGTATGATATAGACAATCAGCGGCACACTGCGAAGGGCTTTTTTCTGCCTGCCTCTGAAATGCAACGCCGCACTGAACAGAAAGTACATACACGGCAGCAGAAATATATACATACTGTCGTGCCTCTGCAGACCGTTTTGGTGAAGTACCATAGCCTCCCCGAACATCAGCACAAGGCTCAGAATCATACCTGTGCAGGCTTTCGGAAATGAAACCCTGCCTCTCATATCGGAAATAAATCCGCCCATTATCATAAACACAGGCGCCATAAAGATGCCGTTTCGTGTATAGTCGGACACCTGAAAGATAAGATTGTAGAAGCCTTCGACAGCCGGTATTTTTTCGGCAATGCCATAGTAGCTGTCACCGAACAGTCCTATCGTGTACAAAACTGCTGCTGCCGCAAAGCCCCTGCCATATCCCAGCTTTCGTATAAGCAGATCTGCAATCACTATGCCTGCCATAGATGCAGGCAGATACCACAGATGATAAAGTGCGCCGTCAAAGATAATATCTTTTATAATATTTGGCAGAAGTTCAGACTGTGAAAAAGCCCCGCTGTATATATTGACCGGCAGATACAAAATAACTGCCGCCGCATAAACAATCCCTGTTTTTTTAAGGAATTTATACAGCCTGCTGCCGTCATAGCGGTATTTTGAAAGCACGAAAAAGCCCGATGTCATAAAGAAAAACGGTACCGCAACACGCCCAAAGATACGCGTCAGAATGAAATTTCCCGTTTCACTAAAGGAATCAAGCGGAGATGTATGTATGGCTATAACCAGAAGCGCCGCCGCAAAGCGCATTTTATCTATCCCTGTATAATATCTGTTTTCAGTCATAGCTCTACCTCCGCACAGTTACAATAAATCCGTCTTTGTTATTTCCTGAAATCTGATATGCTTTATCCTCCGGCAGATTTATCTCTGTAAGCCCTTCCGAAGCAGGCACATAATAAATGCAGGTGTTCTGAAATTCAAGTGGGTATTCGCTGCTGCAGTTCTTTATGAAGTCAATGTATTCCTCCAAAGCAAGCTCCCTCTGCTTTATAACCTCGGAGTGCGGAAGTCCTGTATATCTGAAATGCCACGGCTCACAGGAAATACCAGTAACCTTCTCCTTGCCTTTTTCGTATCTTTGTATAAATCCGAACTTGGCTGCCTTTTCTCTGAAACGCTGACATATCCCGCTGTGTGGAAAGTCGGGACAGATAAAATCAACGCTGTCTGCATTTAACCCTAAATCAATGGCAAGACCGCTCTGGTGCTCGCTTCTGCCCGGCAGGGCAACAAACTTTCGTGTAAACACATCGCCGTTTTCTCTCAGCGAGTCCTCATATATTTCCGTCTGCTCTGCTAGAGAACGGTATCCGCTTACGCAAACTATAGACTCCCCTGCCGATATTTCATTCAGCAGGATTTTCAGAGCCTCTGCAGCCTTTGCTTCAAGCAGGATATCATGCCGCTTCTCATCAGCAGGCACAAGCTGTATATCTGCTGCTTTTCTTATAGGATTTTTCTCATTTACCAAAATAAGATTTCCTTCATATATTTTTTCTCTGTCAAGAGTTACAGTTTTCATAATCATCTGTACAGCCCCAGCAGTCTGTCCAGCATCTGCGAAAACGACAGTCCTGCTCCTTTCATCATATTCGGAAAACGGCTGTGAGAGGTAAATCCCGGAATAGTATTTACTTCATTAAACACTATTTCACCCGCAGGAGTCAGAAACATATCGACTCTTGCAAAGCCTGAACAGCCCAGCGCCTTATATATAGTCACCGCAGCCTGCTGAATTCTTTTTTCTGTTTCCGCGTCTATCCTTGCAGGCATATGAATTTTTGAAGTTACCAACTGATATTTTTCGGTATAGTCAAAGAAGCCTCCCGAAAGCTCAATTTCATCCACCCTGCCTGTCATCAGCTTGTCGATGCCCATAACTGCGCAGCCTGTTTCAAAGCCCTCTACAGCTTCCTCCGCTATGACTTCACAGTCATACTGAAATGCTTTGAACACCGCCTCTTCAAGCTCATCACTGCACACTACCCTTGTGATGCCAAAGGAGGACCCTGCGCGAACAGGCTTGACAAAAACGGGATAGGAAAGCTCTCTGTTAATTTTCTCAAGCGCTGCTTCCATATCCGCTCTTTTGAAGGTAATCGATTCGGGCACTGAAATTCCCGCAAGGCTTACAAGCTTATGCGCCCTGTCCTTATCCATACACAGCGCGGAGGAAAGAGTATCACAGCCCACAAGCTGCACTCCGGCAAGTTCTAAAAGCCCCTGTACTGTGCCGTCCTCACCGTTTTTTCCGTGAAGCACGGGAAATGCCATATCAATTTTTACAGTAGTATAACTGCCGTCTGCAAACTCTATAAAGCCGCCTGTTTCGGTGCTTTGTGAAAAGCATATTTCATACATATTCCCGGCATCCAAGGACCACGAGTTATCGGCTATGTTTTCCGCACTTCCCGTATAGTGATACCATTCACCGTTTTGGGTAATTCCAAGCATTATAACATCAAATTTTTCTGCATCAATATTTGATATAACCGAGTATGCCGACTGCAGAGACACCTCGTATTCTGCAGAGCGCCCTCCGAAAATTACCGCAAGCTTTTTCTTTTTCATTATTTAATCCCTTCCTTCTCTTTCTGCTGCATCATGTGCGCAGGCTGATTTTCCTTAGGAGCTTTATAAATATAAAAACTCCTGTTTAAGTACTGCTATTGTACTAAAAACAGGAGTTTAATTTATCTGTTTGTGCCTACACATTTCTTATGTTTTTCTGTTTAAATTCTTACGATTTTCTTACGAAAGCGGGAGACTGACTGTAAAATCTATTGTTTCGTTTTCGCTTGCCGCGCTTATGGTGCCATGGTGAAGCTCTGTTATCTGTCTTGCAACAGCAAGTCCCAGTCCCGCGCCGCCGCGGCTGCTTCTTGAGGCATCAATGCGATAAAACTGCTCGAATATCCGAGCCAGCTTTTCCTTTGGAATGGTGTTGCCGCGGTTTCTGAAATGTATCACAGCGTTTTTTTCTGCGACTTCCGCTTCAATATTTATCTCGCTTCCGTCAAAGCTGTATATTACTGCATTGCGCAGAAGATTGTCAAACACCCTCTGGATTTTGTCCGCATCGCAGTAAAGCATTATATCCTCCTCTGCTTTAAGGCTGCAGGTCAGACTTTTTTCTTTCAGCATAGGGCCGAATTCAAATACAAGCTGCTCCAGGAGCCTTGTAAGATTAACCCTGCTGTACTGCAGCACCGTTTCAGAAAGGTTAAATCGTGTAATCTCAAAAAATTCATTAATTAAATCCTCAAGCCGCTCTGCTTTGCCCAGAGCTATGGACAGATATTTCTCCTTAAGTTCCGGCGAGATTTCCTTTTCATCATGCAGCAGGCTCAGATATCCCAGCACTGAGGAAAGCGGTGTTTTCAGGTCATGCGCCAGATACATAATCATATCTGCTTTGCGCTGCTCCGCCTCTTCACGAAGCCGTATGTTTTCCTGCGACCTTGCCCTTGCAAGATTAAGCTCGTTTTGTATGTCTAAAAGCTCATTCGATAACTCAACAGGCGGCGCATCAGGATTAGACAGAGCTTTGGCGGCTCCAACAACCTCATCCATATACCCTGTGGATTTTCTGATTGCTTTAAGCATAAATATGATGCCTCCTGCCACCAGAGCAACTATTATAATATATGGTGCAAGAGCCTGAAGGGTTTTGAAGAACTCATAAACCGGAGAGAAACTGCTCCACACAATAGTCCTTGTAAGAACAATCCATGAAACAAAATATCCTCCGCTCATTACGGCAAATAAAATAAGCAGGTATACGAAAAATCTGTTTATGATGCTTCTGGAAAGCCCTGAAGCTTCCTTTCTGTTATTCAATTTCATAGCCCACACCCCACACAGTCTTAATGAACTTCGGATTTCTGGCAGGCTCGTGCATTTTTTCTCTGAGTCTGCCGATATGCGCCATAACGGTATTGTTGCTGTTAAAATATTTTTCTTTCCAGACAGCTTCAAACAGTTCCTCCGAAGAAACAACCCTGCCTCTGTTTTCACACAGGTACCACAGTATTGAAAATTCAATAGGTGTAAGCTGCAGCTCTTTGCCGAAAAGCGTGCATTTGTGACTGTCGTTATTGATTACCAGTCCTCTGATATCATATTCGTTTTGCTCTTCTGCGCTGTTTGCCGGCTGATTGTATTTTCGGTAGCGCCGAAGCTGTGTTTTTACTCTTGCCACAACCTCCAGCGAATTAAAAGGCTTGGTGATGTAATCATCTGCCCCCAGTGTAAGCCCCATTATTTTATCTCCGCTTTCAATTTTCGCCGTAAGCATAATCACCGGAAAATAATATTTTTCTCTGATTTTACGGCATATCTGAAATCCGTCAATGTCAGGCAACATTACATCAAGTATCGCCAAAGCAATATCCGTATTCTCAATGCACTCAAGAGCATCTGCTCCATTATGAAATTTACAGACAGTATAGCCGTCATTTTTTAAATACAGTTCAAGCAAATCGGCTATTTCCCTTTCATCGTCAACTACTAAAATTCTCTCCTCCATTTAATACTCCTTCTGATATGTTTCATTATACTTTACCTATTTTTTCTTTGTCACAAGCATTATACAGGGCGCGTTTTCAGGCTGATTTATCATAGAGATGTATGCGCAGTGATATATACCTTTATCAAGGCTGTTTCCCCATCCCAACACCTTGTCTTTCTCAATCTTCCCTGCGGGATGCCCCGGATACATTACAACAGTAACTATGCCGTCTGCTTTAATCATATCTATAGCTTTATTAAGAGCAGTTATAGTTGTGTCCGCTGTGGTCGTAATCTGCTTTTCCCCTGACGGCAGATAACCCAGATTGAAAACTATTGCAGAAACTTCCTCTGAAATATGCCTGTCCATTTCCTCGTGTCCGTTATATACAAGTTCTATTTCCGAGGGGGCCTCATTCTGCATCAGAAACTCTGAAGCTCTCATAAGCGCAAGGGGCTGAATGTCAAATCCGTATACCTTGCCTGTTTCGCCCACAAGCCTTGAAAGCGCCAGCGCATCATTGCCGTTGCCTACGGTGGCATCTACTACGGTATCGCCTTTGTTTATATAATCGGCAGTAATGCTCATTGCAAATTTTGCAGTATTTCTTAAAAGGTTCATTATTTTTCTCCGAATTTATCCTTGAAATATCCTCCCGCGCAGTATATGGCGGCGCATGGATTGTTGCCTGTGGCTCTGTCCTTTGATACAAGAGTTGTTACAAAGGCATCTGTATATTTTGCCGCATATTTATAGAACAGGGAGTCGTGGCCTACACAAAGGCCCAGGACAACTATGAAGTCTACTTTTTCATCTGCAAGAAATCTTGCCTGTCCTATAGGATTGCAGGCAGCTTCAAACTGCCCCTCTTTGAGTTTCATATTCTCCGGTATGCCAAAGGTCCCCTTGTCATTTCCTCCGGTTTTGCATATTACGGAGTGAACATTGAGGCCCTGTGACTCGAATATTCTCTGCACGGTCTTTGCTTCTTTTATCAGACCCAGACAGAATGCCAGCCCGATTTCTTTATACCCCATTCTTTTGCAGAATTCTATGGTTTCTCTGACTCTGTTCCACTGGCCGTAGCCCTCTTTTTCTATTTTGGCAGCCTCTACAAAAAATCTATTGTTTTCACTGCTCATATATTCTTCTCTTATTTCATCTGATGCTGCAATGTCCCTCATAGGGCAGTTTTCGGGAGCGCTGCCTGCATCTCCACCAAAGCAGGCAAGCCTGCTGCAGTCTGTGCATCTGTACATATTCTTTTTCCTCCTGATATAATATATTTGTATTGAGTTTACCCGGTCATCCGAGCCGGAAGTTATTTTTCTCCCGAATAATCAACAATCACTTTATTAAAAGATAGTAAAGCAACAAACTGCTTCTTCAAAGTCCACTAGACACCATCTCTGCACTGTATATATCCTAAAGTCATTTCTTTACCACAATACGGACAGCTCATTTACAATGCCTCCACATCCTTTGATTTTCTGAGCCGCTATATTCTACATTGGCGAGGCAATCCATAAGCACACTAAGGCTATTATCCCCGCCGCCATTATTGCAGTAATTATTATAAACGGCAGCCATTTTTTATTTTTCCTGCCCTTTAAAAATGCAGCTATGTCGATAACAAACAGAAGCAAATATACTGCTGCCAGATACATAGTAAAACCCATACCTATTCTCCTCTGCAAACCCCAATCAGTCTGATTAGTTATATATAGCTTGAAACGGAGACCTTGGCCCCCGTTTTGTAATCTCTATTCTGTTGTGGACAGAATTTCATCATATTTTTCAATCTGGCTTACCTTGAGTCTGTCGGAAGCCTCAGGATCCACATCCTCTTCAAGAGCCAGAAGCGTAGGACTTAAGTATGTGGTATCAAGCTTCACGCCGTCCAGTGTCACATAGCTGTACTGTGTGAAATTATGTCCTTTGATATATCGCTTTTCGCCAATCTGAACTATCTTGTCTATGCTGATTTTCTTCATGCCCATCTGCATATCCGTAGGCTGCCATACCTTGCCCTGATATACATACTGTTTGCCGTAAAGCATATCATAGCCTAGAGCTCTGAGGTTCTTTTTGTAGGATTTGCTGTCCGAATAATTCTGATGATACGTCACAAGCGTACCCTCGTGTATTCCCAGTCTGTCAAGCACCTCTGCGCCTATCTGGTAAGCGTATAGATCCTTGTCCTCCTTTGTCATTCCGAAGTTCGACCAGATTACATACTGGGTATTGTAAAGCGAACCGCTTTCCATTTCATCCTCTGTCATATCAAGCGCCGGCAGATGATCTCCGTACATTACAAGCACCACATCCTCATCAAACTGCGAGAGGCTGTCTGTAAGCTCTTTGATGAACTTATCCATACTGTGGATCATATTCACAT
>URGK01000054.1 GCA_900547295.1 uncultured Eubacteriales bacterium
CTCCTCCACTAATCATCACTGAAGAAGAAATCGTTGAAAACATGAAGATTATGGACAAGGTATTAACTGAAGTTGACAAGTGGATCTAATCGAGAGTAATTTAATAGAGTGGCAATCGCCACTCTATTTTTTTATCTCTTTGATTATCTCTTTAAATCGAGGTATGGACTTTTTAATGACATCAGGTGAGATGCAGTATGCAAGTCTGACATATCCCGGTCCACCGAAGGAGGAGCCCGGCACAACAACCATCATATGCTCCTTGCATATATTTATAAACTCTGCTTCTTCAACCGGAGTTTTAACCCACAGATAAAATGCTCCGTCAGGCTTGACACATTCATAGCCTGCATCTGTAAGACCATTGTAAAGCAGGTCTCTGTTACGTCCATAAAATTCAATATCGGCCTGTTCGTCAAGGCATTTTTTAACAGCAAGCTGCACAAGCGAAGGTGCATTTACAAAGCCTGAAATTCTTGTGGCTGTAACAATGCCGTCAAACAGATCTTTGTAATCATCAGCTTCGTCAGGTATCACCACATACCCTATTCTCTCTCCCGGAAGTGATAAAGACTTGCTGAATGAATATCCTACAATAGTATTCTTATAATACTTGGTCAGGTAAGGAACTACTATGTCGCTGTCATATACAAGCTCTCTGTAAGGTTCATCTGCTATAAGGTAGATGGAGGTGCCGTATTCAGCTTCTTTATTCCTTAGTGTATCTGCTATGGCAATTACAGACTCCTCAGTGTAAACAACACCTGTAGGATTGTTAGGGGTATTGACTATAACAGCTTTGGTTCTTGGTGAGAGAGCCTTCTCAAGACCTGCTATGTCAGGCTGGAAGGTCGGAGGATTAGCCGGAACTTCAACAAGAACTCCATCATAGTTTGCAGTATATGCTCTGTATTCTCCGAAGAAAGGTGCAAATACCACAACCTCATCACCGGGATCCAGCAGAGTTTTAAGTGTCGCATTGATTCCTCCCGCAGCGCCTACGGACATAATTATGTTTTTAACTCCAAAAGCCGTACCGAATCTTTTGTTTATTGAGGCCGCTATTGCTGCCCTCACGCTCTCATATCCGCCGTTATTCATATATCCATGGACATATACCGGCTCTTCCTCGTTCAAAACGCTTATAACGGCGTTTTTGAAGCTCTCAGGCGGTGGCAGATTGGGATTACCGAGGCTGAAATCACATACATTCTCCGCACCGTATTTGTCTGCCATTATTTTACCTTCTTCAAACAGTGCCCTTATCGCTGAGCCGCCTTCTATCTGCGCTTTCATTTTTTTTGAAATCATAAACTGTACCCTGCTTCAAAAGCTTTAATGTTAAGCTCCTCGAAGCCTTTCTTAACGTTCTTTGTTATAACTTCTTTCCAGTCAATGCCGCTTACATTCATAGCCTTAACCAGCGCTCCCAGAAGCACAATATTCATTGCCTTGCCGTTGCCCAGTTCACCTGCTATATCCGCAGCCTTAACTGTAAGGGTATCGCATTTTGATGACAGTTCCTCTATTATTCCCTCCGGATACTTGGCGGCACCCATAAGGATAGGAACTGACGGTATTTCAAAATCATTTATTACCATTTTGCCATCAGGTTTAAGATATTCAAGCCATCTCAGCGCTTCCATCTTTTCGAAAGCAACGACAACATCGGCCTGTCCCCTGCCTACTATCGGAGAATAAACCCTGCTGCCGAATCTTACCTGAGTTGAAACATCTCCGCCTCTCTGGCTCATTCCGTGGATTTCACTCATCTTAACATCATAACCTGCACTCATCAGACCCTCTGATAAAATCTTGCTGGCGAGTATGGTTCCCTGACCGCCTACGCCTACAAGTATAATACTTCTAACATCATTCATAGCCTACACCTCCTTAATTGCATCAAACGGGCATACCTGACTGCACACGCTGCAGCCTGTACAGCTTGCCGCATCAATAGTTACAGTTTCGCCTGTATATATTGCAGGGCAGCCTGTTTTAGCGCACATGCCGCATTTTTTGCATTTGTCCTGATCCACTGCGCATTTCTTAGGAGCAAGGTCGTATTCAGCCTTGTCCTGCGCCGAGAACTTTTTGAGAACGCAAGGCCATTTTGTAATTATAACCGTAGGCTCTGTCTTTGCTATAGCCTCATCAAGAGCCTTGTTAACCTCATCAAGCTTAAGAGGATTTACAATGTATATATTGTCGTCTTTAACGCCTATAGCCCTGCACAGTGCCGGAATATCAACCTCTGTGGTTTCATCCCCCATAAGCGTATATCCTGTGCCCGGATTCTGCTGGTGGCCTGTCATACCTGTAATTCTGTTATCTAAGATTACAGACACACTATCAGATTTGTTGTATACGGCGTCTATAAGGCTTGTAATTCCCGAATGGAAGAAAGTTGAGTCTCCGAGACACGCAACAACCTTGGTATCTGCATGAGCCATTTTGTAGGCCTGCGCTGCTCCGTGACCTGTACTGATGGAGCCTCCCATGCAGAAAGTCGTATCTATAGCGTTGAGAGGCGCTGCGGAGCCTAAAGTGTAGCAGCCTATATCTCCTGTTATCATTACGTTCTTTTTCTTTGAAAGAGCGTAGAAGAAGCCTCTGTGAGGGCAGCCTGCGCAAAGTGTAGGAGGTCTTACAATCGCCTCCATTTCTGTTGACAGGGTTTCTGCCTTGGTGCCAAAGAATGATTCTCTGACGATGTCAGGATTAAGCTCACCGTATTTAGGAACCTTGTCCTTGCCTATGCAGTCAATGCCTGCTGCCTTGAGGCTGTTTTCAAGGTAAGGATCCATTTCCTCTATAACGTATACGGTATCTACCTTTGAGGCAAATTCTCTGACAAGCTCCATAGGCATAGGGAATGTCATTCCCAGCTTCAGATATGACACATTGTCACCGAAAACCTCTTTTGCGTACTGATATGAAATACCGCTTGTAACAATACCTATCTTAGTATCATTGTACTCCGCCCTGTTTATATCGCAGTTGTTTGCGTACTTGCTCATAGCTGCAAGCCTGTCCTCAAGGTCAACTCTTCTAACCTTGGCGTTGGCAGGTGTTGAAACGAATTTTTTGATGTTCTTCTGATATGGTATGTACGCTGCCTCGTGTCTGTCTGCAAGCTCTACTATGCCCTTGCTGTGACAGACTCTTGTTGTCATATGCAGAAGTACGGGTATATCGAATTTCTCTGACAGCTCAAGACCAAGCTTTGTAAATTCCTTGGCTTCCTGACTGTCTGACGGATTGAGCATCAGAAGTCTGGCTGCCGCCGCATAGTTTCTGTTATCCTGCTCGTTCTGTGAGCTGTGCATTCCCGGATCGTCGGCGGATACTATCACCATACCGCCTGTTACTCCTGTGTATGCGAATGTGAATATAGGGTCTGCGGCCACGTTAACTCCAACGTGCTTCATAGCTGCAAGAGATCTGACTCCTGCAACGGAAGCCCCTATTGCAGCCTCTACGGCAACTTTCTCGTTTGGAGCCCACTCCGAATATATATCCTGTTTATACTGAGGCATATTCTCAAGTATTTCTGTGCTGGGTGTTCCAGGATAAGCTGAAGCAAATACAAGGCCGCCTTCCCATGCGCCTCTTGCAACCGCTTCGTTTCCTGTCATAATTGCTTTCATTGTAATCCCTCCAGTCCTTGTTTTACAACTAATTATATACTAAAAAAGGCCTTCTGACAAGAAGGCCTGAAACTGCTGTCCTTAAAAGTATCTGAATACACCTTTAACCTTGCCCAGTATTGTAACATCGTTTACAATAATAGGGCTCATTGAAGGGTTCTCAGGCTGCAGCCTGATGTGATCTCCCTCGTTGTAGAAAGTTTTCACTGTAGCTTCGCTTTCAAAGCCGTCAATCATGGCAACAACTATATCTCCGTTTTTGACATCGTGGTTCTCCTCAACCAGTATATAGTCGCCGTCAAATATTCCTGCCTCAATCATACTGTCACCTCTGACAGTAAGCATAAAGTTGGTGCCCTTGCCCATAAATCTGGCAGGAAGCGGGAATGTATCCTCCACATTCTCCTCTGCAAGAATAGGTGTGCCTGCAGCTACTCTGCCTACCATAGGAATATCAACTATGTCGGTTCTCTCTGCATACTGACTCTTCTCCTTAGGGTCTGCAACAACCATAAGAGCTCTCGGTTTTGAAGGATCCTTAATCAGAAACCCCTGTCTGACAAGGCTCTCAATGTCCTTGTGTACTGTAGAGGTGGATTTAATCTCAAGGTTGTCACAAATCTCACGTACAGTCGGCGGATAGCCTTTGGTACGGATCTGAGTCTTCATATATTCAAGAATCTTCTGTTCGCGTTCTTTGATGTTTGCCATTGTTCACCCTCCTTACTGATGTTAGATATATATTATCACATAACACCGGCAAAGTAAACAGATGTTCAGAACTTTTTAATTTATTTGTTTACAAGAAGTTTTTTGATGCCCTGTTCAAGTCCCGACAGCGTAAGTGGGAACATCGGGAATACCTCTCCTATCTGAGCAAGGGTCGTGCGTCCGTAAACATATTCCCAGTCTCCCTTTGGAACAGGATTAAGCCATATCTGTTTTTTGTATCTTCTCTTGAATTTGTTGAGCCATACTATGCCCGGCTCATCATTGTAAAGACCTATTACTGAATTGCCGCCCTTTCTTGACAGTTCGGACGGTGCCATACACGCATCTCCGACGAATATAACCTTGTAGTCACTGTCAAGATTTCGCAGTACCCAGTCGGTGTCAACCCATTCGTTTCTCTTGCACTTAGGGGTTGTATACAGCTGATCGTATATGCAGTTGTGGAAATAATATACCTTGAGATCCTTGAAATGATTTGCCTTTCTTATTGCCTGGAACAGCTTGTTGCACAGTCTGCTGTACATAAGCATTGATCCGTCGGAGTCAATAAGCAGCAGCACCTTTACGGTGTTTTTTCTCGGTCTTTCAAATACCAGCTTGAGTCTGCCCGCATTGTCTGAGGTTTCATCAATAGTCGCATCTATATCAAGCTCTGTCTTAGGCGCATCGATTTTTGATGAATACTGACGCAGCTTTCTGAATGCCATCTGGAACTGACGTATATCTAAAATAGTGTCATCTCTGAAGTCAGAGAAGTGTCTGTCGCCTGCAATCTGAACTGCGTTTTTGTGTCTGCTCTCTCCGCCGGTTCTAATACCTCTTTCGTGATATCCGCTGTTACCCATAGTGGACGTACCGCCTGTACCTATCCAGTAGTTACCGCCGTCGTGTCTTTCTTTCTGCTCCTCGATACGCTCGTGGAATATTCTTACGAGCTCATCAAAGTCACGGAGGAAGTCATCAAGCATAGTCTTGTCATTGATATCCTTGACCTTGACATCCTCGCTGAGCCACTTCCAGAATTCCTCCGGCAGATCCTCCTGCGCAGCCACGTCTTTGAAATATTCTGCAAAGACCATATCAAATTTATCGTATTCTGTTTCGGATTTAATCAGAACACTTCTGCACAGCTGATAGAATTTCATAAGCGAGCCCTGCGCAAGACCCTTGTCCAGAGCCTCAATCAGCAGCATCCATTCGTTTATGGTAACATCGACACCTCTTGCCCTTAACAGGTAAAAAAAGTCTAAAAACACATTACCACCTCTTTAATGAATAACCTTTCTCTTTGATTTCACGCATTACTTCTATATCTTCGTTTTTCTTGAGAAGCACGCCTACATACGGAATTTCATCTACTATCTTCTTGATGTCAACTCCGCTTATAATCAGGGCCTGTATCCAGTCTAACAGCTCTGATGTTGACGGTTTTTTCTGAAGCTCGTTCATATCTCTTAATGAGTAGAAAGCTTCCATTGCCTGCTCAACAAGCTTCTTGTCTATATCGCCGTAGTGAGCGTGAACGATTTCTGTCATCTTGTCCTTGTCCGGGAATTCGATATAGTGGAATATGCATCTTCTTAAAAACGCATCAGGAAGTTCTTTCTCTGCATTTGATGTGATAATAACTATAGGTCTTGTCTTTGTCTTGATTGTTTCTTTTGTTTCGTTGATGTAGAATTCCATCTTGTCAAGCTCCCAGAGCAGGTCGTTAGGGAATTCAAGGTCAGCCTTGTCGATTTCGTCTATCAGAAGTACACACTGTTTTTCTGATGTGAAAGCTTCGCCCAGCTTGCCTAATCTGATGTACTGCTTGATATCTCCTACATTACCCTCGCCAAACTGGCTGTCGTAAAGTCTCTGTACTGTGTCATACAGATACAGACCGTCCTGAGCCTTGGTTGTTGACTTGATGCTCCAGATAATAAGCTCCATACCAAGTGACTCTGCTATTGCTTCTGCAAGCATTGTTTTGCCTGTACCCGGCTCTCCCTTGATAAGCAAAGGCTTCTGCAGTGCCATTGCAACGTTTACTGAATTTAAAAGTTCTTCTCCAGCTATATATTTGCTGCTTCCCTCAAATTTGTTCATATGTCCTCCTAAAATCATATCTGAAGTGCTGCTTATCGTATGTCAGATCAGCACTTAAAAATCACTAATGCACTATTAATCTGTTGAATATATATTTGCACACTAATCTGTATAGTATACCACATTATCAAAGAAAACACCACAGCTTTCAGTAAAGTAATCGTCTACATTACATTCAGCGCACGCTCTCTCAGTATGCGTTCTTCTTCATTTTCAGGTTCGTCAAGCACTATACCGTGCGCTCTTTTTTTCTTGGTATCAGGTTCCACGCATACGAAAGTAATGAAGCCTTCAACATTCTGTCCCTCATCTATTTCACAGCAGGCTTTAACATGTACCATCATGCTTGTTGTCCCGGCCTTTACTATACGTCCGTATATAGTCAGAATATCACCTTTCTGTACCGGTTTTTTGAATGTGAAGCCGTGAACGTTGACACACAGAATATCCTGAGGTCTGCCGTGCTCTGCAGCGGCTGTAACAAATCCTGCCTCTACAAGCCACTCTGCGGTTCTGCCTGCAAACAGTGTACCGTGGTGGTTAAGATCCTCTGATTTAATTAAATGTGAAATCTTGAATTCTTTCATTTGTGAGCCTCCTTTTAATTCATATATATTTATTTGATTTTAAACATCATTTGTTAAGAAATTTTAGTGCATTTCTACCCATAATTCAATGAGAAATTGATAAGTATACAATATATTTAAGCACTGTAAAGGGAAGCCCTGTTTGATGACTTCCCTCTATTGTTTAAATCCTTTTGTCTATCCCAGAGCAGCGGTAATTTTAATTTCTCTGACAGTCTCTTTATATGGTTCGACTGTAGAGGAAACAGCATATCTGATACTGTATTCTCCCGCCTGTTCAAACACATATGCTTTGGCCTGTTCATATGTAAGCTCTGTGTATTCTGTGCTTTCAGGCGCCTTTATGTACACTCTGATTGCCGCAGTTATGTCTGTACCTGCCTGCTTTGCGGTAACGTTCTTAACAGCATCCGTCTCACCTGCCGCAACAGTTCTGTCCTCTGCTCCCGAGATAACAGCCCTGCTGCTGTCTACAACCTTGATTTTAATTGTCTTGTAGGTCGTGCCGCTGTATTTGTCCTTTACCTTATACTGTACCTTGTAGGTGCCCTCTGATTTTGTTGAAAATCCGCTAACCTTTACATATTTACCGCTTGTCTTTGAATATCTGGTAACCTTGTTTACCTTGATTAAGTCCGTCAGATCCATATATGTATTAGGGTCCTTGGCAGTCACATATTTTTTGAGACTGTATTTGCTGCCCACTTCAACTGTAAGCTGTTTCTTGCTTCTTACGGTTATTACAGGTTTTTTAATTATATAGTACGGGTTGTTAGGGTTAGGGTCTGTAGGATCCCAGTATTCCTTGCGGTCTGTGGATACCTTGATGCCCTCAGGCTTGCCTAAAGGTCCCGGCTTGCTGCTTCTGTATATTGTAACCTTGGTTCCTGCCTTGCACTTGTCATATATCCATTTGGCGTCCATTACCGACAGTCTGACGCAGCCGTGAGATGCGTGCTTTCCCAGCTTGTTAAATTCATCTGTAGGCTGTGATTTGTAGTTTCTCTGCTGGTTGTACTGTACTGAATGGAAAAGATAGTCGCCTGATATTGTCGTGCAGTACTGCGCATATACTCCAAAGAACATAACGCCCCACTGTCTTCTGCCGCCCAGATAGTATGTGCCTCTCGGTGTCTCCTTGCCCGGTTTCTTAAGGCCTGTAGAGCACAGCATTGCTCTTATCGGCTTCCATTTGGAACCGGATTTCTCGTAAACTGTTACGACATTGCACTGTTCGTTGACTCTAACCCAGTATTTGCCTCTGTATGAGGCTGCGTCCACTGTAATGCTGCCTGAAACGACAAGGGTTATTATAAGCACTGATACGATAATTGTTCTGATTGTTTTTCTGACTTTGCTCACTTCGTTCTCCTGTAGGTTTAATCTGTACTATATTATTTTAGCATATTACGACTTCATATCCAATGGTTTATGCTGCCAATTTTAAAAAAAGCCTGCTCACATATTTAATGTGAACAGACTTTATATAATTGCAGCTTATCTTTGTCCCTTGTCGTAAGGAATACCCTCCGCCTTTGGCGCTCTTGATTTCTTTGATGTAAATGCAAGCACCAGCAGTGATATAACATACGGCATCATATTGTATACTCCGCTAGGCAGATTGAGTGCCACCATAAATGAAAATCCGGTATATACGTTTGAAAGCGCTCTGAAAAATCCGAACAGCAGTGCAGCCAGCGCAATTCTTGTCGGCTTCCACTGACCGAATATCATTACTGCAAGAGCCAGGAAACCAAAGCCCGCAACGCCGTACTCAAATTTCCATTCGCTTACGCCTGCTGTAATATATACGATACCGCCAAGACCGCCAAGCGCTCCTGAAATCATTACGCCTATATATCTCATCTTGTATACACTGATTCCAACGCTGTCCGCAGCCTGCGGATGTTCTCCGCACGCCATAAGTCTCAGACCCAGTCTTGTCTTGTAAAGCGTAATATATGCTGCTACAAGTATCAGCGCGGTTATTATCATAAACCAGTTTAGCTGCATGCCCCCTGCATTGATGATAAATGCTTTTTTGGCATTTATATATTCGACAACCGAAGATACATTGTTAGGGTCTGCCGCTGTATTTATAGCTTTAACTATTACAGTTGCAAGAGCTACTCCCAGTATATTAAGAGCAGTACCTATGATTGTCTGGTCGGCATTGAAGTTGACGCAGGCAACCGCAAGCAGCAGCGAATATATTATTCCGAAGATAACAGCCACCAGCACTACCGATATAATTACCGAAAATGCCGAAGCATCCGGAAAGCTTTTCTGGATCACACTCATTGTAAGTGCTCCGCCAAGCGCTCCTATAACCATAATACCTTCAAGTCCCAGGTTGATAACGCCCGAGTGCTCCGAGAAACAGCCTCCAAGGGCTACCAGTATAAGTACGGAAGCATAAAGTAATGTGTATTGAATGAGTAATTCCATTAAGCTTCGCCTCCTTTCTTATCTTCAGCCTCAGCTTTTTTCTCCTCTTTTTTAGCTATACGCGAGTTCATAACGTATTTCATAAACAATACGAAGCCGCACAGGTAAATAATTATAGCTGAAATCAGATCTGAAATCTGCGTACAGTAGATAGCCTTATCAAGATATGCACCGCCTACTGTAATATGCTGTATGAAAAACGATGAGAAAATACTTCCTATAGGATTCAGACAGCCAAGAAATGCTGCCGAAATTCCGTTAAAGCCCATTGCAGGAACAGATGATAATGAGCAGTTCCACTGTTCATATCCTGTCAGATACAGCATTGATGCTCCAAGGCCTGCAAGCGCTCCGCCTATTATCAGTGTCAGTATTATGTTTCTTTTTTCTGCCATACCGCAGTATCTGGCAGCATTTTTGTTAAAGCCTGTCGCTTTAAGCTCATATCCCAGCTTTGTCTTGCCGAGGATTACCCAGATTACTATTGCAAATATAACTGCAAGCGGTATTGCTATCGTAACATAACTGTTGTTAAACAGCTTGTCAAGTCCTATGGAAGGTATAATCGCTCCCTTGTTGTAGCTTGCCACATTGAGCGTATAAGGGCTTGCGTCCTCTTTTACCTTTGTAAGTAGCATATTCATTGCATATAGAATAATCCAGTTGAGCATAATGCCCGAAATAACCTCGTTAACATTGCAGTATGCCTTGAGTATTCCGCTGATGCAGCCAAGTATACTGCCGCCTATCATTGCAAGCAGCATGCATATCCACCAGGGCATTCCCCATGCCAGAGCCGCAAACAGCGCAAGTCCCGCGCCTGCGGCATACTGACCTGATGCTCCGATATTGAAAAGTCCCACCTTGTAGCAGAAAAGTATCGACAGCGAGCACATAACAAGAGGCGCTGTCTTTACCAGCGTGCTTCCGAAATATTTGAATGCAACTGCCGGATTAGGATAATTCCAGAAGTTCTTGATTATGTCTAAAATACCTTCAAGAGCTCCTGCCGGATTGATAATCAAAAGCGCTATAAATCCGATAATAAGGCCTCCCAGTATGCACAGAAGCGATGATATTACCGACTGGGCAGCGTCGTTTTTAACTAATGTGTGTAATTTTTCTTTCATTACGCTCTGCCCTCCTTCTTTGCTCCCGCCATATAAAGGCCGAGTTCTTCAACTGTTGTCTTTTTAGGGTCAAGCTCTCCTACAATCTCACCCTCGTACATTACGAGAATTCTGTCGGAAACGCTCATTACCTCATCAAGCTCCAGAGAAACAAGAAGCACTGCAGCGCCTGCATCTCTCTGCTCAACGATACGCTTGTGTATAAATTCTATGGCACCTACGTCAAGTCCTCTTGTCGGCTGAACCGCAACAAGCAGTGACGGTTTCTTGTCCATTTCTCTTGCAACGATAGCCTTCTGCTGATTACCGCCCGACATACTTCTTGCCTTGGTGACAGGGCCCTGTCCCGAACGCACGTCGTATTCGTCAATCAGCCTCTCCGCATACGCTCTCATATTATCTTTTTTGATGAAGCCTGCTTTTGATACAAACTCCGGTTCAAAATATCTTTCGAGGATCATATTCTCCTCAAGAGTATAGTCAAGCACAAGACCGTGTTTGTGTCTGTCCTCAGGAATATGACTCATCTTCTGATTGCGCTTCCTTATGGAAAGATCGGTTATATCCTCTCCGCAAAGTGTGATTTTACCGCCTGAAACGCTTTCAAGCCCTGTAACTCCGTATACAAATTCTGTCTGACCGTTGCCGTCAATACCTGCAATGCAGACTATCTCTCCGGCTCTGACTTCAAGGGATACGTTTTTGACCGCATCGTTTTTGTGAAGCTTGCTTGCAACGCTCATATTTTCAATTTCAAGAACAACATCTCCCGGCTGCGCAGGTTTTTTGTCCACCGCAAACTGAACATCTCTGCCTACCATCATTCTTGAAAGTTCTTCCTTGTTTGTGTTTTCGATATCTACAGTTCCTACATATCTGCCTTTTCTGAGAACTGTACATCTGTCGGCAACCTCCATAATCTCATTAAGCTTGTGTGATATGAACAGAATGGATTTGCCCTCTGCCGCAAGGTTTTTCATTATCTGCATAAGCTCCTCTATTTCCTGCGGTGTAAGTACAGCTGTAGGCTCGTCAAATATCAGTATTTCATTGTCCCTGTAAAGCATCTTGAGAATTTCTGTTCTCTGCTGCATGCCGACTGTAATGTCCTCTATATATGCATCAGGGTCAACGAGAAGACCGTACCTCTCTGAAATTTCCATTACTTTCTTTCTGGCCTCTGCCTTTTGCAAAAAGCCTTTTTTGCACGGCTCAACTCCGAGTATGATATTGTCCAGTACCGTAAAGCACTCAACCAGTTTGAAGTGCTGGTGTACCATACCTATGCCAAGATCATTGGCATCATTAGGGTCATTTATCTCGACTTTCACGCCGTCCTTGTGAATTTCGCCCTCCTCAGGCTGATAAAGTCCGAAGAGCACGCTCATAAGTGTTGATTTTCCTGCACCGTTTTCTCCAAGCAGTGCGTGGATCTCGCCTTTTTTGAGCTGCAGTGTGATATCATCATTTGCGATAATTCCCGGGAATCGCTTGGTTATATGCAGCATCTCAATCGCATACTGCTGATCCAAAGGCTCCACCTCCTCAAATAAAATTAGAAAAAAATATATAAATTATTGCGTCTGTCTGCTGAAACAAAAATCAGGGATGCCGTATGACATCCCTGTTGCTGGCAATCAATTAACCCTTAATCTGTCCCTGGTAATCAACCTTAGTCTTTTCACCCTGGAATTCTTTTGTAGTGTCGTTGTCAACTTTGATTTCGCCTGAGTTTAACTTAGCAACTAATGCCTTGTAATCATCTGCTGTGAAGTCATCGTTAAACTGAGTTGAGTCAGGAAGCTGAACGTAGTTTTCTGACGGTTCATCTGAAATGATACCCAGTGTTGCAATCTGTCCTGCATATTTGTCCCAGTTGCCGTTTATTACAACGTCCTTGAGAGTGTCATAAGTTGCAGGATAAAGGCCCTTCATAGCTGATGTAACTGTGATACCGTCGCCGTATTTCTTATCGATTACAGGCTTCTGGTCTGTGTCAACACCGATGATCTTGCCGTCAACTTTAACTGCAGCTTCTGCTGCTGATGTGTAGATTCCGCCGCCGCATGCAAATACAATTTCTGTACCTGCTTTGTACCATGTGTCCATTACGGATGTGATGTCTGCATCCCCCTGGAACTGTCCGCCGTATACGTATTTAACGTTTACGTCTTTGCCTGATTCTACAGCAGCAGCGTCAACGCCCTGTACGAAGCCCTGTCCGTAACGAACAACTGCAGGAACAGCCATTCCGCCAAGGAATCCTAAGTCAGTGTATCCAAGCTTAACTGCAGCATAGCCTGCCATATAACCTGCAAGCTCTTCCTGATATACTACGCAGTATACGTTTGACATGTCAAAGTATTCCGCAAGATCCCAGTTGTCAGGATTATAGTCGTATTCTTCGCCCTTTGCAGCAACAGCAGCCTCAAGCAGGTCGCCTTTTGCAACGTCAAGCGCGATGAATTTAACGTCAGGATAGTTTGGAGCAGCGTCTACGATAGCTCCGCCAAATGCGTAACCCGGCATTACGATAACATTATAGCCCTCTGATACAGCAGAATCAATCATTGATACTCTGTCAGCAGTGTTGTCACCTGCAGGCTTGAAGTAGTTGAACTCAAGATCGTTCTCTTCACAGAAAGCCTTGCAAGCCTCATAAGTTGTCTGGTTGAATGATTCGTCAGTGATATCACCGTAGTCAGTAATCATTGCAACTTTGTAGTCTGTAGTATCTGCATCGTTGCCGCCACAGGCAGTGAAAGCAAACAGCATTGCTACGCATAATAATACTGCAAGTAATTTTTTCATATTGTTCCTCCTCAATAGAATAATAAATTTAATACTCTTTGAATTATAAACCATATAGCAATATTGTTAAAGCCTTTTTTGTAAATATATGATATTGTCTGACAAAATAAGCATAGTAATAACTTGCCTACCGCAACTGTACGCTAGTAAAGCTCCGGTCTTCTGTGCTTTAACAGAGGCAGCTGGTCTCTGATGCTGTCCTCATATTCAAAGTCAATATCGGCATATATAATGGTTTCTTCTGTTTCGGCTCTTGCCGCAAATTCTGCCCATGGAGTTGTCACACAGCTGTACCCGTAGGCCTGATAGACACCCTCCATACATCTTGCAGGGGATATTGCCGCAAAATATATCTGGTTGTCAAGAGCCCTTGCCCTCATTGTAAGATCCCAGTGCGCGGGACCTGTGGTAAGATTGAATGCGGCAGGCAAGAATACCATTCGCGCACCGTCAAGGGTCATTTTTCTGAAAAGCTCAGGAAATCTCACGTCATAGCATATGGCTATCCCTATTTTGCCGTACTCGGTACCTATTACGGTAGCGGCATCTCCCGCAGTCAGCGTATCGGACTCCATAAATCTGATGCCGCCCTTGACGTCTATGTCAAACAGATGCGCCTTGCGGTGCTTCCCTATAACCTGTCCCTCTCTGTCAAAGGCAAAGCAGGTGTTGTAAACTCTGTCATCGTCAAGCTCAGGTATTGAGCCTCCGATAAGGTAAACCGAAAGCTCCTTTGCAAGCTCTGACATTCTGCCTACGGTTTCTCCGTTCTCACTTTCAGAGTATGCTCTGAAAAAGTCATTTGAATACGGACAGTTCCACATTTCAGGAAGAGCTATTATCTGAGCCCCGTTTGAAGCTGCTTCTCTTATCATCTGCTCCGCTTTTGCCCAAGTTTCTTTTTTGTTCTCCGATATATCGTCTTTCAGAGAGCCTGCCATCTGGCACAAACCGATTTTAAATGTCATAATCACGCCTCCTGTCTATTATTGAAAACACTTCCTCTATAATTCTCACAGCCGCCCAGCTTGTAATATCATTTATATCAAGCGGCGGTGCAACCTCAACTATATCCATATGCTTTACCGGCAGCTCCGAAACTATATACCTTACAAGCTCAATCAGCTCTCTTGAGGTGATGCCGCCCGAGCACGGCGTACCTGTGCCCGGCGCAAATGCGGGATCCAGCACGTCTATATCAAGTGTGAAATATATACTGTCATAGTCTCTGAATTTATCATATATTTCATTCCAGCAATCCATATAGCCTCTGCGGAACACATCTGTTGCCGATATTACGGAAATTCCGTTTCCTGAGGTCATAATGTCAACCTCCTCCGGCTCTGCTGCTCTGATGCCTAAAAGAAGCATGTCCTCCGGCGATACTATATCATCTAAAGCTCTTTTTTCCGTGTTGGCGTGTGACCATATATTACCCTCATAGCAGTCACATAAATCCGGGTGTGCGTCAAAATGTATAATTCCTGTTTTTTTGCCGGCTTCATATTTTTTAAAAGCCTTGTGGAGCGGTATAGTTACGGAATGATCCCCTCCGATAAACAGATTGAAATTGCCATGTTTCATCACTTCAAGGGCCTGCTTCTCAACTCTTGCAAAGCTTTCCTCCCAGCTCCCCGACATATTCACATCTCCGAAATCATATACAAGATTTTCGGAAAGCACATGCCAGTCATCAGTTGCACATGGCATATAAAGCTCTGCAAACTCGCGTATTCTGGCCGGAGCCTCCGCTGCTCCCGCCTCCTGCGTAGTGCCGCCGTCAAAAGGTATGCCCAGCACCGAAACTGCAGCCTCAGCAGGTTCTTTTGCCGTAATATCAAGCCATTTATACATCATCTCCACCTCCTATGTTTACATCAAGACCATTTATCTCGACACCGTCTCCTGCCGGTATAAGTATGTATTTCCTGCCGTCCAGAATTCTGGTTTCAACCATATGACTGAACTCCGGAGCTACGGATATTTTTATCTCAGGCGTTGTTATCTCGAATTTTCTGCTTTCGATCACATTACCCGGATTAAGTACGGCGCCGTCTCCGAACTGCTTCTCACATTCTCTGTGAAAGGCTTCTGTTTTTTCTTTGTCCACACCGCTGCTTCTCAGTATATCCTCTACATCATCAATATACATTTCGGGAAGCTCCGGCTCCTTGCTTTCCTTGTGTATTGCAAGCTTTTCTCTTATCTGCTCGTGTACCGCCTGAACCACATCAAAACTGCAGTCCGTTTCAAGCGCCTCGCAAAGCGCCATACCAAAGGCTCCCCGCTGCGCTCCTGCCGACATAGGTTTCTTTTCGACATTGAATACCGCATCTATAAATTCACTGTGAATATCGTTGACGTCCTTTGTATAATAAAGTGCATTATATATGTTCACAGTTCGATCATCGAAGGCAGGAAACATAAATCCTATTTCGGGAGCCGCCACAATATGACCTGTAGAAGTGCTTCTGAATTCTTTTTCGTCTGCAAAGTATCTCAGAGCCATTGACGCATCCTTGACAGGATATACACCGCAGATAAAATATCTGAACACCTCGTCTGACCCCTCTGACCATACCTCTCCGTCGCCGCCTCTAAACGGCACGTCATAGGTATCTGACGCCAGCAGTATGACATAGCTTTTGTCGCCCATATCTGCCGACTCTATTATCTTCGTATAAAAGGACTCTCTGGCAGCTTCATCTTTGAGTTCCGAGTCTCTCAGTTTCATCAGAAGTCCATGTTCTTCGCTTCCTGAAACCTGTGAGGTTGAAAACTCTATATCAAGGAGATTTCTTCCCAGAGTCCCCGATATTGATTTTTTGAGCAGCTTAATATACATCTCTGCTTCTTCTTCGGGCATCAGTCCCACAGACATATCTATGTATGATACAATTTCTCCTGCCGCATTGACATAGCAGCCGTATATGTGAGTTATGCTGTCCTTGTCAAGCTTAAACCGCCTGCGTATTTCGTTTAATTCTTTCTGGTTCATTTTAATGCCTCTCTATCTCAAAACTTATATTCATATTATCAAAAATGCGGTAATTCTTCAACAGAATATAGCATAATCGGATTAGCGTATTTCGACAGGCCGGGCACATAAAGTGACAAAATCATTTCTCCACTAAAAAAGCTGCCGCATTAATTATGTAATTAACACAACAGCCCACTTAACTAGGTGAATTGCCTGCTGCAGGTATTATTAACTTTCAGTTCTCGTCAACATAGTATTATCAATAACATCTGTTCAAGTATTCTTAAATCCTTAAAGAACTCTATTGTCTAAATTTTTTATTCTCCTTAATATTATCTGGTCCTCCATAAATTTTTTTAAACAAAAAGTATGTAATAGGCGCTGCCGGTCCAAATATTACCGCTCCCAGCATAGCGGCTTTACTACAAAATATTATGCAGTAAAAACAAATTATAACTACAGGTATTGCATAAGCTATAAGTCCTTTTGTTCCAAGAGGCACTCTATATGGTCTTGGCATCTCTGGATATTTTATTCTGAGCGCAATTACACCAATCATCAGCATAATATATGTTGCAAAGAAAACAAAAGTCTGAAATTCAATAAGAACATCAAAATGTCCAAAACATATAACGGCATAAGCAAGTATACATGTAAATATTATTGAATATGTAGGTGTTCCATATTTTTTGTTTAATTTTTGGAAAAACTTAGGGGCCAAGCCGTCTTGTGATATAATTGCTGGAATTCTTGTTGTTGCCGCCATATTATCATTTACCTGAATAATATTGGAGCACATCGCTGAAATAAGCATAGCTACACCTAATGCATGTCCACCAACAGTTTGGCATATAACAACTATGTCAATGCTGCCATCTCCTCCGGAACTCCATTCCTGCCAATTTCCAACCGATGCCAGGCCTACTATCATAGGAAGAAAATATGTTAATGTCATAGCAAGTACTGTGATTCCTAATGCCTTTGGGAAAATTTTTTTAAAGTTACTTATTTCTCCTGCGTAACTGGCTGGACCTTCAAAAGCACCGTACATCCATACACCTAGAACAATAGCATAAGCTATATTATTCGTTGTGCTGTTATATGGATTAAAAAAGGGTTCTACCGGGTTATACTGCATCTGAAATATTCCAAATATAACAAGCAAACCAAAAGGAACCATTATGAGCACAAGAAAGCCTACGGAAACCCATCCTACGGCTTCAAGCCCTATAATATTAACTATCGCTATAGCTATCATTATCAAGGCAACAACTATGAGATATGCAGGTCTTGATAAATTGAAAAATGATGAAATATAATCCATGGCCAGCACAAGCAGTATTCCTTCATTAAGGTACCATATCCAGGTTCTCCAAAATGCTGCGCAATATCCCCAGAATGGTCCTAGCGCTTTTTTTATCCATACATAATAGCCTCCCTGTTCCGGAATAGCCGAACCGATTTCTGCACAGCTAAGTGCAATTGGTGCTGCCCATATTAATGGTATAACTATAATTATCAGTAATGTAAGACCTGGCCCAGAAGCACCTACCATATCTTCCATCCCAAAGCATCCGGCACAAACACTGGCAAAAAGAATAGTAAACAAGGTTCTCACTTTCATCTTGCGTTGTTTTAAATTGTTGTCCATATCCTGTCCCTCCTATAATTCTTGATTTCTTTTACTGCGAAAGACAAGCAGTCTCAGGAAGTATACATCCTCCATCGATTACAATTGTAGCGCCAGTAATAAACCCTGCTTCATCACTGGCGAGATAGGCTGCAAGACCTCCTATATCCTCTGGAGTCCCCAACCTGTTGATTGGCAGTCCTGCACCAAGCTGCCTTAAAAATTCTTCAGGATTCT
>URGK01000055.1 GCA_900547295.1 uncultured Eubacteriales bacterium
TTCTTTGAAACATACGGAAATATCTACAGGTCGATATTTCCTATGTTATAAAAAACCGGAGCTTTAAAAACTCCGGCTGTATCAGTATACTTATTTTGCTTCGCCCAGGTATGCCTGCTGCACTCTTGGATCATTCAGAAGCTCCTGTCCTGTGCCCTCAAGGGTTATTCTGCCTGTTTCCATTACATATGCGTGGTCTGAAATTTCAAGCGCTGCTTTTGCGTTCTGCTCTATCAGAAGCACGTTTACGCCTGCCTCCTTGATTTCAGTTATAATGGAGAATATATCCTTGATAATCAGCGGCGCAAGTCCCAGTGACGGCTCGTCAAGCATCAGAAGCTTAGGCTTGGTCATAAGCGCACGTCCTACTGCAAGCATCTGCTGCTCACCGCCTGAAAGCGTACCTGCCATCTGCCATTCTCTTTCTTTCATTCTAGGGAACAGCTCGTATACCCATTCCTTGTCCTTTTTGATGCCGTCTTTGTCCTTACGGAGATATGAACCCATTATAAGGTTTTCTTCAACCGTAAGGTCAGGGAATACGCGTCTTCCCTCAGGGCAGAGTACAACGCCCTGCTTTACGACATTTCTGGTCTCCATCTTGGTGATATCAACACCGTCAAATTCTATGTGACCCTCAGGCTTTGACACAAGACTCATTATAGCTTTGAGTGTTGTGCTCTTGCCTGCTCCGTTGGCTCCTATAAGCGATATTATCTGTCTGTCCGGAACTTCAAGGTTAATTCCCTGCAGCGCGTGTATACCGCCGTAATATACGTGTAGATTTTCTATTTTTAACATTAGTCGTCCACCCCCAAATATGCCTCTATAACCTTAGGGTTATTCTGTATTTCTGAAGGAGTTCCCTCTGCAATCAGTTTGCCGTAGTCAAGTACATAAATTCTTTCACATATACCCATTACTACCTGCATGTGATGCTCAATCATAAGAACTGACAGGTCAAATTCATCTCTGATTTTTTTAATCAGATGCATCAGCTCATCTGACTCCTGAGGGTTCATACCTGCCGCAGGCTCGTCAAGAAGCAGAAGCTTCGGCTCTGTAGCAAGCGCTCTTGCTATCTCAAGATGACGCTGTTTGCCGTACGGCAGTGAGCTTGCAACATCGTCCTTGTTTTTTTCAAGTCCGAATATCTTGAGAAGCTCCATTGTTTCCCTGCGCATTTCAGCTTCTTCCTTGTGGTTTAATCTGAAAGTAGCAGAGAATATATTGGCTTTGGATCTCATATGCATTGCTATGAGTACGTTTTCAAATACAGTAAGCGCCTTGAACAGTCTGATGTTCTGGAAAGTTCTTGCCATACCCAGTCTTGTTATCTTGTCCGGTGTAAGCTCTATTTTTTCTTTGTAGACGCCGTCGTTTTCGCCCTTATAAAGGGCCTTCATCTTGCCGTGCGGGTGGTTTTCGATTATTCTCCTGCCTGCAAAGTCAACAGCTCCGTTGGTAGGCGCATAAACGCCTGTTATTACGTTAAACACTGTAGTCTTGCCTGCGCCGTTAGGCCCTATAAGCCCTATAATCTCGCCTTTGTTCACCTCAAGGTTAAGGTTGTTTACGGCAACAACACCGCCAAACTGCATAGTCGCATCGTTAATGCGGAGTATGTTTTCCTTAGTCATTTGCCGCTTCCCCCTTTCCCCCGGATTTTTTCTTTCCCAGTCTCTTGAAGAAGTTATATATTCCGTCCCATGAGAATTCCTTCTGGCCCATAATGCCCTGTCTCCAGAACAGTACTACAACCATAAGCAGAACAGAGAACACTACCATTCTGAAACCTGTTCTGATAAACGGTATCTGCCAGTCCCCTATGTATGTAGCCGAGTCTAAAAATCTCAGCCACCATTCTCTTGCAAATACAACGATTACAGAGGATATGATACTGCCTGTAATGCTGCCCAGTCCTCCGATTACGATGATAAGCAGAACGAAATATGTAATATTAATGTTAAATGTTGTTGATGTTATAGCTCCCAGATACATTGCAAGAAGTCCGCCTGAGATGCCTGCAAAGAATGAGCTTGCCACAAATGACATTCTCTTGTGCTTTGCAAGGTTTATTCCCATGGTTTCGGCTGCTATTTCGTCTTCTCTGATTGCCTTGAAAGCTCGTCCGTATGAGCTGTTTATGAGGAGCACGCATACTGCGATACATACTACTACAACAATAAATGTAGTGTAATATGACTCAAACTTAGGAATGTTGTTCATACCCAGAGAGCCGTTTGTAACCTTGTTGAGAGGTGAGCTTCCAACTACTATACGAACGATTTCCGCAAAGCCCAGTGTTGCTATTGCAAAGTAGTCACTCTTTAATCTTAATACCGGAAGACCTATGAGAAATGCGCACAGCGCAGCTACAAGTCCGCCGATTATAAGGCCTATCATAGGTGTCAGCTCCAGGTTTTTAAGCCAGTCTGCAACACCGTAAAGATAATATACCGTAGCTTTTTTGGATACAGGAATTGTAACTACCGCATAGGCGTATGCGCCCAGCGCCATAAATCCCGCCGTACCCAGTGAAAACAGTCCCGTAAATCCGTTAAGCAGGTTCATGGATACTGCCGCAAGGGCATAGATTGCCGCATACTGCAGTACAGAACGAAGCATTGAGCCGGAGTTTTCGGACATCACTATGAGTAAAGCCAGAACTATGAGTGCAGCTGCAGTACAGATTGTTTTTGTTTTCTTTGACATAATCTACACCTTCTCTGCTAATTTTTCGCCAAACAGTCCTGTCGGCTTTACCATTAAGATAACGATTAATAATATAAATGTGAATACATCACTGAATTCAGAATATCCCGCTGCTTTGATAAATGTTTCGGAAAGTCCGATTACAAAGCCGCCCACAAGGGCTCCCGGTATGCTGCCTATTCCTCCGAATACTGCAGCTATGAAGCATTTGAGTCCCGGAAGTGAGCCCACGAGAGGATAAACTGATGGTCTTGGCGTAAAGTAAAGCATTGAGCCTACAGCCGCGAGGAAACATCCTATTACAAATGTAAGTGATATTACGCTGTTGATTTTGATACCCATAAGCTGCGCTGTTTCAAAGTCCTTGGAAACAGCTCTCATTGCCATACCCACCTTGGTATATTTAATCATAGCCATCAGAAGCAGTACAAATCCTATGGTAATGATAGGAGTTATGAATGTTACTAATGATGTTGATACATCGCCAAGATGAATAGTCTTGTTTAAAACAGGAATCGACGGATATGATTTCGGCAGCGCTGAAAACAGGTATGTAGCCACATTCTGCAGCAGGTATGACACACCTATAGCTGAAATCATAACCGACATACGGGGTGCGTTGCGGAGAGGCGCATATGCGACCTTCTCGATGATAACACCCAGCACTACTGTAGCTATAATCATTATTATCATTGATATATACCATGGAATTGCAAAATCAACCATTGCAAATATCATAAAGTATGCGGCCATCATAAAGATATCGCCGTGAGCAAAGTTGATTAAGCGAAGTATACCGTAAACCATTGTATATCCGATAGCTATAAGGGCATATATACCCCCTATTGAAATGCCTGCCAAACAATACTGTAAAAATACTGTTAATGTCATTGTTTGTAAGCCTCCTTAAAAAAACATATAATTGCGTGCAGGTAATCAGATGCCTGCTAAGATTTATTAACCTGCAATACTGCTGATTCGCAAATCTTAGCAAGCTAATAAGACGTAAAGCGAGGAGGCAAAAGCCTCCACGCTCTGATAATCAAAGATTGTATAATCGAAACTATTTAGCTTCTACAGTCTGAGTCTTTAAGAATTCAAAGCTCTTACTCTTTAATGACTTGTCTGTGCAAGTCTTGATGTAAGCTGTATCCTTGTTTGCATCGCCTGTATCGTTGAAAGTGATGTTTCCTGTTACGCCGTCAAAGTTTACATTGTAAAGAGCATCTCTGATTGCAACTGAGTTAACTGTATCACCATCTAATGCAGCGATTGCGTTGTACATAGCCATGTAAGCATCATAACCTAATGCTGAAACTGCAGCTACTGTATCAGTTCCGCTGTTCCATGTAAGGTTCTGCTTGCTGCTGTTTAAGTATTCCTTGAATCCTTTTACGAATTCAACAGCTACAGGGTTTGATTCGTCGTTTTCATCAAAGAAAGTTGAGAATGCTGCGCCAACCATATCCTTTGAGATGATTGCTGCGTTTTCCCAAGTGTCGCCTGCAAGTACCTGAGCATCGATTCCGTTTGCAGTAATCTGCGGAAGAATTAATGTTGCAGTTGCAATTGATGAAGGGATGAATATGCAGTCAGGATCTGCTGACTTAACCTTAGTTAAGATAGCGTTGAAGTCTGATTCGTTTGTGTTGTAAGTTTCGTCAGCTACGATTTCACCGCCAAGGTCCGCAAATGCAGTCTTGAAGTAGCCTGCAAGACCTGTTGAGTAGTCGTCACCGTTCTGAGCGATAACGGCCGCCTTAGTGTATCCCTGATCTGCTGCATAGTTAGCCATTACAGTACCCTGGAACGGATCAAGGAAGCAGACTCTGAAGTAGAATTCGTTGTCTGACGTAACCTGAGGGTTTGTGCATGAACAGCCGATTGCCGGAACTGCTGCAGTCTTGAAAGTATCTCCAGCTGCAATAGCAACGCCTGAACCGTATGATCCGAGAACGCCTACAACTCCGTCACTGATAAGCTGCTGAGCTGCTGTTACAGCCGCTGTCTTGTCTGACTGGTTGTCCACTTCTACTAATTCGATGTTGTAAGTCTTGCCGCCAACCTCTACTGTAGGGTTAAGCTGGTTTGCATAACGGATACCAAGAACTTCCTGCATTCCGCCGCCGCCGTTTTCGCCTGTAGTAGGTTCAAATACGCCGATTTTGATAGTATCGCCTTCTACATTAACGCCTTCTGCATCACCGCCGCCACCGCAGCCTGTAACGCTGAATGCCAATGCAAGAATCATCACTGCTGATAAAATAAGAGCGATTTTCTTTTTCATTTTTTACTCCTCCTAAAATTTGTTTTAAGTCAATAATGCCGCCTGTTGATTAGCGGCACAAAACCCATATGTCTTTTCTTCTCTAATTCTAAAGTATTATACAAAAAAAGACACATACTCATTATACTAGTTTCAGTTGAAAAGTAAAGTTTTTTAGATGTTTTTGCACTATTTTTTATACACAAGTCGCATATTTTTACAAACTTGCTGTCATATATATGTAAAAAATGTAGCAGTTTTATATCAATTGCTGCATAAACTTTATATATTTGCTGTCCGGGCTATTTTTACTGTGAAATCGCCGCCGGTCGTATCGACACTGAAGCTGTTTTTGCCGTTGCCCACAACATAATCATCATCTGAATTTCTCAGAGGCGAAAATTCCGTTATGAATTCTCCCGATACACCGTCAAATTCCAGCGTAAATCCGCTGCCTGCCGGCAGATAAACGGTGCTGTCTCCCGATGTGCTGTCTACATCAAGCTCCTCAGGACATTCTGTAAATGCAGCTTCCAGATCTCCCGATATCATATCAATCTCAAAATGCTTTACTTTCATATCCGATAGTCTGGTATTTCCCGAAGTAACCTCCACATACATACTGTCGATTGCAAAGCCGTCTGCGGTAATATCCGATGATACGCTGTCAACGCTGAGGCTCTTGAGGCTGCCTGCCAGCTCTTCAGGAACCTTTACCTGAAGTCTCTTTCTGATGTCATCACCTGTGTCGCCAAATTTCACGGCAACCTTACCTGTTGTATAGTTAATTGAAAGCTTTCCGTCCTTTACTCTGTATCTCAGACAGTTTTCGTCTGTAATCTCTTTGCGGGCGGTTTCCTCCATAACGATATTGTCGCCGTCATAAGGCACTATGTCGATATCTCCCGATACCCAGTCTATACTGATTTTATCTATATCCTCACTGTCAACCTCATAAACTCCGCTGCTTTTGAAGCTGTTGTCGTATTCCTCTTCATAATATACATTGTCCCACAGGCCGCCATGATATATTTCCCTGAATGAAGCTCCCGCTATGACGCCTGCAGCGGTAAGTACTATCCCAAAGGCTACAAGGCCTGTTGCTGTAAGCAGAATTATTTTTGTGCTTTTTTTCATTTTAGTGCTCCCCCTTTTTGATGAATATTCCCTTGATTTCTCTTGCAAGCCATTTAGTAAACTGAACCAGCCAGATTACAAGTATTCTTGCGCCCAGCCATGCAAACAGGCACAGTCCTGCCAAGGTAATGCCGCTTCCGATTGTCAGCAGTATGTACGGAAACCCTGATCCCGCAAGGGTAAATCCCTTAACAAACAGGTATATTCCGCTGACTCCGATGGAAATCACCGCCGCAAATATGCTGACTATAACTGCCCAGCATACTGCAAACATTGAAATCACAACCGCGAGCACCGCAATTGCAATCGGCACCCATACGGGCGATCCGACAACCGCCAGAACTATAGCTGCCGGTGTCCAGCCTTTTTTTGGCTTTACCTTTGTTTTAACCAGTGTGGCAAGAGGCGTATCCTGAAGTATGTCATCTGCCAGCTTATCAATATCGCCAAAGCTTGCAACTGCTTCCTCTTCGCTCATACCGTCCTCTATTTTGTCCTCCAGCACCTCTCTGTAATAATCCACCTGCTGTCTTTTCTCCTCGTCAGGCAGCTGGAAGAGTCTGTCCTCCAGTGCTTTTAAAAACGTCTCCTTATTCACGTCCCTTTCCCTCCTTTATATATTCATATACTGCTTCAATCTCGTGCCAGTCATCTATGAAATCATCAATCTGGCTTCGTCCTTTGTCTGTGATTTCATAAATCTTGCGCAGTCTGCCGTTGTGCTCCACCGAATGGACTGTAACCATTCCGGAGCCCTCAAGTCGTTTAAGTATCGGATACAGTGTCGATTCGGATATCTCGATACAGCCTGATATATCCTTGATAATCTTGTATCCGTAGGAACCCTCTCTGCTGAGCGCCGACAGAACGCACACCTCAAGAAGTCCTCGTTTCATCTGTGGGTTTAACATATATATAAATACCCCCTTTCACATAATACTATATAACGCATAGTATTATGTGTCAAGAGGTAATCCAAAAAATTGTATAATAAAAACGCCAGACCTGATTGCCTGACGTTTTTACTAAATTATGAAATTCTGGTTATCATACTTATGGTTATCGGATTAGTCATTCAGAGGGATAACCACAAAATATAAAACCGCCAAGCCAAAGACTTGACGGTTTTATTATTAACCCGAAAATTTTCGAACCGCTTTAAACGGTTTCCCTGCTGTATATTTTATCATTTCGCTACGGCTTATTCAACTGTTTTCTTCTGCATTGATTGCAATACGCTTGCTCGCTGCCCCTATTCATCGTAAATATATGAATATCGGGCAATAAATGAAAACGGACTTATATTCGTCATCTTTGAGGTTATCCCAATGTAATAGGCACCCGGCTCCAGAACGGTATTAATATTCGCCATGAAATATTCCCCATTTTCTTCATCTCTTGCGCGTTCAAAATCAATTTCCGCAACAGGCTCTGCAAGCAGCGCGTCTTTGTATATGCCGTACCTTATCCCCTTATTATGCAGTCTGGAGTCATCATAGCTTCTGCTGTCCATATAAAAGGCTGCCTTTTCTGCAAATACCACCTGTTTCTTAAATCCCCATCCTTTCGGTGAAATATGTCTTTTGAGCGCAAAGCTTACGGTTACCGCATCTTCCTCGCTATAGTCATTGCTGATTTCAGAGACTTCCGGTGGGGGAGTCAGTCTGTCACATTCATACGATGAATATCCGATATTGCACAGCACCAGCACTGCCGCTACTGCAAGCGCAGCGGCAATACCTATTATCACGGCTTTCTTCTTTGTCACAGCAACGCCCCTCTCTTTTCCCTTTGTGTTTTCCCTTTTGAACCTAAGCAGATTTTTTCCTTTTGTCAAACAGTCTGAATACAAGCCAGCCTATAACCGCCCCTGCGGTATTCAGCGCCACATCATTGATATCCGAAGTTCTCGGCATATCAGTAAATCCCCACACAGTTTCACAATACTGCATCACTTCAATCAGAACTGAAGTAACCACTCCTGCTGCAAGCGTGCTTTGCCAGCTTTCAAGCACCTTAATTCTGCAAAGCCTGCCCAGTATTACACCCGGGGCAAACAGGAACAGATTACCCGCTATATTTACAATCATATGCCAGGCATCACCATATCTGAAAAGCATACCCGGATCCAGATTTACAGATGGCGTAATAAACGGCATTCTGCAAGGCGGCAGTGTTATCGGAAACAGCGTAACTGCTGCTATAAAGCACAAATATCCCGCAAAAGCCCACCTTAAAACCATATTAATAATCCTGTCCTTAGTAAGCTGTTTTTTCTTTATCGCAAGCCCTATATATATCCCCCCTGCCGCAGCAAATACTGCTGCAAACAGCACATAATCATTTGTAAGCATATTCTCCTCTCAGTCTGTACGTATCTGCTGCTCCCCGGTTTTCTTATTTCATCATTTCAATTACCGCAGGCTGTCATACTCATAACAAACAACGCAGCCAAAACAGCAGTAATTACCATTATTCTTTCCATTTTTTAATCTCCCCTTTGCTTCTCCCCTGTTTTCTAAATATTATCACAAAATTCTGATGTTCTTCAACACCTTTGTGTCAGGTGGTCGTTTTTTGTGATAAGTGGTCGATACAGGCTCTTTTTTGTTCTTATTAATCAGATGTAAAAACATCACAACAGTTTCACCTGTATATCAATAAATTAATAATTTCCTGCATACAAAAACGCCGGAAAACTCCGACGTTTATATTCTGTATATTCATTTATACATTGAACAGGAAGTGCATTACATCTCCGTCCTTGACAACATAATCCTTACCCTCTGATCTGATAAGTCCCTTTTCTTTGGCTGTTGCAAGATTGCCGCCGCACTCTATCAGCTTATCATATGCGATGGTTTCCGCTCTGATAAAGCCCTTTTCGAAGTCTGTGTGTATTTTGCCTGCGGCCTGCGGCGCTTTGGTACCCCTGGTTACAGTCCATGCTCTTACCTCCGGCTCGCCTGCTGTTAGGAATGAAATCAGGTTAAGCAGATGATATGAAGCCTTAACCAGCTTGTCAAGACCTGACTCTGCAATTCCAAGTTCCTCAAGGAACATTGCCTTTTCTTCGTCATCAAGCTCTGATATTTCAGCCTCTATGCCTGCGCATACAACAACCACATCTGAGCCTTCCTCGTCAGCTATTTTTCTTACCTGTGCAATATACTCGTTATCCTCTGCCGCAGCATCTTCCTCTGATACGTTTGCCACATATATAACCGGCTTGTATGAAAGCAGGTCAAGGCTCTTTACAAATTCGTCCTCTTCATCAGTAAGCTCCATGGCTCTCGCCGATTTGCCCTCACCGAGAAAATCATTTACTTTGTTTAGAATATCAAGCTCTTTCTGGAGGCTCTTGTCACCTTTGAGATTTTTGGTTGTCTTTGTTATTCTTCTCTCAAGGAGCTCCATATCCGAAAGAATAAGTTCCATATTTATAGTGTCAATATCCGATGCCGGATTGATTTTACCGTCAACGTGGACCACATTAGGATCGTCAAAGCATCTTACAACATGAACTATTGCGGCAACCTCTCTGATATGTCCCAGGAACTTGTTGCCAAGCCCCTCGCCTCTTGATGCGCCTTTAACAAGACCTGCAATATCATAAAACTCTATGGTAGTATGTATTGTTTTTTTGGCATTGTACATGTCCGTAAGCACTTTTAATCTCTCGTCTGGAACCGCAACAACTCCCACATTGGGCTCTATCGTACAGAACGGATAGTTGGCAGCCTCTGCGCCTGCCTTTGTTATTGCATTAAACAATGTGCTTTTACCTACGTTGGGAAGTCCCACTATTCCAAGTTTCATATCTATTTCCTTTCTTAATGCCCGCTAATTAAGGCTTTATCTTCTCTGATACCGGCGCGGCTCAGTCTGTGAACCGTCTTGCACAGCACTTCATATTACCACAATTCTGATGATTTTTCAACTTCTATATCCTTTTGCTGCGTCTGTCAAGCAGTATATATATTACTGCAAATATCACTATCAGACTTAGTGACAGCACCTGAGCCTGTCTGAAAGGACCTATCATCAGGCTGTCTGTTCTGAGGCCCTCCACAAAAAATCTCTCCACAGAATACAACACTGCATACATGCAGAAAATCTGACCGCTGAATTTAATATTCCTGCTCATAAGCATCAGAAATACACACAGTAGCAGGCACCACAGGGACTCGTACAGAAATGTAGGGTGCACTCCCTGTCCGTTTACGATTACTGCCCATGGCAGATCAGTCGGCCCTCCGTGAGCTTCTGAATTAAAGAAATTGCCCCATCTGCCTATGGACTGCCCTATGGCAAATCCCGGCGCCAGAAGATCCAGCAGATTTGTGAGGGAAATTCTGTGATGTCTGCACATGCAGGCTCCGGCTATTATTCCCAGTATCAGGCCGCCGTGTATGGCAAGGCCGCCCTCTCTGAAATTTATTATCTTCGTAAAGTCGCCGGCATACATCTGCCAGTTGAATATTACATAGTACAGTCTGGCTCCCACAATTCCCGCAGGAATTGCAACAAGCAGCACGTCTATGAGGTTGTCCCTTGATATTCCGAATTTCGGCGCTCTGTAATAGCTGAGCGCAGTACCGATAAGCACACCTGCGGCAACGCAGATGCCGTACCACCTTATATCCATTCCAAACAGCTCAAAAGCTACAGCTCCCGGTGATGTAAACATAAATAACTCCTTAAAACAAAATAGTTAATATGAGTATACTACAAATTAAGCGATATGAAAACATCACAGAGCTTCTTCTTGAAAAAAAAGCACGATTTGTAGTATACTACAGGCTATGGAATACAAAAATATCGTAAAAGGCAAATTCATATCACGCCCCAACAGATTTATAGCAGAGGTGGAAATAAACGGAGAGACTGTAAGGTGCCATGTCAAAAACACAGGCCGCTGCAGAGAGCTTCTTATCCCCGGCACAGACGTATATATGGAGGACTTTGCAGGCAGGATGAGAAGCCGCAGGCTGCGCTACTCCCTTATTGCCGTCATGAAAGGAAGCAGGATTATCAATATGGACTCACAGGCTCCCAATAAGGTTGTCGCCGAAGCGCTTAAGTCCGGAGCAATACGGCTTCCTGAAATGAGTGAGCTTAAAGCTATAAAGGCGGAAAAGACATACGGCAACTCACGCCTTGATTTTTATGTGGAGGACATCTGCGGCAGGAAAGGTTTTATCGAGGTCAAGGGAGTTACCCTTGAAGAGGACGATATTGCTATGTTTCCCGACGCTCCCACCGAAAGAGGAGTCAGACATATAGAGGAGCTTTGCAAAGCTGTATCCGAGGGCTTTTGCGCATATATAGTGTTTGTAATTCAGATGAAAGGCATAGAGCTTTTTACACCCAATTACAGAACCCACGCCGCCTTTGGCGAGTCTCTGAAGAAAGCTTCCGCATGCGGCGTTCACATATTATGCTTCGACTGCCTTGTAACACCCGGCTCAATAACTGCCGGAAACCCTGTAAAGCTGAGACTATAAGGCAATTTTGAATTTTTTTGCTCAAGTCACTTCTCAAATTGCCCGATATATTATAGAATATACTTACTTTTGACTTTAGTGAGGATACGATGAAAAAAACACTGGTTATTATTCTAAGCATACTGCTGTTTATAGCAGCAGTATTCGGCATATGGAAATATGCCTGTCACAGAGCCTCTGTTTCGGATACTCTGCCCAGGAACACAATTATAAACGGGGTTGACTGCTCCGGGATATCAAAGGACGAGGCGGTTCGCAAACTGACAGATAAATGGAATTCCAGAGATTTTAAGATTGTTGACAGCGGCAGCACTCTTGTCGTACTTCCTATGTCAGATACTGTCTATAACATAGACAGCAAACTCGACAGTGCTGTCAGAGATGCAGGCTTTTTTAAGGGAGTGGCTCATGTCTTTGGTTCTTCCTATGACATTGAATTTCCTATGCGGGTCAAAAAGACCACAAAGGAATTCAAACGCACTCTGAAAAACTTCGTCAATACACAGAACATCGGTAAACCCGAGACAAAGGACGCCTATGTGGATCTGTCAAACACAGATTTCAATGTGGTTCCTGAATTTTACGGTGAGAACATAGACCGCAAGGTACTCAAAAAATCAATACTTAAGCATATGGCTGCGGGAAATATGCAGCTTGATTTCAAAGCTTCCGATTTTTACGAGCAGCCCGACATCAAAGCAGACAGCGAAGAGATTTCGCATATTCTTGATTACTGCAATACCTATCTGACAAAGAAAATAACATACACATTTGGAAGTCAGACCGAAACCCTTACACCTGAGCAGATTAACAAAATGATATATCTTGATGATGACGGCAATATCACAACCGATAAAGAAGCTGTTCAGGAATATGTCGCAGAACTGGCGTACAGATACAATACATGCAGCAGTACAAGAGTGTTCAAATCCACCGCCAGAGGCAAAGTAAATGTATACGGCGGCAATTACGGTTATCTCATCAATCAGAAATCCGAAGTCAAACAGCTTACAAAAGATTTAAAATCCGGCAAAGATGTTACCAGAGAACCTGTATATGCGCAGAAAGGCGCAGGCCGTAACGGAAATGATGATATATCAGACACTTATGTAGAGGTTGACCTTACCAAACAGCATATGTGGTATTACAAAAACGGCAGGCTTGTTGTAGACGCACCGTTTGTAAGCGGCTGCATCAAGGAAAAAACGGGAACAATTGTAGGAACCTACAGCCTGCAGTACAAGGAGCGTAACGCCACACTCAGAGGCGGCAGTGAAGAGGACGGAACCGATTACGAAAGCAAGGTTTCATTCTGGATGCCTTTCTTTAACGGCTACGGACTTCACGACGCCACATGGCGCGATGAATTCGGCGGTACAATTTACAAGACAAACGGCAGTCACGGCTGTATCAATCTGCCTTACAAAAAGGCAGAGAAACTGTTTAACAATATTTCAGCAGGCTGCACTATAGTAGTATTCTATTAACAGGAGAAGATTATGAAAGAACTTAACAAATATTTTGACCACACGCTTTTAAAACCGGAAGCGACCAAAGAGCAGATTAAAAAGCTCTGCGCAGAGGCAAAGGAATATGACTTTTATTCGGTATGTGTAAACGGCTGCCACGTATCACTTGCAGCAAAGGAACTCAAGGGAACCGATGTAAAGGTTGCAGCAGTTATAGGCTTCCCTCTGGGTGCAATGAGCTCCGATGTTAAGGCCTATGAAACAATGAAGTGCTGTGAGGACGGCGCATCGGAAATTGATATGGTTATGAATATCGGTGCAATGAAAGAAAAGGACTATATATATGTTGCATCAGACATTGCCGGAGTTGTGGAAACAGCTTCAAAATACGGCGCTATTGTCAAGGTTATACTTGAAACCTGCCTGCTCACAAACGAGGAAATCTCAAAGGCATGCAAGATAGCGGCAGATGCGGGAGCGGCATTTGTAAAAACCTCAACAGGCTTCTCGACAAGAGGCGCTTCGGCAGCTCACGTCAAGCTTATGAAAAACCGCGTAGCCGGCAGAGCTCAGGTAAAGGCATCCGGCGGTATCCGCGATTTAAAAACAGTTCAGGAAATGATAAAAGCAGGCGCAGACAGAATAGGCGCCTCAGCTTCAGTAGCTATAATGAAAGAATACGAGAAAACACAGGAATAGGAAATTTAAAGCCGGCGTAATCACGCCGGCAATTTTTTCAGTCTATATTTCCCATTCAGACGGAAATCCCCACAGTTCATCTTCAGGCGGCCCCTCCAGCAGCTCTATCATGGCATCTCTTGTCATTCCCCAGAACACAAAGGCGGATATGCCCTTTTCCTCAAGTATTTCAACAGTCGTTTCAACATCAAATCTGTCCTCAAGCCCCTCCTGCTCAAGAGCCTGCTGCACAGTTATATATTCATAATCATCATTCATAATAAATGTTCTCCTTCCAACTACAGTATACCATAAATATAGAGAATTACAAAAAGCCTGCCCGTGGGACAGACTCTTTGCAATGTATATACCCTCTTTATTTAGATATATGCTTTAATTATTCTGCTGCTGTTCAGCTTTTTGTATTTCATAATCAACATCAGATACGCTGCTGAAGTATGCGCCGCTTTTATCCTTTCTGATTAAATCGGTTTTGCGGCTGCTGTCAAGGACAATCTTGTATATACTGCTCCTCTTTCCCGGCGCCAGTCTCACATTCTCATCAAAGCTGTAATATGTGCCGCTTCCTATCCTGCTGTCATCACAGTATATTTTAATCGAGTCGATGCCTCTGACTTCAACAGTATTATCTGTGCAGTTCTTCACCGCAACCTCTGCGCAAAGACTGCCGGAGCTGTACCAGAGCCGCTGAAAATCAAGGCCGACCTCTCTGTTATCCTCATAATCCTCCCAGTCAAAGTCAAAATACAGATTGTTGTTCTTTGTCTTTACTTTTTTTGATGAGGAGTAGCTGCCGTATTTATAGCTGCCGTTTACCTTTTTGTATGCTCTCACCTTGTAATAATATGTTTTTCCGGCCAAAACGCTTTTGTCTGTATATTTTAATGTACTGCCCGATTTTACGGTTTTAACGCATTTGTAGCTGCTGCCTGTTGAGCGGTACACTTTGTAGCCTGCAGCTCCTGATACCCTGTTCCATTTGACAGTTGTTCTAAGCGCGTAGGTTGAAGTTGTTCTGACGTTTTTAACCTTTGCAGGCTTTGTAACGCGCGGCTTGCTTACCTTTGAAGCAACGCTGCTGCTACTGCCTGAACGATACGGGCAGACTCCGTTATTATGAAGATGCGCCGGATAGCCTCCGCAGTGATAGTGATAATATCCAAGCCCGCTGACATTTCTGTTGTCCCTGTGACCTCCCGATGAATCTGTTCTGCCGGAATGCCCGCATACGGGAACTGCCGCAATCATTACTGCTGCTGCGATGATACATATTATTCTGCTTATTCTTTTCATTTTCTTTCCCTGTAATCAAATTTTCAACATAATACAGGCTCCATTATATCATCTTTTGCTCTGTCATTTTGTCACATTATTCGACATTTGCGCAAAGCCGGAAAAAGCTGCGCAGCATATCGCCGCGCAGCCTCTAAAGCATTACCTGTGTTTATCTATATTCCAGTTTACATAAGCTCACATATAAGTTCGCTTATTTCTGCCGGATTTTCTATCTGCAGTCCCGATATCAGCCTTGCCTGAGCATACAGAAGCTTTGCATAATCTGCAAGCTTTGCCTTATCCTCTGAAATAGCCTTGAGCTTGTCTGCAATAGGGTGGTCTGCATTGATTTCCATTGCAACCTTTGCCTTTACCTTTTCACCCGTAGGCATTGCATTAAGAGTCTTTTCCATCTCTATTGAAATTTCGCCCTCACTTGTCAGGCATACAGGGTAGTTTCTGAGCTTATTTGTAAATCTTACCTCTGCAACATCATCGCCCAGAGCCTCCTTTATAACTTCGAGGACATCCTTTGACTCCTCATTCTTCTTCTTGAGAGCCTCTTTTTCTTCTTCGTTATCCATATCCAGATTATCAGTGCAGATGTTTACAAAGGTCTTGCCCTCATAGTCAACTATGGCCTTTACTGCAAATTCATCGACATTGTCTGTCATATACAGTATCTCAAAACCCTTGTCCTTAACTGCATCTGTCTGAGGAAGCGCGTCGATCATCGCAATACTCTGACCGCAGGCATAATAGATCTTGTCCTGTTCAGGCTTCATTCTCTCAACGTATTCCTTGAGCGTTACCGGCTTCTTCTCTGTTGATGAATAGTACATCACAAGATCCTGCAGGGTATCGCTGTTCATGCCGTATTTGTCATAGATGCCGAATTTAATCTGCGGTCCGAATTCCTCAAAGAACTTTTCGTATTTCTCTCTGTCGTCTTTCTGCATTTTGAGAAGTTCGTTTCTGATTTTCTTTTCGATGTTCTTCTCTATAAGCTTGAGCTGTCTGTCATGCTGCAGCATTTCTCTGGAAATATTAAGAGACAGGTCGGCGCTGTCTACAACACCCTTGACAAAGCTGAAATAATCAGGCAGCAGATCCGCACACTTGTCCATAATCAGCACGCCGTTTGTATAAAGAGAAAGTCCCTTTTCGTATTCTCTGGTATAGTAGTCAAACGATGCTTTCTGAGGAATATACAGCAGCGCATCATATGATATCTGCCCCTCTGCCTTTGTGTGAATTACTGCAGCAGGATCGTTGAAATCAAAGAATCTCTCCTTGTAATAGTGATTGTATTCATCATCTGTTATCTCGCTCTTGTTCTTACGCCAGATAGGTACCATACTGTTGAGTGTTCTTGTCTCTGTTATAGTCTCATATTCAGGCTCTATCTGATTGCCGTTTTCGTCCTCAATACCTGTACCGGCTTTCATTCTGGTGGTTTCAAAGTCCATCTTGATAGGATATGAAATATAGTCCGAATATTTCCTTACAAGTCCTGCTATTGTGTACTGATTGAGGTAATCCTCATATTTGTCGTCCTCAGTATCCTGCTTGATATACAGTACGATTTCGGTACCCCTGTCAGGCTTGTCACACTCTTCAATCGTATATCCGTCTGCTCCCTCAGATGTCCATCTCCACGCCTTGTCCTCGCCAAAAGGTCTGGAGGTTACAACAACCTTGTCGCTGACCATAAATGCCGAATAGAAGCCCACGCCGAACTGACCTATAATGTCTATGTTCTCCTTGGCTTCATTGTTTTCTTTAAAATCAAGCGAACCGCTCCTTGCTATGGTTCCCAGGTTTGACTCAAGCTCCTTGTCTGTCATACCGATACCGTTATCTGATATTGTCAGAGTTCTCGCATCGTGGTCAAGGTCTATTCTGATGAAAAAGTCCTCTCTGGCAAGTCCCATCTTGTCATCTGAGAGTCCCTGATAGTACAGCTTGTCGATAGCGTCGCTTGCGTTTGATATAAGTTCTCTTAAGAAAATCTCCTTGTGTGTATAGATAGAATTAATCATCATATCCAGCAGTTTTTTGGATTCAGCTTTAAATTGTTTCTTTGCCATTTTATATTTACCCCCTAGGTCACTATTCATTTGTTAGCACTCTATCTTGTCGAGTGCTAAGTATATGATATACCTTTATTTCCCGATTGTCAATATGCAAACACAAATTATATAACCGGACGGATATGCTTGTTTTTTTATACTTCATATATTATACTTGACTAAAGCCAGCAGACGTGATGGTACTCACATTTAATTTTTTGTAAAAAGAGTTATACCTTTTCCAAGGCTGTCTGTATAAACAGGTAAAAGAAAAAGAAGTAACTGGAGGCGAGAGGATTATGAAAGAATTTACAAAAGAAAACGATATTAAAATGGCTGTTAAGGAGGCTTGCGAAATCTCTGACGATGCACTTGACAGCATAGCGGGAGGAACAGGCGACAGCGCTGACAGACGAAAAGCAAGATTTGATGTCGGAGAAACCGTATTCTATCGCTGGGGACACGACGGCTCCGGCTTTCTCTATATGCGTGTAACAATAACAGATATAAAATGGGAATACGGTCAGTACTGCTACCTTACCGATCACTTCAGCAGATATATCCCTGAATATGAACTGTCCAGACAGGAGCGTTAGACTGTCTGCTGCATCACCGATATTTCAGACAACCCGACAAATGTAAACAAGGAGGTATATTATGAAATTTACAGACAATATGCTTGCAGAAGCAAGACTTGCAAAGTCAGCAGAAGAACTTCTTGCACTTGCAGAGAAAAACGATATTGAAATGACTGTTGAAGAAGCCGAAGCAAACTTCGCCGTACTTGGCAGTAAAACCGGCGAACTTGCCGACGATGAGCTTGACAATGTTGCAGGCGGCGCCTGCC
>URGK01000056.1 GCA_900547295.1 uncultured Eubacteriales bacterium
CTGGAATTTCCGGTGGTGTTTATGCCGGGCATGGAGGACGGTCTGTTTCCGGGCTGGAGAGCCTTCGAAAAGCCGGAGGGCATTGAAGAGGAACGCCGCCTGTGCTATGTGGGCATGACAAGAGCAAAGGAAAGACTGTTTATGACAAGCGCCCAGATGAGAACCATGTACGGCCGTACCGATTTTACGAGAGAGTCCCAGTTTGTCAGGGAAATAGACAGAAAGTTTATGGACGGTGATGCCGTATATGAGAAAAAACAGGGTGACCGTTTCGGAAACGGCGGAAGCCTCGACGGCTTTGACGGTCCCGCTCCTGCAAAACCATTTGACTCACTCAAATATGCCAAGCAGAATATGGCATCAAAGAGCAGCGGGGAAATTGATCTTTCCGAGGGCGACAGAGTCAGCCATGCCAAATTCGGAGAGGGCCTTGTAATAGAGGTTAAAGGCAACGTGGCAAGCATAATGTTTGACTCGGTGGGGCTCAAAAAGCTTGCCAAGGATATAGCGCCGATTAAAAAATTATAGAGGTATATATACTGTGAAAGAAAAAATTCGTGAACTTATAGAGCTTTTAAATGAAGCCTCAAAAGCATATGAGCAGGGCACAGGAGAGCTTATGTCCAACAGAGAATATGACGAGCTTTACGACAGGCTCACGCAGCTTGAAAAAGACACCGGCATAATCTTTGCGGACAGCCCTACAAGAAACGTAGGATACGAGGTGTTAAGCGATCTGCCAAAGGAAGCGCACCCTAAGAGAATGTTGTCCTTAGACAAGACAAAGGACGTTGAGCAGCTCAGGGCATTTCTGGGAGAGCAGAGGGGAATTCTGTCGTGGAAAATAGACGGACTTACAATAGTCTTAACCTACGAAAACGGAGAATTGTCAAAGGCCGTAACCAGAGGAAACGGCGAGATAGGCGAGGTGGTAACCTCAAACGCCAAAACCTTTAAAAATCTTCCGGTGGAGATACCTTTTAAGGGCAGGCTGGTGCTTAGAGGTGAGGCATTTATCACATATTCGAGCTTTGAAAAAATAAATCATATGATTGAAGACGTTGAATCAAAATACAAAAATCCGCGAAACCTGTGCAGCGGCAGCGTCAGACAGCTTAACAGCGAAATTACCGCAAGGCGCGGGGTCTGCTTCAATGCCTTTGCACTGGTTGAGGCAGAGGGTGTCGACTTCAGAAACTCAAGGGAGGCGCAGCTTGACTGGCTTGATGAAACGGGTTTTGATACAGTACAGCGAAAGACGGTTGATGCAGGCAGCATAGAAGAAGCTGTAGGCTGGTTTGCAGATAACATTGAAGATTATGATATACCGTCGGACGGACTTGTGCTGATATATGATGATATAGAGTACGGCAGGTCTCTTGGCGAGACTGCCAAATTTCCGAGAGACTCCATTGCGTTCAAATGGAAAGATGAAACAGCGGTAACAAGGCTCAAAGAGATGGAATGGAGCCCGTCCCGCACAGGCCTTATAAATCCCGTTGCCATATTCGAGCCGGTACAGCTTGAGGGAACGACAGTTTCAAGAGCCTCGGTTCACAACCTGAGCATAATGAAGCAGCTTCAGCTGGGAGAGGGTGATGAAATAGAGGTTTACAAGGCCAATATGATAATTCCTCAGATACTCGAAAACCATACCAGAAGCGCATCGGTGAGCATACCTGAGATATGCCCTGTATGCGGGGCGCATACGGAGATAAGAGATGACACAGGGGTTGAAACTCTCGTATGTCCCAATCCGAAATGTCAGGTGAAGCACATCAAAGCCTTTACTCATTTTGTATCTAGAGATGCTATGAATATAGACGGAATGAGCGAGGCGACAGTTGAAAAATTCGTAGACGCCGGATTTATTAAGAAATACGGTGACTTTTTCAGACTTGACAGATTTGAAAATGAAATCAGCAGTATGGAGGGCTTCGGTGAGAAATCCTTTAACAATATAGTAAATGCCGCAAAGGAGGCTTCGCATACTACAGCTGCAAGACTTCTCTATGCGCTGGGAATAGCAAATATAGGGGCGGCAAACGCCAAAGTTATAGCCAGAGCCTGCGGAGGCGACTGGGAGCGTATGAAAGCTCTTGATTTTGAGCAGCTTGTGGAGATACAGGGCATAGGCGATGTAATGGCGGCAGACTATACTGCATATTTTAATACAGAGGATAATCTGGAGATAATAGCAGATCTGGAGCAGGTAGTTTCATTTGAGCAGGAACAGCAGGCTGACATGCCGCAGAGCCTTGAGGGCAAAACCTTTGTTATAACGGGGAGCCTCAATCATTTTGAAAACCGTCAGCAGCTCAAGGAGCTCATAGAGAATATGGGCGGCAAGGTAGCTGGCTCGGTAAGCAGCAAAACCGACTACCTCATAAACAACGACAACACATCAGGCTCGTCCAAAAACAAAAAAGCCAAAGAACTTAATATACCGATTATAACTGAAGAAGAATTTCTGGAGATGATAAACAATGCTTAAAACAGGTAAACTTGACAGCGAAGTTTTAAAAAGAATAATATTTGACAACATAAAATTCAAAAGAGATGAGATAATAACAAGACCGGGAATAGGAGAGGACTGCGCGGAAATAGATTTCGGGGAATATATCTGTGTAATGTCAACAGACCCCATCACAGCTTCCGTAAGCGATATAGGCAGACTGTCAATCCATATATCCTGTAACGACATAGCCTCAAACGGCGTGCAGCCGGTGGGAATAATGCTGGCTGTAATGCTGCCGGTGGGTACAACTGAAGAGGATATAGAAACCATAATGAAGCAGGCGGCGGCGGCAGCCGAACTTATGGAGGTTGAGATAATAGGAGGACATACGGAGATAACTCCTGCGGTCAATAAGCCTGTAATAGTATCCACCGCCATAGGCAGACAGCCGAAGAACAAAATTAAGCAGGAGATAAAAACAGGAGATAAAATCTTCATAACCAAATACTGCGGTATTGAGGGAACAGGCATCATAGCCTGTGACTGCAGGGACGAGGTGAAATCAATACTTACATCCGAGGAGCTTGATGAAGCCGAGGCAATGCTTGATATGGTCAGTGTCGTAAAGGAAGGCGTAATTGCAGGTGACATAGGTGTATCGGCAATGCACGATATAACAGAGGGCGGCGTGCTTGGCGCTGTCTGGGAGCTTTGTCAGGTGGCAGGCCTTGGAGCAGAGATAAACATAGCGGATATACCGGTAAAACCGGTAACTCAAAAAATATGTGCGCACTTTGATATAGATTATCTGCGCCTCATATCCAGCGGATGCATGCTCATAATAGCGCCGCCGGAGAAACAGCAGGAGCTTGAAAGCCGCATCGATATGATTAAGTGCATAGGCGAGGTAAAGCCTGCGGATTTCGGCGTTATGATGATTACGGATAAGGGAGCGGAAGTGATAGCACCGCCGGAAAGCGACGAATTATACAAGGCAGTTAAATAATGAATGTACAGTCAGGCCGGAAAGTTTTCCGGCTTGCACCATAAAATACGAAAAATTCAGAAAAAACCTGATAAAAATTTAACAAAACTATAGAAATCTATCAAAGAGTATGATAGAATACTTTTAGAAATTAAAGTGTGAAAATCGAAAGGAGGAACGCTTACATATGATGATTTTCGGAATTCATATCGGAGCGGCGGCAATATGGCTTGCAGCGGCGATAGTGCTTTTCATAATAGAAGCGGCTACCGTGGGACTTACGACCATATGGTTTGCAATAGGCGCGCTGGCGGCATTTGTACTTGCCCTGTTTGATATTCCGGTGGCCGTTCAGATTATTGTATTTTTAGTGGTTTCAGTGTGTCTGCTGGTGTTTACCAGAAGAATATTTGTAGAGAAGCTCCATGCAGGCTCCGAAAAAACAAATACAGATGCGCTGATAGGGCTTACAGCCACGGTGGAGGAGGATATTCTGCCGATGCAGGTGGGACAGGTTAAGCTGAACGGACAGATGTGGTCTGCGGTATGCAGAGAAAACGAAACCGTTTCCAGAGGCAGTCTGGTGGAAGTTAAGGCAATAGAGGGTGTTAAACTTATAGTTGCACCCGCAGAGAAAATTTAAGGAGGAAACTGAATGTATATGTACAGCGTATCAAAGTTTTTAATTATAGTTATTGCAATAGCATTCCTTATATGGCTCATAGTTTCAAATATAAGGATTGTGCCGCAGGCGAGAGCCTATGTTGTCGAAAGACTGGGAGCATATAAATCCACATGGCAGGTTGGACTGCATTTCAAGGTTCCTGTTATAGACAAGATATCCAAAAAAGTTTCCCTCAAAGAAATGGTAATTGATTTCCCGCCTCAGCCGGTAATCACCAAGGATAATGTAACCATGGAAATCGACACGGTCGTATATTTCCAGATTACAGACCCTAAGCTTTACACATACGGAGTAGAGCACCCTATGGACGCTATCGAAAATCTGACGGCGACAACACTTCGTAACATCATAGGCGAGCTGGAGCTTGACGAATCCCTTACCAGCAGAGAGCACATCAACACCAAGATAAGACTGGTTCTTGATGAGGCTACAGACCCGTGGGGCATCAAAATTAACAGAGTGGAAGTCAAGAATATAACGCCGCCTAGAGATATACAGGTTGCAATGGAAAAACAGATGAGAGCCGAGCGTGAAAGAAGAGAAGCAATCCTGATTGCAGAGGGTGAGAAAAAATCCGCGGTACTGATTGCAGAGGGTCAGAAAGAAGCGGCAATACTGCAGGCAGAGGCCAAAAAACAGACTGCAATTAAAGAAGCTGAGGGTCAGTCAGAGGCAATCCTTATGATTAACAAGGCGACAGCAGACGGTCTTGCAATGATAAAGGCGGCAGGCGCAGATGATGCCGTAATCAAGCTCAAGAGCCTTGAAACCTTTGCAAAGGCTGCAAACGGCAAGGCTACCAAAATCATTATCCCGTCTGAAATACAGGGAATTGCGGGACTTGCAACCACAGTAGGCGAGCTTGTAAGACGCGATGATGGCGAGGAGCAGCCAAAGGAAAGAGCAGTGACGGCAGCCAGAAAAGGCAGTGTGAAAGTTGAATAGCATATTTTATGAAGCGGCCACCCGGTCGCTTCTTTAATAGTGTGCCGGGCATGGCACAGTTCTAGCGGGTGAGAGTCCCGTCACGGGCATTTACCGCCAAGTGTAGCGAACCACAAGCTGGAAGCAGCAATGCCAAGGGGGAGGAAGTGGTGTAGCAAAGCCGATGAGCCTACGAACAGAAACCGGATATGAGGCTAAATGGCGGGTGAGGTTGCTATACAAACCGAAGCCCTAAGGGTAAATGTAAAGCCAAGATAGTAAATCCGGAGGTTGTGCGGCGAAAGAACTGTGTCTTACCCCGGGAGACCCGGGTAGCGTGCAGTATGCACGTTCGATAAAAAGCTCATATCCGGGAGTCAGCTGAAACCGCAGTATCCCATGGCACCAGTGGGAAAAGGGTCTAATGTTAATATATTGCAAATCGCTGAAGGCAAGGTCGGAACAGTCTGAAATCGAGGATATGCTCATCAAACGGAAGCGTATGTCCGTGGGAGCAGAAGGTAGAGGAGATGGTTTCCGGCAGCTTTACAGACAGAAGGAGGAGCAACAGATGGAATTAATCGAATGGATACTGCAGGACAGAAATATTGATGAGGCTGTAAAGGCGGTAAAGCGAAACAAAGGTGCTGCCGGAGTTGATGGAATGACGGTAGACGAGCTTGACGCATACTTTGCCCTTCACAGGGAAGAGATTAAAACTCAGATACGAGAGGGAAGATACAGACCGAGTCCTGTTAAAAGAGTCTACATACCAAAGGCAGACGGAAGGAAAAGACCACTGGGGATACCGACTGTGACTGACAGAGCGCTACAGCAGTCTGCAGCACAGATACTGTCGCTGGGATATGAGAAGTACTTCTCGGAAAACAGCTATGGTTTCCGCCCGGGGAGAAGCTGTCAGCAGGCGGTAGAGAAGGCATTGGAATATCTGAATGAAGGATATGAGTGGGTAATAGACCTTGACATAGAGAAATATTTTGACACTGTAAACCATGACCGACTGATTTCAATACTCAGAGAACGCATAAATGATGCGAAGACGCTAAGGCTAATCAGACAGTTTCTGAGAGCCGGAGTAATGGAGAACGGACTCGAAAGTCCGAATGAGGAAGGAATGCCGCAGGGAGGACCGCTCAGCCCGATACTTTCAAATGTCTATCTTGACAAACTTGATAAGGAGCTTGAGGCAAGAGGAATGCACTTTGTCAGATATGCAGACGACTGCAATATATTTGTGAAAAGTGAAATGGCGGCAGACAGAGTTATGAAATCCATTACAGGGTGGCTGGAACGGAAACTCAGGCTGAGAGTCAGCGCAACTAAAACGAAGGTGGTCAGACCCACAAAGAGCATATTTCTGGGATTTACTTTCTGGAAAGACGGAGAAGGCTGGAAATGCAGACCCGCAGAAGACAGAAAGAGAAGGCTTTATGATAAAACACGAGAAATACTGTGCAGGCGTAAAGCTGCGGCAAGACCGATAAAAGCCACATTCGAGCAGCTGAACCGACTTATCAGAGGGTGGATTAACTATTACAGAATAGGAAGTATGAAGACATTCTTAGATAAGTATGGACAATGGCTCAGACACAAGGTAAGGGTGGTAATGCTCAAACAGTGGAAAAAGCCGAAACGCATATATCTGAACCTGCAGAAACTGAACAGGGCGCTGAAATGTGGCTTCACAGATGAGGAAATCTTCAAAGTGGCAAACAGCAGGCTTGGCTGGTACAGACGCTGCGGTATGTATGTGGTAAACTTCATACTAAACCCGGAGATACTGGGGTACAAAACAAAAGGTCGACCGGGATTAGTCGACCCATTGGCGTATTATCTGAGCTGATATCTGATTTTATATTAATGTAGCGCCGTATACGAGACCCGTACGTACGGTGCAATGGGAGGGTGAGATAAATATCTCACTCTACCCTATTATTCGGCCTTCATATATTCAAAATCAAGCGCATCGTGAAGCAGCTGTCCTTCGTGTCAAAGGAATACATTCCGTTGTGCCGTTCAACAATACTTCTGATGCTTTTTACTCCAAATCCATGCAAAGGCTGGTCAGAAACAGGCAGTCCGTCTTCTATTCTAACATCTCCTACATATGAATTCCTTATTGAAATAAGCAAACTGGTTTTGTGGGTTTTGCAATCAATTTCAACCCATCTGTTTCCGTTCTCACATCGGGAGGCTGCATTTATTGCGTTTTCTATTCCGTTTGATAAAAGAGTGCACAACTCGGTATCCGAAAGTGTGATGACCTCAGGAATTTTTACAGTGACCTCAAACCTTATACCGGACCTTTGTGCAAGTGAACAATAATGCGACAGAATAAGATTTGTGGAATTATTGTTGCAATATTTTTTAGGTGTGAGCAAATCAATGTCTTTTTGTGCCATCTTGATGTAATCCAAAGCTTTTGCTGTTTCATCATTTTGGATATACTCTGCAAGAATCATAAAGTGGTGCCTCATATCGTGCCGGTAGGTAGCTGTGTCTTCAAGCGATTTCTGAAGTACGACAATCTCGGTGTCAGATTGCTTTAGCTCCATATTAAGGATTGAATTCTCAAGCTCCATGGAATATCTTTTTTTGAGCTCGCCATGGTACAATGGTACGAAAACAACATAAAACAGAATAGTAACTGTAGGAACCAATTCGTTGACTACAATACTGCCTGAATAGAGAATCTGAGTGTATACCGTTGAAGCATAATCAAAAATATAATAGAACATAGGCAGGCTGCCAAGGAAAATAAGCGCCCTCCGTGAGTAGTTCATCGTCTCATATGCAGGCTTTACGAGGAATATACGAAGCAGTGCATAAGAAATAAACACAGCAATCGCATACAAAATTTCAGAAAGCAGAGCTGAGCCTGAAATCTGCAAAACTAAAATACGGCACCAATTTGGAATTTGACAGCAAAGATATGCCGTAAATACGGAGACAATGGAAATCCCCAAAGGTCTTTTCATCAAAAATACAAGAATGCAGATCAGGGGTATATGTGTAACTAAAGGATACAGCTTATCGGCAGCCGAGGCTCCCAGAGACAGGAATACAGCAATCTGCACAAGCAGAAGAATTGCAATCGCAGCGGCGGTAAGCTGCTTATCTTTTTTTGAATATAGCGTACCCCCTCCCGAAATATCAACGGCCAGAAGAATGCCATAAATCAAAACAAGACCGTAATTAAACAAAGTCATAACTGTAACAAAATTCATTTCAGACCTCTCCGGTAAATATATAATTCATATAACGCTCCTTGATATCCTTGACCAGCAGTCTGGAAACAGGGAAACTTTTGCCGCTGTAGGTGATAATTTCTCCGGCTTCAATGGACTGGATATAGTCCATGTTGATGATATAGGAACGATGTATTTTTATAAATTCATTTCTTGCCAAAAAAACATTTTCATATTCCGTAAGAGAGCCTCTGGTTTCCTTACTGCCTCCGTCGCTCAGGTGAAATACAAGATGCTTGTTGTACACCTCAAGTCCCTCAATCTTTGCGAAGGGGATATTTACAATTCCCATGTGGGTGTAGATGACGCAGGATTCCTGTTTGCTTGTGATTTCGGAAACCACCTTGTCAAGGACAGAAAAAAGTTTTTCTCTATGTACAGGCTTCAGTAGATAATAGTAGGCACCCACAGCATAGCTTTCAATTGCAAATTCCTTGGAGGAGGTGAGAAAGATGATCTTGATTTCTTCATTGAACTGCCTTATCTCATGTGCCGCCTGCATACCTGTGAAGTTGGGCATGATAATGTCGAGAAGCAGGACGTCATAATTTGTCTTCTTGACTTCCTCCAAAAGATCAACAGCACTGATATAGGTATGAACCATTATAGGCATGTTGCGAGTACTCTCGTATTCAAGCAAATCCTTTTCGACTTTTTCAAGCAATTCCCGGTTGTCGTCGCATACTGCAATCTTAAGCATATGTGTACCTCCTTATACAATTTTAGCATAGCACAGGCAGATAGTAAAGTAAGCAACATTTCAGGGCGCAAAAACGACATTTCGGGGCGTAATCGCCACCTGCCGTCACGAAAAAAGTATACTGAAAGCATAAAAGTTCAAAACAAAATTACTATCAGTTTCAGAACAGCGATTAAAATCAAATTACGACAATGAAAGGAGAACGACATGAAGAAAAAAATATTCAGTATCTTGCTGTCCTTGTGCATGGTGCTGACCATGATACCTGTGGCGGCAGGCGTGGTGTGGGCAGAAGAAAACAGTGTGTCAATAGGTGACTTGCCTTTGTCTGCTGGCACTCCATATTACCATAATGGCACAAACGGTGCGATGGGTATAGTGAATAATACACCGACAGGTGCCAATGCCACATTTAATTCTACTGACGGTACACTGACACTGAACGGATTGAACCTGACAAGCGGAAATATTAGTGCAACAGGGAATTTGACCATAAAGTTGGAAGGTGAGAACACACTAGGAAGCGAAAGCTACGGAAGTAATGTGATTAAAGTAAATAATGGCAATCTCGCAATCAAAGGATCCGGCGCGTTAACTGCAGAAAATGCAAGCGGCGTAACTACTACGATCTATGCAGGCGGCAATATCACCATTGACGGTGGAGCTAATGTGTCCGCAACCCATGCAGACGGAGGAGCACAGGCCATCCACGCTAGTGGTCAAGGTCAAATTACTATTTCCGGTGCAGGCACAGAGGTGATAGCCACTCATAACGGAAAAGGCTCAAGTACTGACGCAAACTATGTTGCGCTGAAAGCCGGCACTATTCAGATTTTAAACGGTGCAAAGCTTATCGCAAAGGGTGAGGCAAAGGCAGTGGACGGAACGCTGAGCGTTGATAACCGCGCAAACTATAAGATCTATGCAGGCGACAGCGAACCGGGCACAGAAAAGAGTGATATTACAAAGCTTATCGACAAATATCTAAAGATTGAGCCGAAGACCGCTGTACCGACTGCGTTGGAGGAGGTTATCTTTGGGTATGCATATGATGTGCAGAGGGAGCCAGACTTCCCTTCGATAACGAATCCCAAGATTACATTGTCCAGGCTAAGCACGAATGCAGGAAACGGCATATCAAATAATAGCGGCTCTTTGACGCTTACTAAGGTTGGGACATATTCTTACGTTGAAAGCCAGAAAGATAGTTTGAATTACAATTCAATATTAAACAGCATTGTGGATACAATTTATGACAATTATAAAGCAAGCGGTTTGAAAAAGGAAACAATCGTTATCCATGAATTGAAAAACGGAAACAATCACATCGCTTACGGCGTAGTCATCGCATATGATGCGGAGAAAAATTGTGCTGTGTTTATAGGAGATAAGCATAATGAAGGTGGCGCAGGGTATCTGCTTTCAAAAAAAGCACAAAGTGGTTCAGTTACCATCGATAAAATTAAGATTGCGACTGACTTTGTAAAGGATATCAGCATTAAGTTAGTAGATACGGAAACTTCCACTGACATGGATCCTACGGCAACTCATGTATTCCCGGCAGTAACAGCCGGCTACAAGGACAGCGATCTGACACCAAAGGAAGTGACAATAACCAATACCGGAAATGCGGAAACAGGTGAGTTAACAGTTGCCCTCTCGAATGACAACGGCTTCATCGTAGTACCAGAAAATCGAACAATTTCAAGCATCACTAAGGGTGGAACTGCGGCCTTTTCGATAAAACCGCAAGCTGACCTTTCACAAGGCACATATACAGCTACTGTAACCGTCAGTGGACAGAATATAGTTGCACAGTCATTTGATGTGAGCTTTACAGTAAAGGCTGCAGTAACCAAGACATTGAGCAGCATCGCTGTGACTACGGCTCCCACCAAGACCAACTATACCGCTGGTGAGAAATTCGATCCTGCCGGAATGGTAGTAACGGCTACCTATAGTGATGGTACTACAAAAGAGGTAACAGACTATACATTTACACCTAACGCAGCACTGACAACCAATGATGCAAGAATAACAATCAGTTACACCGAGGGCGAAGATACTAAGACAGCTACGCAGGCTATTACGGTCAATGCATTAGAGTACAACATCACCGTAACAGGCGGTAAGGCTACACAAGTTGAAGGCACTGAAATTAGCAAAGCAGCAGAGGGCACAGTGATTACCCTGACCGCAAATGCGGCTCCTTCCGGTAAGGAGTTTTATAAGTGGGTTGTCGAAAACGGAAACATCAACCTTGCGGAGGCAAACAGCGCAACCACTACTTTTACAATGCCTGCCGGTGCAGTCAGTGTGAAAGCAACCTATAAGGATGTACCGCATACCGGCGGCGGTTCCCACTCCTCGTCCATACAGAAGCCGACTATTATCGCAGGCGAAGGTGCTGAGACAAGTCTTAGCATTCTTGGGACAAATCTGACAATTAAAGTGACAGAAGGATATGAACTGACAGATGTTATCTTAAACGGTGTATCCAAGGGCAAAGTAACCGAACTCACCGGTCTAAGGACAGGAGATAAGGTTGAGGTAAAAACAGAAAAGAAACAGGAAAAGCCGACTAAGGAAGAAATCATCGCGGCTCTTGACAACAGCAAGCTTGTAGCACGTTCGAAACTCATAACTTTGGAGAACGGAAAGAAAGCTGTACGCGTTACATGGTATGATCAGAACGGAAACGAAATCGACTTTGACGGCATTGAAGTTTACCGCTCGGTTAAGAGATACAAGGGCTACGGGCTGGAGCCGTTCTACACAACAAAGGGAGACAAGAGCGAAGGATATTATGTTAATACAAAAGACCTCAAAGAAGGTACTACATATTACTACAAAGTACGCGGATATGTAACCATCGACGGTCAAAAGTACTACACAGATTATTCCCTCAAGGCAATCAGAACAATCAAATAAGGTAAGTACAAATAGGGGCTGTCGCATTAACGGAAACAAACCGTTAGGGCGTCAGGCCCTTTTACCATGTTTGCCCTTGACTTGAGTGTACAAATCTCATATAATAGATGAGTAATTAAATTTCAGATTGCCTTTTGAAAGCTCCGCCTGATTGGTCTGGGTCCTGCGCAATAAGACTCTGCGAACCTTGTCAGGTCCGGAAGGAAGCAGCAATAAGCGGAAGCTCTTATGTGCCGCAGATAAGCCTTCTCCTTGACTGCGGAGCTTTCAAAGGGCAATTTTTTTAGAAAGGAAGGCTTATGTATCAGGCACTGTACAGAGCATACAGACCCGAGGTATTCGATGAGATACTCGGTCAGAAGCATATAGTACGAATACTTCAGAACCAGATAGCAAAGGACGAGATAGGCCACGCCTATCTTCTGTGCGGCACCAGAGGCACAGGCAAGACCACAACCGCAAGAATACTTGCCAAGGCCGTAAACTGTCTGTCTGAGGGAGAGCGCCCCTGCGGTCAGTGCGCCAACTGCATAGCCATCAAAAACGGCACCTTTATAGATGTAATAGAGGTAGACGCCGCATCAAACAACGGCGTTGAGAATATCAGAGAGCTTCGTGAGAGCGTCAAGTACCCTCCGGCAGCAGGACGCAAAAAAGTCTATATCATAGACGAGGTTCATATGCTGTCACAGGGTGCTTTCAATGCGCTTCTCAAAACCCTTGAGGAGCCGCCGGAATACGTTATGTTTATTCTGGCAACTACAGAGCCTCAGAAGCTTCCGGCGACCATACTTTCAAGATGTATGAGACTGGACTTTCGCAGAGTCTCCGAAAATCTGCTCAAACAGGGCATGCGCAGCATATGCGAGGACAAGGGAATACAGGTAAGCGAGGCAGCTTTAGGGCTTATTGCAGCCAATGCGGACGGTTCTGTCAGGGACGGACTCAGCATACTTGACCAGTGCCTTGCGGCAGGCAAGGACACCCTTGACAGAGAGGACGTGCTTGACTTTCTGGGCACTTCATCTGAGGAGATATTTATAGAGCTTACACATAATGTGGCGGTTCACAATATTGCACAGGCACTGCTGATTTTAGAGCAGGTTTTGTCGGAGGGCAAAGAAATCAGACAGTTTATGAAAGACTGGCTGGCCCATTACAGAGCGCTTCTGATTTCAAAATTCGTATCCTCGTCCGAGGATATGCTCAATATGTCGGCAGAAAATATAAACAGGATTAAAGAGCAGAGCCAGACCCTTGAGGTTGCAGAGATAGACAGAGCTATAATAGAGTTGTCAAAGACTATAGCCGATGCCAGGTGGTCAACGCAGCCGAGAGTGCTGCTGGAGCTTTGCATAGTAAGGCTTGCCTCTGTATACGAGGAGCCTCAGATTATGTATCAGCAGCCGGCGAGGAGTGAAGCTCCTGCGGTCAAGGCGCAGCCGGCACCGGTGCAGCAGACAGCGCCTGCAGAGCCTGAGGAAGCTGCTTCTGTTAAAGCGCCGGTACAGCAGTCATCGCAGCCTCCTGCGGATTACGATATGATATGGAGAGCTGTTGTTGAGGCGGCAAGCAGCAGACAGGGAAGCTTCAATCTGCTTCGTTCGGGGTCCAGACTGACGGACATATCAGACGGAGTGTTTACGGTTGCCGCAGGCAGCGAGTTCATCAGAAAACTTATACAGGACAGCAGCAGTATGTTCGTCGAGCTTATGGAAAAACAGACAGGACAGAGGCTTACCCTCGATTGCACCTTAGGCAGCAGAGGCAGAAAGCAGGAAACAGATATAAACAGTGTTGTAAGAGAAGCCGAAGATAAATTAGGGCTTAATATAGAAATAGAATAATGGAGGATTACTATGGGTAAAGGAATGAAAGCGGGCAAAAGACCAAAGACTCCCGGCGCAGGAAATATGCAGGCGCAGATGGCGCAGATGCAGGCCGTGCAGCGTAAAATGACCGAAATGCAGGATGAAATAGATAAAATGGAAACAACAGCTACCGCAGGCGGCGGAGCCGTAACTGTTACAGTATGCGGAGCAAAGCAGATAACAAATATCGAAATCAATCCTGATGTAATAGATCCCGATGATGCAGAAATGCTTCAGGATCTTGTAATGGCTGCGGTTAACGAAGCCTTAAGACAGATGGAAGAAATCGCAGCAGCCGAAATGAACAAGCTTACAGGAAGCCTGGGACTTCCTCCGGGACTGCTGTAATGAAAACCTATGCAAAACCGCTGTCAAAGCTGATAAACGAGTTGTCAAAGCTTCCGGGAATAGGCGGCAAAACAGCGCAGAGGCTGGCGTTTCACATACTGTCCATGGAAGAGGAACAGGCCATGAGCCTTTCGCAGGCCATAGTTAATGCTAGAGAGCAGATGAAATACTGCTCCGTCTGCGGCAATCTTACGGACCAGGATCCATGCAGCATATGCTCTGACCAGTCGAGAGCGCAGGATATAATCTGTGTTGTCGAAAGTCCCAGAGATGTGTTTGCAATGGAGCGAATCAGAGAGTTTAAAGGTCTGTATCACGTGCTTCACGGAGCCATATCTCCTATGGACGGCATAGGTCCTGAGGACATCAACCTCAAATCGCTTATAGTCAGACTTCAGCAAAATGATGTCAAGGAAGTTGTGCTGGCCACCAACCCTAATATAGAGGGAGAGGCTACAGCTATGTATATTGCCAGACTTATTAAACCGTCCGGCATCAAGGTTTCAAGAATTGCTCACGGTATTCCGGTAGGAGGAGATCTGGAATATGCCGATGAGATAACGCTTCTCAAAGCCCTTGAGGGCAGAAGAGAGCTATAGGCGCATACCCTTTTTCTTTGCAAGATTTAAAAGATATGTGTATTTTGCCTCTGCCGCAAGTATGCTGTAGGAAGCATAGTCCACAGCGGCAAAGTCGCTTAACTGATTAAAATCATACTGAGCCTGCTCAAGATCTGAGTAGGCTTTTTCTATTGAATCAAACAGCAGCATTTTTTCATCTGCGGGACGCAGTCGGCTGTTCAGAAATGTTCTGTTGGCAGCGACAAGCCTGCTCTTTAGCATACCTGCGGTGCTGATTATCCTTTCCTTTGAAGTCATAAATTCATACCTCATATCACATTATTTAATTCTATTTTAATCATTACTGGAATATTTTATACAGGCAGTATATGAAAAGGAGAGAAATTATGGCAATAAATCAGCAGCTTCTGATACTTTCTGTTATCGCGGCTATAGTAATTATAATTGACTGCGGCAGGACTTCGCTGAAGATTGTAACTTCGTCGGCGCTGGGACTTGCAGGGCTTGCGGCACTTCATTTTACAGCATTTGCAGTGCCTCTGAACGCAGTTACAATCGGTGTTTCGGCGGTTCTGGGACTGCCGGGAGTCGGAGCGCTTATGTATATATTCGACAAGATAATATGAAATAATAATTAATTTGACCGAAAAAGTCAATATTCTTGCTCACTTGATTGTATTTTCTGAAAATCATTGTGGTTTTTGAATTAAAGTGTATAATAAACGTGTGATTATATTTATGTTATTTTATGTTTAAGGAGGAAATGTAGCGTGAGCGAACAAGTAAAAACTCATGCTGTTGACGTTGATGAACACGGCTTGAAAAAGCATGACATCAAGGTTTCAACAGTAGTATTCATGATTTTCTGTCTGGTAGCTGCAGGATGCTATGGTATCGAAGAGATGCTTCCTGAATGCGGTCCGGGACTGACAATCATTATGTTATGTGTACTTCCGTTTGTATGGGGACTTCCGTTTGGTCTTGTTGCATCAGAACTCGGTTCTGTAAGACCGCAGGAGGGCGGATATTACAAATGGGTACAGGAGGCTCTGGGAGAATTCTGGGGATTCCAGGCAGGCTGGTGGAGGAGTATTTCAATATATATTGATAACACCACCTATGTAATTCTTGCCGGCGGATATGCGGCAACTGTATGGGATATGGGTATTCCTGCAGAATTTGCGCTTAAATTCGCAATGATAGCTATATTTACAATAATCAATATCCGCGGAGTTAAAGATGTAGGTATTGCAAGTACGATACTTTCCATTCTGGTAATGGTGGCTTTCGGCGTTGTTGCTATATGCGGATTCATCAACTGGGGCGGAGATGCAGAGACAGCATCAACAATCTCATTCCAGCTTACACCTGAGCCTGCAGAGGGCATAGGCGACTGGTTCTTCTACATCGCAGGCGGCATATCAATCGGTATGTGGATGTACTCGGGCTATGAATCAATGTCAACCATAGCGGGCGAGGTTTCAAACCCTCAGGTGATTCCTAAGGGAACAATCATAACAGTACCGCTTATCATGGCAGTATATATCCTGCCTACAACAGCAGGTCTGGGCTCACTTGGACAGTGGGACAACTGGGGAACAGACGGCGGATGCGTAGGTTATGCAGATGTTGTTTCCCACTTCTGGGGACCGGCATTCGGAGTAATATTTGTAATAGTTGCAATACTTGCCCAGTGTTCGATTTACAACACATACATAGCATCAGGTTCAAGAGGCTTCTTCTCACTTGCAGACGACCATCTTGCACCACCGGTAATGGTTAAATGCGACAAGAAATTCGGTGTTCCTTACATATCAGTATTATCAGTAGGTATATTCAACCTTATATTCTGTATGTTCCCGTTCGGATTTATCGTTGTACTTGACTGTGCGCTTCTGATGGCATCATATATACTGGTATATATTTCAGCTATGGTATTGAGAAAGAGAATACCTGAAGAAGAATACAAATTCAGGATTCCGGGCGGATACGGATTCCTATGCCTGATATGCATAGTTCCTATCTGTGTAGCTATATTTGCAACATTTGTAAATGGCTCCGACTACTATCTTGGTGGTATGGTAGGTATTGTTTCCGGTCCTATACTCTACTTCATCTGGAGAAGAAGATACGGCGGACTTACAGTTAAGGATCCTGTAAGATTCCCTAAAAATGAAAAGACAGGACTTGGTATAGGTGATACTAAGAAACTTGCATTCCTGTTTATGATTATGACTATTATGAATGTAATAGCATTAGTATTTGAACCTTGGTATGAAGGCTGGGGAACAGAAGATGCGTGGGAAGCAGGCGACTACTTCGACGGTATGTTTGAAAATTCTAATGTAGATGTGATTCTTGGTTCGATCCAGACAGGACTTTACATACTGACAGCTGTATGCGCAATACTTATGATAGTATTCTTCTTCGTATACAGAAAGGTAGAGCCTAAGAAATAACGATATGTTGATTGCCGTTAAGGCAGCCTTAACATAAAATAACTAAATATTAATCACAGCACAAAGCGGAGGCGTTTAGCCTTCGTTTTGTGCATATGTATGAGAGATTAAGATATTTGAACAGGAAATTTTGCAGGTATTAAATTCAGATAAAACTTCTGACATAAAGATGCACAGATAAGCTGTTTGGGCCGAATCAGGTTTCAGCTTAGACGGTTTTTTTATGTAACGGCAATAGAGAATATATGGATTAATAACTGTCTGAACAAGGTACATTATTCAGGTTGATTATATAACATGCAGTATTATGGATTAAGATATCCGGACAAAAGAAGCAACTCATATGAAGGGTGTGTAAAAAACACATCTATATACTTAAAATTAACCTAAAAAGTAAAAAAGAAATACAATACACCAAAAATAGTAAATGTTTATTGACATGTTATGCTCTTACTGGTAATATATAGCTGTGAGATACACAGTTATATTATTACATAAATACATTTATCAAGGAATTAGAGAGGACAGGATAATGAGTAAAGCAGCAGAGGATATAAGAGCATATATTACAGAACAGTTTATGACAACAAGAAGAAAGGAATTCAGCTTTACTGATGATATGGTATTTCATATTATATATGGTCAGGGTACGG
>URGK01000057.1 GCA_900547295.1 uncultured Eubacteriales bacterium
GACGGGGCTGTGGCCGGTATTGCATCGCCGGACGTGCTCCAAATGTTGATGCCGGAAGATCGAAGAACCTGTGGTCAGCTTCTTTTCCGGTTTCATTTTGAGCATTTCCCTCGCCATAGTATCTGTTGGCAGAGTCCCACGTAGTATCAAGATAATTCCATGTGCCGTTGTAATATACAGCATTCCATGCATGGTTGATTCCTTTGTTCTGGTCGCCTTCCTCTAATAGTCCCTTGGCATAGCCATTGATTTCCATGCAAGGCACTCCTGCTGCACGACACATTAAAGATGTCAGCTGTGCATAGCCTCCGCAAACAGCATAACCCTTCGTAAATGCTGCTTCAATTCCGCTTTCTCCTGCATATGTTCTGGTCATATCATATGCGATATTCTGACATATCCAGTCGTGTACGGCCTTTGTCTTAGAAGCATCATTAGAGCATTTAGCTGTGATTTCCTGCGCTTTTTTGACAATTGCATCATAGCTGCTGCCGGCTGATTTTTTTAAGATGAGTGACTCTGCATCCTTGTATTTGTCAGGGCTGTCATCAGCGTTCAAAGCATTCAGAAAATCGATCGATGGCTGTCCATAAGGATTATAGAATGAAACCTGATTATCCTGAATTTCTATAAAGAATGTGCGGTCCCAAATTACATATCCATGATTATCTGTATATGATTTAACCCTAAAAAGAAAATTATATAACCCGTTATCTCTTTTCTGTTTAGCAAAGTCTATGTTTAAGACGCACTTGTTGCCATCAAAGTCAGCTACTCCGGCCCATGATCCCGGAACTGTCTGCGCTTCAATTCCCCATTTGCCTGCGCCCGGAAGAGTTGCACGTGTATCAACTACTTCAAGTGTCAGAACGCTTCCGCTGGTAGATGCCTTCCATGTATAGTTCAGGGCATCTGCAAGAGCATTGTTCTGTATCTGTGTATTATTGTCTCTTTGCAGAGCATGAACAGAAACAGGAGCGCTGAACACTGCCACCATGACCAGCATCAGTATAAAAACAAATAGTTTTTTTGAGAATGAGATTGATCTACTCATAAAAAAGCCTCCTAAAAATGAAATATATATTTTTTTACGACTTGATTATACAGCAATGTGAAACATGTTTTCCGCTTTGGCGTGAAATGTCATATTTAAGGCGTGAATTGTCTGAATTTCATTGTGCTTTGTCGAAAAATCAAATATAATTAAGATAACATATTCGACAACAGAAAGTGAAAAGCATGATAAAAATAGCCATATGCGATGATGATAAAATGTGCCTTGACAATATTGCAGGTGCCGTTGCTCGCTGGAGCACAGATAATAATATACAGATCAAAACAGAATTCTTTGATAACGGAGACAGTCTGCTTGACTATTGCAGCAGGGAAAACCCCGATATAGTTCTGCTTGACATTATTATGCCTTTGTTAAACGGCATGGATACGGCCCGTGAACTGCGTCAAAGCAGCGATACCGCAAAAATAGTTTTTCTTACATCCTCCCCTGAGTTTGCAATTGAATCCTATGATGTAAAGGCCTCCGGATATATCCTGAAGCCGTTTTCCTATGAAAAATTATGCATTGTACTGAATGACTGTACAGATTCCATAGTCTCAAAATCAGATTCCCTTACAGTCCGCACCTCATCAGGCTATCATAATATCTATATGCACCGGATTGAATGTATTGAAGCTCAAAACAAACAGCTAATCATAACTCTTGCAGACGGAACAGAGTGCAGGGCTCATGGCACACTGTCCTCCTTAGAGAAAATATTAACCTGTGATATGGGATTCTTCAAATGTCACCGCAGTTATATTGTCCGGATTCAGGCAGTTGATTATTTCACTTCGTCAGAAATAGTAACAAAAAGCGGACGCCATATTCCGGTAGCGCGCAGTATGGGTAAAAATTTCAAAGCCTTTTATTTTTCCCATATGTTTAAGGAGGTTTAACTATGTACGGTATATTCCTGTCTGCTGCCAGATATATGCTTATACTCTTTTTTGGTGTTTTTGCTTCAGCGGCGATTGCAGACATCAGGCTAAACAAAAAAAATCTTTTAATACTTATTGTCTTTTATATATGCAACTGCCTGATACAGCTTGTAATTCTGCTCACAGACAATATACAGCATGTTATATTGTATTATCCCGTAATAACTCATCTGCCGCTGTTTCTTTTATTTGTTCTCGTATTTAAAAAGACATATATAACCTCGCTTGTTGCAATTACCAGCGCATACCTGTGCTGTCAGATATGCAACTGGAGTTCTACCATCCCAAGATATATGGGGGCTGCCTCATGGATTGTAGATATTACATATATTGCAGTACTTATTCCGTTATTCCTCATAGTTATGCGCTGTATCGCACCCTCCATGTCCAAACTGTATACAAAAGAAAACACATATGTACTGATGTTCGGAATAGTTCCTGTTTTTTACTATGTATTTGATTATGCTTCCACAGTATATACAAGACTGCTGTATGGCGGAAATATTATAATTACAGAGTTTGTTCCGTTTTTACTTTGTCTTTACTATATCATCTTCTGCATAGTTTACTACCATCAGTATGAAGAAAAGCAGAGAATTGCAACCGAAAACATGATCATGGATCTCAAACAGAGTCAGTATGAACGTGATATCAAAGCATTCGAGCGTAACGAAAAGGCCGTACGCCTTATCCGTCATGATATGCTGCACTTTTTAAATAATATTTCTGTTTTAATAGAAACCGGGCAGCTGGTGAATGCTCAGAAATACATACAGGAAATTATAAATACCACACGAAGCACCGACAATAAAAAATACTGTTCCAACAAGATGATCAATATGATTCTTTCTTTGTATGGCGACACATTTGACAAAAACAACATCAGCTTCAGCTGCAATGCCGGTGTACCGGAGCAGATATCTGTATCAGACATAGATATAACCTCGATTTTATCCAATGCGCTTGAAAATGCTCTTAATGCTGTGCTTCCTCTTGAACAGAGCCTGCGTACTGTAAATCTCAAAATCATTCAGAAGGATACAAAACTGCTTATTCTTATCTCAAATCCATATGGCGATAAAAAACCTGTTCTGACAGACGGATATCCGGTATCAAGAGAACAGGGACATGGCTTTGGTACTCAAAGTATACGTCATACCGTAGAAAAGCTTCATGGAAACTGTAAATTTTCAGTAACCGATAGAGAATTTGTTCTTCAGATAATAATATAAGTGATAATCACCGGCAGTTTTATCGGATTTATCACACAAAAAACAGTTGCCGTCAAATCAGCAACTGTTTCATTTTGCAAAGGCTGTTTAGTAATTGTCATTGTTAATCTCAAGAACACCGCTGAGCAGCAGCTCGTCTGCCATTGCTCTGGTACCGATTACCCACAGCAGATCTCCTGTTTCTATTATCGTGTCCACATCGGGATTTATAATCGGCAGATTGTCTCTTTCGATTCCGATTATGAAGCCCTTGTAGTCTTTTTTGAAATTACAGGTTCTGATAGGCTTCCTGTTGAAAGACGAATCCTTATTGGCAGGAACAGGACAGCATACAATCTGGTTCTCGGCGCTTACACCGTCAAATACCTGACCGTAAATATATTCTTTAAGAGTCACAGTTTCTTCACCTATCATATTCATGCCGTTTGACCTTTCGAGCACAATCATAAATGCGGCAATATCATCTTCTGTACCAAGTATATGAAGTATATCGCCTTTTTTGATGCGCGCATCGCCGTCAGGCATATTTATATGAGAGCCGTTTCTGAGTATCTTTATAACCAGTATGCCCAGATACTTGTTTCCCGCAAGCTCCTTTACTGTTTTTTTCTTAGGCTCACTTGTTATCTCTATCTCGCATATATGTATAACCTCATCAAGCCAGATATGATTGCTCTTGTATTTGCGCTCCTGCTGCAGCTTGGCAAGCTGCTTTTCCGACAGGTTTGATATGAACTGCATCTCCATTTTGATTGCGGCGCTGCTCATAAAGTCTGATTTAATTGCTATACCTACTATCACTGCACCTATAACTATATTTATAACTATAGGTATGTTCCAGAAGTCGCGTATCAGCATCATTATTACAAACATAACAAAAACAATTCTGATACCGTACAGTGCGGCAAGCGGCAGTCTGTTTGTGTTGCTTCTGAGCCACAGCTTTGTAAAGTAAATGCTTCGCTTTGAGCACATTATGCTTGTAAGTATAAGTATGCAGGCAAGCAGAAGAATTACAGCTACGATATCACCTGCTCCGGCACCCATCAGTTCTTCAAACACAGGCACAACAAATTTGATACCTGCAAAGTAGGTAACCAGTATGCCGCCTCCGCATATAAGCGTTCTGATAATATATTTGGTGAGATACTGTTTCCATTCCGATTCCTGCTCTGTTGAGGTTTTGCGGTCAGATGTATATCTTCTGATAAATCTGTGCGCCTTGTCAGGCAGCTTGTCGTCTACAAAATCATATACCTTCTCGGAATTCTTTATGAATATCGGTGTTGTAAATGTGGTTATAACCGATACGCATACAACTATAGGGTACAGGAAGTCGCTTGTTACTCCGAGAGTGGTACCAAGAGTTGCAATTATAAATGAGAACTCACCTATCTGCACCATACTGAAGCCGCCTCTGATGGCGGTATTCAGGGAATTTCCCGATATCAGTATGCCAAGGGTTGAGAACGTCATCTGTCCGATAATTGTCACTACAGTTATAAGCAGTATCTGCCATATATATTCAACCAGCATATCCGGTACAATCATCATACCTACGGATATGAAGAACACTGCCCCGAACATATCCTTGATAGGCTTGATAATGTGCTCAACTTTCTCTGCAAGCACAGTTCCGCCTATGATTGAACCTGCTATAAAAGCTCCCAGCGCTGATGAAAAGCCTATCACATTTGCAAGTATTACCATACCAAGACATATGGCAAGTGATACTATAAGCAGAGACTCGTCGTTCATAAGCCTAGAGGCTTTTTTGAGAAATGTAGGTATCAGATATATACCAAGCGCCAGCCACAGCACCAGATATAAAATGAGCAGTCCAAGTTCTCCTGCAATAGCCATGCCTCCTGCGCTCTCTTTGCTGACTGCAATAGTCGAAAGAATTATCATCATAAAAATTCCTCCGATATCCTCTATTACAAGTGTTCCAAGCACCAGCGTGGCGAATTTCTTTCTCTTGATGCCGAATTCCTCATAGGCCTTTAATATTATCATAGTCGATGACATAGACAGCATCCCGCCGAGGAATATACTGTCCATCTGGCCCCAGCCCAGAAGCCTTCCGATCAGAAATCCTATTAAAATCATTGCAGTCATTACGGTCATTGCCGTAATAATCGCGCTTTTACCTACGTCTACGATTTTTTTGAAACTGAATTCAAGTCCAAGGGCAAACATAAGAAATACTATCCCTATTTCACCCCACATGGAAATATCCTCAACAGCCACCACCGTCGGCAGTAGTTTGAAATTAGGACTTATCAGAAAGCCTGCCACTATATAGCCTAAAACAACAGGCTGCTTTAATTTCTTAAAAAGAAGGGAGACAACTGCTGCTACCAGCATCATAAGAGCCAAATCTGCTATGAATGCATCCAAATGTTCCAAATTATCACTCCTTTCTCTTTAATCCGATAATATTTTATCAAAAAATCCACCTGTTCACAATAGAACTTTGTTATTAGAGCATTATTATTTTGCCATTATTTTATCTAAAAGCCCGTTTATCTTCGTATTCACTTCTTTTTCGGGAGATATATGTATCATCTGCTCCTTTAATATAATGCTGTCTGGGCAGTAATCCACATATACTGCGTCAGATGCGGCTGTTTCATCATCATCGTGTACCGTAAATTTATTTACGGCATTTATCACGCTGCCTGCCGCAAGCCCTCTGATATGAGCCTCATAGACACTGTCCTTCATGCATATATCGCTGCTTTCATCGCTCACCTTAACTATATTGCTGCACAAAGAAATCGCACTGTCGTAAATTCCGCCTATGCCGCTTCCTATATCCAGCACTATATGGGTAAACAGACCCGACTCAGCTGCGGCGCTTATAAACTTTACAAACTCTCTGTCCTGAAGCTGCAGCAGCTTATTATACGGTCTTACATAATTAAGATATGAAACTCTATACTCGTCTAATGACAGGCAGGCGGTTAAATCCTCTTTTCGAAATCCTCTGGTAAAAAAATTAAACAGCAGCCTGTTTATATTCATTTCACATTCTGCCCCTGCAGGAGAAAACGGTATCATATCAAGGCTGATATACAGAACCTGCTGTTTTCTTGCTCTCTGCATTTCCTGCGCTATGCCTATTGCAATACTGCTGCAGCCCGTGCCGCCCCTTGCAGAGCATACGCCTGTAATACCGCAGGGGCTTCCAAGGGCCAGCTTGGTGTAGTCGTCATAATATCTGCAGTATTCATAAAGAACTTTTTTGCATATATGCTCTGCGCTTTCAAACCTGTACACTATATTATCTCCGCATATGGCTCTGCTGTCTGCAAGGTAAATCACACCCTCACTGCAGGGGCTTTTGGCATCATAATCCGTAATCAGAATATTTCCCTCAGAGCCGCTTTCTGACAAATTAACAGTGAAGCTGCCGCTTAATGCCCTGCCCAGTCTTTTTTCAAATTCCTTGTCTTTTAAATCAATATTTACTATAATCATTTCTTCTACCCTTTCTGATACTTTTTTACCATTATAATACATACATTGTTACTATTTGTCAATGCTTCTTAATTTTTTTATTGCGCTGCTGATACCTCCGGTTTCATCTATAAGTCCCGCATCTACTGCTTCTTTTCCAAAAAGAATTGTTCCCACATCGTTTGCCATATTATCGGTACAGTTAATCAGGCTCAGTATTTTTTCTCTGCCTGCGCAGCTGTGCTCCTCAATGAAGCTTACAACTCTTTCCTGTGTTTTTTTCATATATTCGAATGTAGGCTGCGCTGTAATCACCATGCCGTTTGTTCTGATCGGGTGCAGCGTCATTGTTGCGGTTTTGGTAATAAAGGAATAATCCGCAGCAACTGCCAGCGGAATACCTATGCTGTGTCCGCCGCCTAAAACTATTGATACCACAGGCTTTGAAAGGCTTGCTATCATCTCGGCTATGGCAAGACCTGCCTCCACATCGCCGCCCACAGTGTTAAGTGTAAGCAGCAGCCCCTTGATTTCAGGGTTTTCCTCAACGGCTATAAGCTGCGGTATTATATGCTCGTATTTTGTGGTTTTGTTTTCGGGCGGAAGTACCGTATGCCCCTCAATGCTTCCGATTATATTTATATACTGGATATCTGTTTTAAAGTCGCTGTACATATTTAAAACGCCCAGTTCTCTGACAAGCTCCTCTGCCGATATGTTGTTGTTTTCTTTTTTTTCTTCGGATTTTTCACACATAATTTTTCACCTCTCAAATATCATTATTAATAATAGTATTTACTCATGCGGAGGTCATTATGCGGTTAAGTGAAATAGGCAATAAGGAAATTATAGATCTGTCAACAGGTTCAAGACACGGACAGCTGTGTGACTCGGAGCTTCTTTTTGACCCGCAGACAGGTGAAATAAAGGCGATACTTATATCCGATTTCAAAGCTTCAAAGCAGATGAGACTGGACGAATACAGACAGCTTCCGTGGCAGTCCATATTAAAAATCGGCGAGGATATGATAATATTTCAAAGCAGCAGGTACTAAAAAAACTGCCATCGGCAGTTTTTAAATCGTAATATTATAGCAGTGCGCTTACGCCGTAGGTCAGGCAGAAGACTATAATTCCCGCTGCAAGCACGCCCAGCGCTATTGCAGGAAAGCATCTTTTGAGCCTCATATCCAGAAACGCCGCTACCAGCGCTCCTGTCCACGCTCCTGTCCCCGGAAGCGGAATCGCCACCAGTATAAACAGCCCTACATTCTCATATTTGTGCACCTTGTCTGCGTTCTTCTCAGCCTTGGCTTCCATTCTGGCAACGACTCTGTCAAGAAATTCGCTTTTGCTTCTGAGCCATACAAATATTTATGAATATAACTATAAAAGGCACCGGAACCAGATTTCCCAGAAATGCCGCAGCCAATGCCAGCCTTGGATCAAGCCCTGCCGCCGTGCCTATGGGAATAGCGCCCCTAAGTTCTAAAACCGGCAGCATAGCTATAAAAAATGTCATAATAAAATGTCCCAGTGTACTCAAATTCCTACCTCCGTTAACCCCAGTAGATTAATTTTAGCAAAAAAATGGATAGTACGCAACGAAAATATCATCTGGCTTTTCTTTTTTTAACAAGTTCTATGGCTTCCTTGCCTGTCATATGCTCTATTTCCATAACCGCCACAGCAAGCTGGTCATATTCCCTGTCAATGGCAGCCTTTCTGTTTTCGGCTGTATCCTCCGGGGCATATTTCCTTGCAAGCAGATCTATGGCATACATTGTCTCGTTTTCGTCATCTGAAAATCTCACTCTTCCGAAAGCTATAACGCTTCTGAAATATGTCGTATATTCAGGCGGAACAACTTCATCTTTATCTATAACGCAAAACGATGCTTTGTCGCAGGCCTTTATTGCGCTCACCTTGTGACCCTCTCTGCCGCTGTGAAAATATATCTTATCGTCATCATATACATAGCTCAGCGGCACAGTATACGGATATTCGTCATCTCCCATAAGTCCCAGAACACCTGACGTATTGCTTTCAAGTATCCCAATGCTTTCCTCTCTGCTTAACTCCTGCTTAAATCTTCTCATTTTTCTAAACATAGTCTTTTTTCCTCCTGAAGTTTTTTTCGTTTCTGCCAGCTGTAAAAGCCGTATATGTCATTGGCAAGAAACATTGCAAAGCACATAACCATAGGCAGATATGCCGTATCCTCAAGGCTTGCCATTACCCACAGAATTATAAGGATTATGTCGTTTGCCCCGTAGGCCAGCGCATAGGCGCTGCTTCTAAACAGCATCAGTGCTGATGCAAGGAAACTGGTGGTTATTGATATTGTGCTGAAAAACAGATTTGCGTTATTGAAATATCTGAGTATGAAATAAAAAATCACAGTAACAATTACGGCGGTTATGCAAAGCATAATGGTTTTCTTAAGACTCAGTCTGGCTATACTAACCTCTCTTTTACCCTTTTCCTCAGGGTGCCTTATCCATGTATAAACAGACATGGCTGCTATTGGCGCAGTCATAAACATATATGTAATCATTTCACCGTAGTAGGTAAATTTAAATGAAATCACAGAATATAGCATGCTGAACATGACTGTAAGCACCTGCCCTGTCACATCGCCCTTTGCAACAAATATCAGCGCCGTAACACCGATTAATGACGCGATCAGAGTAAGCACTCTGAAATTCCCGCCTATGATAAACGAAGCAGACACAACCGATACCGAAACCGCCCACAGCCCTAATTCAAATTTTGTGAAGCTTTTCATAATGTCCTCCAAAAATAAAAACACCCGCAATGTATATCTTCTAAGACCTAATGATATACAAACGAATGCTCTAAAGCAGACTACCCGGTGGCAGTAAGTATTTTTTCTCAGTATATCAGAAGCTCTCCCGTTTTTCAATAACTTTCTTGCTGTCTTGCTCTAAATTCAAAATAAGCTTGCTGTATGTGTCGGCATATGATAGTATATAGTTAGTATTCTAATTATTAGCTTTATAACAAAGGAGAAACCTATGAACACACTGCACTATTATCTGATGGCAGACCACAGCCTTTTTCACAAGGCACTGTTCGCATCCATCAAATCAACAGGGCTGACCTCCGGACAGCCAAAGGTCCTTGATTATCTGGCCGATAACGACGGAGCTGTCCAGAAAGACATAGCGGCAGGCTGCTGCATTGAGCCTGCAACACTTACAAATCTTTTAAACGGTATGGAAAAAGAAACGCTGCTGGAAAGAAGAACGGCAGACGGCAACCGCAGGTCATACCATATATATCTGACGCCAAAAGGCAAAACGCTGTGCGAAATAATAAGGCAGGAGTTTATGGCTATAGAATACAGAGCCTTAGACGGCTTCACCTCAGAAGAAAAACAGCTTCTGAATACTTATCTTGACAGAATACACGCCAATATGAAAGAAGGGTTATAGTGACATTAAAGGAAACAATCAAACGATATCTGCTGTTTATAATAAGTCTGTTTATTTCCGCAGAGGGCATTGCGCTGACAAGGCATGCGGAACTGGGAGTATCTCCAATATCCTCCATTGCCAATGTGGTAAGCTACAAGCTGCCGTCATTGTCTTTTGGAGTACTCCTTATAATATGGAACTGCATCCTTATTCTCGTACAGATTATTGTATTGCGAAAGGATTTCAATCCGGTGCAGCTGCTGCAGGTTCCCCTTTCGGTACTTTTCGGTATATTCGTAGATTTCGGAATGTGGTCGGTTTCATTTATCCCTGCAGGGATTTATCCTGTCAGGCTGGCGCTTGTAGCCGCAGGCACGATAGTCTTAGGCTTTGGCATTTCGCTTTCTGTAACGGCAAACGTTATTATGAATTCAGGTGAAGCCATAGTTAAGGCCATATCTGATAAATACGGCACAAACTTCGGCATGACAAAAATAACTCTTGACGTATCCTATGTAATTATCGCAGTAATACTTTCTCTCATATTCTTTGACTTTAAAATTGTCGGAACCAGAGAGGGAACTGTAATTGCAGCGCTTACTACAGGTCTTGTGGTAAACTTCTTCTACAAAAGAATAAACAAGACTGTATCCTCACTGCTCTGTGATAAAAATGCACCTGCAAAACCGCAAAGCCCGCTACTTGAAATAATGAAAAAAGACGTATATACGGTAAACGAAAATGCCAGCCTGATTGAAGCTCTGAAGCTCATATCTGAAAAGAAAGTAAGCGGTATGCCTGTTACCGATGATAACGACAGACTTACAGGCTTCATATCAGACGGAGATATTATAAGGTTTCTGTCCGACAGCTACCCTTCCTTTGTCAATATCTACTCATTTATAACCATAGATTTTGACAGCAGACTCAAAGAGATTGTTCATACAAAGGTAAAGAATATCTCCCGAAAATCAGTTGTAACCGTAAACGCAGATGATGATATTTCAGATGTCTGCAGCAGACTCAGCAAAAAACATATCAAAAAAGCCCCTGTCATCAAAGACGGAGCTATGGTGGGAATAATAAATGTGAGCAATATTACCAAATATGTGCTCAAAGATTTAACAGAAAACATCGCCTGAAAAGCGGTGTTTTTTTCTGTTACAGCAGAGAAAATCCGCCATCATTATTCTCTTTATTTCACATATATTCTCCTACCAGAACACCCTTATCACCTTTGATGCAGGTCTGTTCATCTTTCGCTTGCTGACACCAAGTTTAGGCGTACTGTCATACACATAGCCTCCTCCTGCATACATTGCAACGTGGTATACGGGATTACCGTAGAATATAAGGTCTCCTTTTTTCTTCTTGCTGAAGCTTACCGTCCTGCCAAGCTTCCTGTCTTTAGCAAGCCATTTTGACGTGTATTCATATTCTGCAAGCGCGTGATCCACGATGTTTGTGTCAGGATTTATTCCGGCTGCATAAAGGCACTGATATATAAGGCCGCTGCAGTCTGCGTATGTGCCGGGCCTGCCGGAGCAGCCTATGCGATACCTTGTTCCCGCTCTTGCATATTCCGCTGCGGTATTAAGCATTGCGTTTATATAATCAGACTTCCTGCTTGCGCCGTCAATCTTAACCGGCGTGACATAAACGCCCAGGCTTTCCCATGATTTCTTTGAATATCCCATAGCCTCCCACGTCTTCAGGTTTACATTGCCTGTAGCCTTGAGTCCGTATTTCTTCTGAAAGTTTTTTACCGCGCAATATGTCCTGTCTGTATAACTTGCCTGTGATGTGCCGAGCATTTTTCTGTTGACATATATCACTTTAAGACCTATATTTTTTCTGCTCACATTATATGATCCCGGCGGCAGCTTTATTTCCTGTGTTACTGCGTAGTATCCGCTGCCTCTGCTGTATAATCTTTCTCTGACCGTAACATTATAGATTTCTTCGATTTCGGGGTTCCGGCTATCTGTGCAGGTGACTGTGCAGCTGCCGGGCTTTATTCCCTTAATGCTTCCCTTTGCCGTCACTGACGCAGTTTCAGGGCTGTCTGATTTCCATACGCCGCCCGCAATGCTGCTTTCGGCCTTATGGGTTTTCCCTATATGAAGCTCTACATATACAGACTCCGGAATTATAATTTCATTTTCGTCTGCGGTATTCATATCCTCTGCCGCATATGCAGCTGCCGGCATCAGTAAAAAGGCCGCTGTGATTAAACTTACGAAAAATCGTTTTACTGTCATTTGAAAAGCCTCCTTTTTCTCTTTACCTGCATTTTCCTTATCCTGCTATGTGATGCTCATGACGGCAGTTTTATTTCAAATACTGCGCCGGTTTCACTGTTGTATGCTCTTATATTACCCTTGTGCAATCTGACTATTTCCTTTGTAAGAGCCAGTCCTATGCCTGTATTGCCTGTTTTGCCTATGTAGAACCTGTCAAATATATGCTTTATATCCTCCTCTGCTATACCGTCGCCGTCGTCCTGTATTTTAATAACGGCATTGCCTCCCTCCGCATGACAGAATATGAGAATTTCACTTCCGGCATATCTTATACCGTTCATAAGTATATTAAGAAAAGCTTTTTTCATCTGTGTTTCATCATAAACCGCAGAAACCGGACTGTCCGAAAAACAAGGTGTAATCCTGATGTTTTCACGCATTGACACAGGCTCAAGCATCCTGAGGCAGTCATAAAGACATTCCCTTATATCTCCCAATGTTTTGTTCAGGTTTATCTGCTCCATATCAATTTTAGAAATCTCCAGCAGTTCTTCAACCAGCTGAGTCATTCTGTCGCTTTCTTCCAAAATAATGCGGGCTGAATCGCCTGCATCAAGCACTCCTGTTTCTATCCCCTCTGCATAGCCCTGTATTGACATAAGAGGTGTTTTGAGCTCGTGTGATGCGTTCTGGAAAAAAATTCTCTGTTTTTCCTGAGCGTTTTCTACGGTTCTGCCGAAATACAGCCCTATTATACACATAATTGCAGAAACTGCAATCAGAACTGCGAAAAATATCTGATTAAGAGAAGTCATATATTCTGTAACAGGATTTACATCTATATACATAATGTACGAATAGTCTTCGCTGTCACCTTCTGACGCCGTCATAAAAACGTATTTGCTGCTGTCTGTTTTACAGATATAGCATTCGCCGTTTTCTGTATTGTTTTCTTCACAGTATTTTGTGATTGCCGTTCTGGCTTTGAGAGTATCTTTGCCGTAGCCGTACAGCTCATAAGGTATATTCTCCTCTATATACTTTATATTGTAGCTCAGAAAACTCCATTCATAGTCACTGCCATCCTCGTTCATATAATTGATTTCCGCTTTCAGCGCTTCTTTGGCTTCATTTGCAAAATGCCCCGGAATAAATACGTTCATAATTAAAAAGAAAGCAGAAAACAGCAAAAAAACCGATGAAAGAATTATGTAGATAATTTTGCGTTTAATACTTTTCATTTCCGGTTTCCTCTGCTGTTTTCATTCTGTATCCGAATCCCCATATGGTTTCGATTTTTACGCTGCTGCCTGCCTGAAGCAGTTTTTTCCTTATTCGCCTTATGGTTTCATCCGTCACTCTTGTTTCAACTTCACTCTCATAGCCCCATATTTCATTCAGTAATTCTTCTCTTGAATATGCTTTTTCGGCTCGGTTCATCATAAAAGTAAGCATTTTTAATTCTGTCTGCGAAAAACATATTGTTTTATCATTGCAGTATACGGTATTTTCCTCCGGTACAAACCTGAGATCTCCTGCTGTGATGTTTTTTTCCTCGGAAATTTTGTTTTTACTCATTTCAACACGTCTTAGGAGAGCTTTGACACGCATAAGAAGTATTGTAGGACGAAACGGCTTTGTCAGATAGTCATCACTGCCCTGCGTTATCCCGCTCACATAATCCAGTTCTGAATCCTTTGCTGTAAGCAGTATTATCGGCACGTCTGTAAACTCTCTCAATCTGCTGCATATTTCAAGTCCGTCTGTTCCCGGCATCATAATATCCAGAATTACAAGATCGGCAGGATTTTTCCGGAAAGCTGTCAGCAGCTCATCACCGTTTTCAAATGAGATAACGGCATATCCGTCGCTTTCAAGAAATCTGTGGATCAGCTCCCTTATTTTTTTGTCATCTTCTGCTATATATATCGAATACCCCATTTGAGCCTCCTGAAAAATCCTGCATCATCATATGCAAAACCGTATCATTTATATTGTCTGCTTATTACTGATTTTACACATTATCATCATCAAAAGCAATAGTATCATCACCGTAATCTTCACCCCATACAGATTTATATAATTCATCAAGTTTCTTCTCTATTTCATCAAGCTTTTTTATGTCTGCAATCAGGGCAGCTTTTTCAGCTTCTGTCAGGCTCTTAACCCCCTTTATAGCTTCGATTTCGTCATAGTCTTCAAAATCATAGTCTTCCGGAAGGTCTTTTTCGGCATCATATACCTTTTCCCACAGATCCGAATGAGAATTATAAATTCTGAAATATTCTTCCTCCAGAGAATCCATTTCGGCTGCTGTTTCAGGATCTATGTTTTCGTCTTCGAAAAGCATATCCCTGTCGAGCATCGGCATTACTTCTTCATATAGTCTGTCCATCTCCTCTGAAAGCCTGTCAAGCTTCTCTATATCTGCAATAAGTGTATCTTTTTCGGCTTCTGTCATTGTCTTGAGACTGCGTATAAACGTGTTTTCGTCAAAATCCTCAAAATCGTAATCCGCTTCAAGACTGTTATATGCATCATACAGCTTGTCCCACAGGTCGATATGAGAATCATATATCCTGTTGTACTCATCTGCAAGAGCATCAATTTCTGACAGAAGCTTATCCTGACTCACCTCTGCCATCTGCGCCGGAGGTATATCTCCACCGGTCTTTTCTCCTGCGAACACAGCCGTTGATGACCCTATAACGGAAGTCACCATAATTGCTGCAAGGGTTATCCCCCAAATTTTTTTCTTTTTCATAATCCGTATATCTCCTTTTCACATTTTAGCAATCATTTACGATTGCACTTAAATGATAGCAGATAGCAGATCTCATTTCCTACTTGAAACTGTATGAAAAGTGTCATAAAAGTGTCACAGAAAACCACAAAAAACAGATGGACAAAAGCAAGTCCATCTGTAAAAAGCTAATCTATGTAGGTTTCACCCTGAAACCCAATGGAGATCGGTTTATTTAATTAAGCGTTTGCCTTTCTGTATGCATCAGCATCTGCTACGAATTCAGGATCTGCGAATTCAGGTCTCTGTAATGGCTTCTTAACCATAAGAGTACCAGTACCATATGCGCAAAGTTCAGGTGGGTTGATCATTTCTGCGCCTGATCCGTTGATTACGTTGCCGTCAGCATCCTTTGAATCCTTCATCCATTTGTAAGCGAAGAATTTGCAAGTAAGTGAAGTGTTACCAACCTTTTCGATATATCCGCCGTATTCCATCCAGTCGCCTGCGAATACTGGAGCAGTGTATCTAACTTCTGAGTAACCTACGAATAATGATTCGTCACCGTGAAGTCTGATAGCGAGTTCTGTTCCAACGTCTCCCCATGCAGTTACGATGTGTGCGCCTTCTACAAGTTCACCAGCATAGTGAGCATCGCCAGCTGACATTCTTGTCTTTAAGTTTACATATGAACCGATCATCTTAGGGTTGTTTTCTCTCTCCATTATGCATTCTAAAACTGTCTTAATCTTAGCCATTTTAAATCCTCCTAAATTTTATAAATTATTATGTTGTGCATTCATTCTCACAACCGTTTTTCTTTACAATTAAATAATACTATTTTGAACCTTTACTGTCAATGGGTTTGTTAATATTTTATCTAAATTTAAAGCGAAAAAATTCAACAAAAAAGACTATCAACATTTATAAAAAAACAGTAACAAAAACACAGCAACTTTGTATTTTTTTCTGAAAATTGCTGTGTTTAAAATCCTTTATTTTTTAGGCTTCTGAGGTACATAGTGACGTCCGGAATAATCATATTTAATGTCAATCATACATATAGCATTGGCTATATCATTCTCGTCCTTTGATTTAAGCGCATTCAGTATAGGCTCATCGGCTTTGCAGGTATTTTCGAGATAATCTATGTAGCCTGCAACACTGTCAAAGTCCTCCGGTTTCTCTCCGTTTACCGCAAAGATTTCAAACGACTCGTTAAAAACAAATGCATACATTTCATCAAGATTATTTGTAGTCTCTATTGTCAGCTTAAGGCCGTTTTCGTGAAACATCTCACCTGTAAGCTCTCTGAATGAAATCGATGCAGGATTCTCTTCATCTGCCGCCCTTTCAAGCTTCTCGTGAAACTCTCTGATGCTCTGACCCAGAACCTCTTTGTTAGGCTCATACCACGACTTCATAACATCTATAATCATAAGAGCAAGATTCTTTGTCTCTGAGCCGTACCACAGCGAGTCAAGGTGGTATCCCCAGTCATTCTCCACTACTATATTCACAAGATATATCTGGCTGTATTTAACTCCTTCAGTCATAAATTCATTCTCCTTTTGTATGTATATGTACCATTATACACTAATCCAAAGTCAAAAGAAACAGAAACAAAGCTGTGACATTTAAATCGGTTTAAAAACGTCTATCAGTTACTTTCTGTTCCACTCTTTCATGCTGCTGCCCTGCTGTTCTACAAATCCTCGATGCCCATATACAGTAATCTGTGCAAGAGCATCTTCCAGTGCGGCAAACTCCTCCTCTATAAGCGATATATTCCATGCTCCCAGATTTTCAAGAATGCGCTGCTGGTTTTTATAGCCCGGAATAGGCACAACATTAGGATATTTATGAAGCATCCAGCTCAAAGAAATCTGTGCCATTGTCACATTCTTGCGCTCTGCATAGCTTCCCAAAAGTTCAAGAACAGGCTGATTTGCTTCCATATTCTCTTTGCGCAGCTGCGGTACAAATTTTCTCACATCATCACTGTGGGAAAAATCCGAGTTTACAGTTACTTTACCGGATAAAAAGCCGCTGGCAATCGGGGAAAAAGGTACAACACCGATATTGTGTTCAATGCAGTATGGAATAACCTCCTCCTCTACTCCGCGTTCCAGCATGGAATATATATTCTGAACTGCCGAAAGCGGCGTTACTTTATGCGCACGATTGATTACATCAACATCTACCTGAGACAGCCCCCAGCCGCGTATCAGTCCCTCACAAATGAGTTTTCCCATTACCTCTGCCACATCCTCTACCGGAATATCAGGATTTATACGATGCAGATAGTAAATGTCTGCATAATCTGTCTTTAGTCTTTCCAGTGAAGCTGTTAAGTGCTCCCGCATGGCAGCTTCAAGCCCCTTTGAACGATAGAAAGCTGTCTAATGCATATACCGAAAACATTAACAGCCAATTGCGCACATACCTTTCTGTTTCAAGAGGAATAAGCAA
>URGK01000058.1 GCA_900547295.1 uncultured Eubacteriales bacterium
AGGTAAAAACCATTGAAATACACTCGACGCAGCTCGTGTATTACAATGCTGATTGCCATTATAATTCGGCGTTGCCTTTTTGCCCCAAGCTATGCTTGGCTAGGCAGGCAGTAGACTCTTATAACAGCGCTTGTAGAGTCTTTGCATAAGACCTGCCGCGATTTGTTTGTGCAAATCGGGCTAGGGCTTTAAATGTGATATAAAGGGAGAATTTTAGAAAGGGATTGTTATGGAAATTAAAATACGAAAAGAACTCAGAGGCGAGTTTGATACAATAGAGATAAACAAGGGTATGGCTATTGAGGAGCTTGTCTTAAAGTATGCAGGTGAACTTCCGTATACCGTGGTTGCGGCTAAAAAAGACAATGACCTTGTGGACCTTACGGAGACTATCGACAATCCGTGTATAATAGAATTTCTTGATATACGCACGCAGGCCGCCAATCTGATTTATCAGTACAGTCTGTCGCTTATTTATCTCAAGGCTGTAAAGGATATTCTCGGTGATGTGAATGTTGATATACAAAATTCACTCAGTAAAGGTCTTTATACGACAATAGCGTGTGATACTGTTTTGACAGATAAGCAGGTTGCTGATGTCGAAAACAGAATGAGAGATATCGTAGAGGCAAATTTGCCTTTTGTTAAGGAGGAGGTTTCTGTAAGCGAGGCGGAGAGAAGATTTATAGAGCTTGACCAGCCTGAGAAACTTGCACTTCTTCATAAAAAAGCAGACAAGGTAAGATTTTATTCACTTGAGGGCTACAGCAATTTCTTTTACGGTCTTATGGTGCCGTCAACAGGGTATATCAAATACTTTGAGCTGAAGAAATACAGGAGAGGTGTCATAGTCAGGTTCCCTCACCCGACTATGCCTGATGTCATTCCGGAATACAAAGAAGAAGCCAAGCTGTATGATGCTTTCGGAGAGGCTACAGTAAGAGGCAGAATAATGGGTGTTTCGTTTGTTTCGGACCTAAACAGAAAGGTTGAAAACGGCGAATACAAAGAGCTTATTCAGCTTTCGGAAGCACTGCACGAGAAAAAAATCGCAGAAATAGCCGATATGATTACAAGGCGCAAAAAACGAATAGTCCTGATTGCAGGACCATCATCATCGGGCAAGACAACATTTGCAAGGAGGCTGTGCATACAGCTCAAAGTAAACGGATTAAACCCTCTTTACCTCGGAACCGATGACTATTTCGTAGAGAGAACCAATACGCCGCTTGATGAATACGGAGAGCACGATTATGAAAATCTGGGAGCGGTAGACATAGAGCTGTTTAACAGCAATATGAATGATTTACTTGCGGGCAGAGAGGTTGACCTGCCGGAGTTTGACTTTATGGAGGGTAAAAAGACCTTTGGCAAAAGAATTACAAAAATAAAGCAGACACAGCCAATTGTAATTGAGGGTATTCATGCGCTGAACGGTGACCTGACGCCGTATATAGACGACGGTGAGAAATTCAGAATTTATATAAGTCCGTTTACTCAGCTTAACATTGACAGACACAACAGGATACCGACAACAGATGCGAGAATGCTAAGAAGACTTGTAAGGGATTATCAGTACAGAGGGCACAGCGCGCAGTCAACCATAAGCTCATGGCCTAAGGTCAGAGCAGGAGAGGACAAAAACATCTTTCCGTATAACGATCAGGCAGATGTGCTGTTTAATTCAGTTCATATATATGAGCTTGCCGTACTCAAAAAATATGCAGAGCCTCTGCTCAAAGACATAAAGGAAGATGAGCCAGAATACTCTGAAGCAGTGAGAATGCTTAAATTTTTAAGGTTTTTCAGAACCATTGAAGATGACTCGATTATAGTTAATAACTCTATAATCAGAGAGTTCATAGGAGGCAGCATTTTTGTAGACTAAAACAAAAGAGTTGCTGCACAGATAATCACCAGCGATTAATAACCTGTGCAACAACTCTTTTTGTGTGGAAACAGTTTTATTCTGCTTCTTCTTCCTTTTCGGCAAGAACCTTTTCGTACTCTGCAAATATTGCATCCTTGATTCTGTTGCGTGTTTCAGAAAGAAGAGGGTGTGCGATATCTCTGAAATCGCCTTCTCCCATTTTCTTGCTAGGCATTGCAATAAACAGGCCGTTCTGTCCTTCGATAATTTTTATGTCGTGTACTACGAATTCATCATCAAAAGTGATAGAAACAACCGCTTTCATTTTTCCTTCGTCATTTACCTTGCGAACTCTTACATCTGTTATGTTCATTCCTATTTCCATCCTTTCACGACAAGAGATTAGTTGATGATATATTATACCACTATAAATACTGGAATTACAAGCTTTTTCTCGCAAAAATCTGACAATTCAAATTAGACAGTATTCTTTTAAATAAAAAAACTTAAAAATACAGCATTTTTTCACTGCGTTTATGGTATAATGGTTCTGCGATTATAATTCAAGGTAAATTGATTAAAATACGGAGATACACATCTGGAGGATGTTTATATGATAAATTTGACAGATTGCAAGAGAATACACTGTATCGGAATCGGAGGAATAGGAATGTCTGCCATTGCTGAAATCCTTCTTGAGAGAGGCTTTCAGGTAAGCGGTTCCGATATGAAAGAAAGCGAAATGGTAGACAAACTTATAGCAAGCGGCGCAGAAATTTTCTTAGGCCATAGAGCAAAAAACGTTGAAGGAGCAGACCTTGTGGTTTATACGGCGGCAGTTTCGGATGACAATCCCGAAATAGCCAGAGCCAGAGAGCTTGGCATACCCGCAGTTACAAGGGCGCAGATGCTCGGCAGACTGATGAGCGAATACGATTACAGCATTGCTGTATCGGGAACTCACGGCAAGACAACGACAACCTCTATGGTTTCTTTGATTTTAAAACACGCAAACAAGGCGCCTACAATACTTGTAGGCGGTAATCTCGCAGAGATAGGCGGCAATGTAGAGGTCGGCTCAGGGCAGTATTTTGTAACAGAGGCCTGCGAGTACAGAGACAGCTTTTTGAGCCTCTGTCCTAAAATCGAGATTATTTTAAACATAGACTCAGACCATCTTGACTACTTCAAGGATATAGACCATATCGTCAAATCCTTTGACAGATTTTCAAAGCTTGTGCCTGAGGACGGCACCATTATAGCCTACAATGCCAATCCGTTTGTAAACAGCGTGGTCAAGGATCTTGACAACGTTATAACTTTCGGATTTTCAGAAAACTGCACATATTATGTGACAGACATAGAATTCAACAGCGGACTGCCGAAATTTACAGTAAACCACGAGGGCAGAGCGCTGGCATCAATACAGCTTGCAATTCCGGGAGAACATAACATACTCAATTCTCTCGCTTCCTTTGCATGCTGTCATATGCTGGGCGTTGATGTTGAGGACATTGTTTCAACCCTTGAAAATTTCAGCGGTACGCAGCGCAGATTTGATATCAAGGGACAGACTGCAGACGGCAGGAAGATAATAGACGACTATGCGCACCACCCTACAGAGATAAAGGCAACTCTTGCGGCGGCGGTTAAAATTCCGCACAACAGCCTGTGGTGCCTGTTCCAGCCGCACACATATACCAGAACTCTTGCGCTGTTTGACCAGTTTGCAGCCTCCTTTGAGAATGCGGACAAGGTTGTGCTTGCGGAGATTTATGCGGCCAGAGAACAGAATGTGTATAATATAAGTTCCAAGGGACTGGTGCAGGAAATCAGAAAACAGTATCCCGACAAAGAGGTATATTACTTTGATAAATTAGAGGACATCGCAAGCTTTGTCTACAACAACTCCTCGGCAGGAGACCTTATTATGACAATGGGCGCAGGGGACATATACAAGGCGGGCGAAATGATACTCAAACTGGACAGGAAGTTTTAATATGAATTACAAGGATTATGAGAAGCTCGAAAAAGAGCGTATCGAAAGAAACATCGGATATGCAAATCAGGGCGTCATCTTTATGGATATTAGAAGGGCATACATTGAAGAGGGCACACGCATAGGCGAAGGCACTTTCATATACCCTGACGTTATTCTCGAGGGCAATGTAAGCATAGGCAAAGACTGCCGCATAGGACCCTCAACCAGAATTAAGGATTCCAACATAGGCGACAGAACTGAAGTGCAGAACTCGGTTGTACTTGAGAGTAGCATAGGAAATGATACCAAGGTCGGACCTTTTGCATACATAAGGCCTGACAGCAATATAGGCAGTAAATGCAAAGTGGGGGATTTTGTTGAGGTTAAGAACTCGTCAATGGGGGACGGCACCAAGGCCGCTCACCTTACATACATAGGTGACAGCGATGTGGGCAGGGATGTAAACTTAGGCTGCGGTGTTGTTTTTGTAAATTATGACGGTACTAATAAGCACAGGTCTGTTGTGGAGGACGGAGCTTTTATCGGCTGCAATACCAATCTGGTATCCCCTGTTACAGTGGAAAAGGGCGCATACATTGCAGCAGGAAGCACGGTAACCAGAAAAGTTCCGGCGGACTCGCTTCTGATTGCAAGAGCCAGAGAAGAAATCAAAGAAGGCTGGGCTTCACGCAGCGGACTGCTTAAGAAAAATAAATAATATTGCTAACTACAAAACGAAAGATGAGGTAACAGAAGAAATGAAATCAGGTGCATTCTCAGAGTACAAAGTTTTTGCAGGAAACTCACATTTAGAGCTGGCAGAGGAAATCGCCTCAATAATGGGCAAACCTTTAGGCAGAGCAACAGTAACAAAATTCAGTGACGGTGAAATATCCGTTAACCTGTGGGAAACAGTAAGAGGCGTTGACTGCTATATCGTACAGTCAACCTGCGACCCTGTAAACGACAACCTAATGGAGCTCCTTATAATGATAGATGCAATGAAGAGAGCGTCAGCAGGCAGAATTAACGCGGTTATCCCGTATTACGGATATGCAAGACAGGACAGAAAAGCAAAGGCAAGAGATCCTATCACAGCAAAGCTTGTTGCAGACCTTATTATTGCAGCGGGAGCAGACAGAGTTCTGACTATGGATCTTCACGCAGCGCAGATACAGGGATACTTTGATATTCCGGTAGACCACCTGGTTGGACTTCCAATACTTGTAAAATACTTCAAAGAAAAAGACCTTGATGATATCGTAGTGGTATCACCTGACCACGGCTCGGTTACAAGAGCAAGAAATATGGCAGAGCCTCTCAATGTACCTATTGCAATAGTTGACAAGAGAAGACCGGAGCCTAACAAGAGCGAGATTATGAACATAATCGGTAACATCGAAGGCAAAAACTGCATACTCATCGACGATATGATAGATACAGCGGGAACAATTACAAATGCTGCAAATGCACTCAAGGACTTAGGCGCAAAGGACGTATTTGCCTGCGCAACTCATGCGGTATTATCGGGACCTGCAATCGAAAGAATTGAAAATTCAGCTATAAGCGAACTCGTTTTATTAAACACAGTTCCTATTCCTGAAGAAAAGAAAATAGAAAAAATGACTCATCTGTCAGTTGCGCCGCTGTTTGCGGAAGCGATGACAAGAGTATTCACAAACAACTCAATCAGTAAACTTTTTGACTAATATGTTCTGGAACAGAAAAAAACAAAACGACAACGGAATAGAGTTCGTTATAGCAGGTCTTGGAAACCCCGGCAGAGAATATGAAACCACAAGGCACAATATGGGCTTTATGGTAATAGACATTCTGGCTGACAAGACAGGTATTGACGTTAAGAAACTCAAGCACAAGGCTCTGTACGGCACCGGTACCATAGACGGACACAAGGTTATGCTGGTAAAGCCGCAGACCTATATGAACCTGAGCGGTGAGTCAATCAGAGAAATTATGAGATACTACAAGGTGCCTGTTGAAAATCTCCTCGTTATATATGATGATATAGATATTGAGGCGGGGACTTTGCGCATACGCAAAAAAGGCAGCGCAGGGACCCACAACGGTATGAAGTCGATAATATATCAGCTGGGCTCCGATGAGTTCCCTCGGATAAGAGTTGGAATAGGAGATAAACGAAAAGGAGATCTCAAAGACTATGTCATAGGCTCGCTGGGCAAAAAAGAAGCGGAAGAGCTTGCTCCGGTGCTTAACACCTGCGCCGATGCCTGCTGCTGTTTTGTGCAGAAAGGCATAGACAGGGCTATGAACGAACATAATAGCAGAAACAAAAAAGTGGGAGAAGATAAAAATGACCACTAAAGGTATAGTCAATATATCGGGAATATCGGAAAGCAGGGTGGCACCGGTTGCTGCCCGCATTTCCGAAAGCAGCAAAGGACAGACCCTCATAATTGCAGCATCTCCTGTGAGAGCAGCAAGACTTGCAGGTGATCTTTCTTTTTTTATTGACAAAAAAATATATGTGATGCCGCAGGAGGAGGAAACTTTTTTCAGATATGAGGCCAAGAACCACGATGTGCTGGTGGAGCGCCTGCGGATATTAAAAGCGTTATGTTCAGGGGAAGACTGCATAGTCATAGCCCCTGCTTTGGCTGCGGTTAAAAAGCTTCCGCCGCGCCGTATATATGAGGAAAAGGTGCTGAAAATACAGGTGGGCACAGAGCTGGATACGGCAGAGGTAAAGAAACAGCTTTCTGATATGGGCTATGAGAGATACAACATAATTGATGCGCAGGGGCAGTTTGCGGTGCGCGGAGATATTATAGACATATATACGCCTGACGGAGCGCTTCCGTATCGTATAGAGCTGTTTGGAAATGAAGTGGACGCTATCAGAGCCTTTGACCCCGATACACAGAGGTCATTAAACAATATCGAGTCTGTGGAAATATATCCTGCAAGCCAGTTTGTAAACGACAGAGATATATTCAGCCGGGCCGCGGACGAAATCCGAAAGGAATACGGCAGGCAGATAAAAAAATACGATAAGGCCGGAGAAACAGACAAAAAAGAAAACCTCGAAAAAAGACTCGGATATATTACAGAGTATATAGAGAAGGTAAACAACGTTCAGATGCTGGAAAACTATCTCCACTATTTCTATGACGATATGCAGTATCTGTGGGATTATATGACAGACGGCCGGATTATAGCCGATGACCCCGACAGGATTTACGAGGCTCTTGATTTAAGAGATGCGGAGCGCAGGGAGGATTTCAGAGTTCTGCTTGAAAGAGGGCAGGCTGTTCCTTATGACTACAGGATATTTTCACACAAGGAGGACCTGTACAGAATATATGAGAGAGAAAATGTATATGTCCTGACTCCTTTTGCCAAGAAAATCAAAGGCATTGAAACCTTTGCAGAGCTTCACAATGTAGTAAGCCGTCAGCCGGTGGTGTTTAACGGCAGGCTGGATATGCTTGTTACGGAACTTAAATCCTACATCAAAAAAGACTATGAGATAACGATTGTCTGCTCATCTTCCGAGCGTGTAAACAATATGAGGGAGTTTCTTTCAAGAGAGGGACTTGAAAGAAAGGTATCTGTAAAGCCGGGCGAGCTGACCTCCGGCATTGACTTCCCCGAAAGCCGGAAGGTATGGATCTCGGATGCGGATATATTTACCGGAAGCAGACACAAAAAAAGAAAAAAGAGAATAAAGAGTGAGAACACTCAGCAGATAAAAAGCTTTGCCGACATCAAAAAAGGCGACTATATCGTTCACGAAAATCACGGTATAGGCAGGTTTATGGGAATTAAGCAGCTGACTGTAAACGGTGAGAAAAAAGACTATCTGCATATCAAATATGCCGGAGAGGATATGCTGTATGTACCTGTAGAGCAGATGGATATAGTTCAGAAATATACAGGCTCAGACAGCGCGGTTCCCAAGATAAACAGCCTTTCGGGCGGCGAATGGAAAAAAACAAAGGCAAAGGCAAAGGCGGCTGTTGCCGAAATGGCGGCAGACCTTATAGAGCTTACCGCCGCAAGACAGCTTGAAAAGGGCTATGCTTTCGGACCGGACACCCCATGGCAGAGAGAATTTGAAGACAGCTTTCCATATGTCGAAACAGACGACCAGCTCAGATGCATTGCGGAGATAAAGGCGGATATGGAAAAACCGGTTGCAATGGAAAGACTTCTGTGCGGAGATGTGGGCTTCGGCAAGACGGAGGTTGCGGCAAGGGCTCTGTTTAAATGCGTTGCAGACGGCAAGCAGGCTGCGGTTTTAGTTCCTACGACAATACTTGCAAACCAGCATTACTATACGCTCAAGGACAGATTTGAAAAGTTTCCTTTTAAAGTAGATGTGCTGTCCAGATTTAAGTCCGACAAGGAGCAGGAAAAAACCATAGAAAAACTCAAAAACGGGCAGGTGGATCTGGTGATAGGCACCCACAGACTTCTGTCAAAGGATGTATCCTTTAAAGATTTAGGACTTCTTGTAATAGACGAGGAGCAGAGGTTTGGTGTCAAACACAAGGAGGCTATCAAAAAACTGAGAAAAAACGTAGATGTGCTGACGCTTTCGGCAACCCCTATACCGAGAACGCTTCATATGTCGCTGACAGGCATCAGAGATATGAGCCTTATAGAGGAGCCGCCGGAGGACAGACTCCCTGTACAGACCTACGTTGTTGAGCAGGAGGACGATATTATACGCGATGTTATCGAAAGAGAACTTGGCAGAGGCGGACAGGTATACGTTGTGTTCAACAGAGTTCAGGGCATAGATATGGTTGCCTCAAAGATCTCGTCACTCGTACCGGAGGCAAGCGTTGCGACGGGTCACGGACAGATGAACGAGGTACAGCTCGAAAAAGTTATGCTGGGCTTCATAGAGGGTAAGACCAATGTGCTGGTTGCCACCACAATAATCGAGTCGGGGCTTGACATATCAAATGTAAACACTATAATTGTGCTTGATGCGGACAGGTTCGGGCTTTCACAGCTTCACCAGCTGAGGGGCAGAGTCGGCCGTTCCGATAAAATGGCATACGCCTATCTGATGTATCAGCCGGGCAAGGTGCTAAATGAGGTTGCCGAAAAACGCCTGAGGGCAATCAGGGACTTTACCGAATTTGGCTCAGGCTTCAAGGTTGCAATGCGGGATCTTGAAATCAGAGGCGCAGGCAATATATTAGGTACTGCGCAGCACGGACATATGATGAATATAGGGTATGAGCTTTACTGCAAATTCGTTGCAGACGCAGTTAAGGCGCTGCAGGGAGAGATTGTAAACGACAACAAAGAGGAAACCCTTGTTGAAATTCCTGTGGGGGCATATATTCCTGACAGATATATCGAGGATGAAACCCTCAAGCTTCATATGTACAAAAAAATCGCAGAGGTTGAAACAGAAGAAAATGAAGAGGATGTCATAGAAGAACTCATAGATCGCTTCGGAGATGTTCCGAAGCAGGTTATGAACCTTATCAGAATATCCAGAATACGAAAGCTTGCGGCAGACGAATTTGTATCTAAGGTCTGCGTTGAAAACGGCAGACTGGTATTCTATTTCGGAGAAAAAAACAGATTGAGAGGACCGGTGCTTGCGGCGCTTTCGGAGAAATACGGCATGCGTATTTTCTTCCACGGAGGAGTAAAGCCGTTTATGAGGCTTACAGCCGAAAAAAGCAGGTGGCTTGACGAGGCTCTTGAGCTTCTTATGACTCTTTCGGAGAAAAAATAAATTTTTTTAAAAATGATGCAATAAAATCTAATTCTCCTGTGTTGTATATATAAATAAGCAAATATGGAGGAAAAGATTATGAGAAATAAGTTAATAAGAAAAGTTGTGACGCTGACACTTGCGGCGGTAATGGTAGTATCTTCAGGGGCGGCAGTATTCGGAGCTTCATATATAGGCAAGGACGCTGCTGTCTCAAAGGCGCTCAAGAATGCAGGAACAATAAGATCAGCAGTGTGGGAGCTTGAATGTGAACGTGACAGCGATGACGGTATTACCGTTTATGAGGTTGAATTTATTAAGGGCAGCACAGAGTACAGCTACACCATCAATGCAAAAACAGGCAATATCAGAGAGAAAAGCGTAGAGTACAGATATGTGCCGTCCTCAAAAGCCAGAATAGGCAAGAGCGCAGCTAAGAACAAGGTGTTCAGCTTTTCAGGAATAAACAGAAACAAAGTTTCAGGTCTTGTATGCTATTATGACTATGATGACGGCAAGGAAATATACGAAGTTAAATTCAGAAAAGGCAATTACAGGTACGAATACGATGTTAATGCCAGATCGGGCAAAATCGTAGAGTACAGTAAGGAGTACAAAAAAGCCTACTAAAAGTTACAGGGAAACAGATTATGGCAGTTTATGTAGATGAGAAAATTTTATCAGATATAGCGGCGGGCAGCGCATCGGCATTTAAAGAGCTGTATGTGCTCACCTCGGATACTGTTTACGGTTTTGCGCTGTCAATACTTAAAAACAGTCACGATGCGGAAGATATAATGCAGGAGGTATTTGTAAAAATATACAATTCTGCGGATACATACCAGAAGCAGGGCAAGCCGATGGCATGGATACTTACGATAGTGAGAAATATGTGCTACAACAGAATCCGTGACACAAAACAGCACGAGGATATTGCAGATTACACCTACAGTATCTCTGATAACGGACACGAAAATGACATAAATGCCATCATACTGGAAGAAGCAATGAATGTACTCAACGAAGACGAAAGACAGATTGTAATGCTTCATTCAATGGCGGGAATGAAGCACCGGGAGATTGCAGAAATAGTTGATATGCCTGTCTCGACTGTACTTTCCAAATATAACAGAAGTCTAAAAAAACTGAGACAGGCACTCGAAGTCAAGGAGGTGTAGCTTATGGATAACAGAGAAATAGAAAAAAGAATTCATGCCGCAGTATGCAGCGCTACGCCTGATAAATTAGACGATATAATGAAAGCCTGCGGTATTAGAGAACAGACGGAGCAGCAGCCAGAAAGAAAAACAGTATATTTAAAACCCAAAAAGAAAAAACCTGCATATAAAGTCTTCGGCTCTGTTGCAGCGGCTCTCATCATATGTATAGCAGGAGTTCTTGCATTCGGGAAAGGCGGCGCATCAGAGGCGGCAGCAATAATCGGTCTTGATGTCAACCCGAGCATACAGCTTTCTGTAGATGATAACGGCAAAGTAATCGAGGCTTCCGCCGTAAACAAAGACGGTGAGAAGATTCTTGATGATATGAGTCTTGCGGGAACTGATATGAAGGTTGCAGCCAATGCCATAGTCGGATCCATGCTTCAGCAGGGTTTCCTGAACGATATATCGAATTCGATTCTGGTATCTGTTCAGGCAAAGGACAGCGCCAAAGGTACAAGCCTGCAGGAGGAGCTTTCCTCAAGTCTCAATCAGTATCTGGGAAGCTATGCTCTGTCTGCGGCAGTTATGGGCCAATGCATAACCGATGACAGTGAAATCACTGCGTTTGCGGCCGAAAACGGTATTTCAGAGGGCAAGGCATATCTGATTAAAACTCTGGCAGCATCAGATTCCAGACTGACAGAGGCGGGACTGCTCAAGCTTTCAACGCAGGAGCTGATACTTCTGGCATCAGAAAAAAGCAGTGACAAGACACCTGCAGTATCATACGGAGAGGTAAACAAAAGCCAGTATATAGGCAAGGACAAAGCCTTAAACATAGCTCTTGCCAAAGCAGGCCTTAAAAAATCACAGATTTCCGGCTGTGAGGTTGAGTTTGAATGTGATGACGGAAATATAACCTACGATATTGAGTTCTACTGCGGAAGCGCCGAGTATGAGTTTGAGATAGATGCAACCACAGGCAATATCATTGAATACGAAACCGATGGTGACGGATATGAAGGCAGTCATCACAAAAACAGCGCAGATAACAGCGGAAGTAAATATATAGGCAGATCCAGAGCTAAGGAAATAGCCCTTGCCAAAGCAGGTCTGACAGCTTCGCAGATACATGACTATGAAATAGAGCTTGATGACGGGGAATATGAAATAGATTTCAAATATCAGAATATGGAGTATGAGGTTGATATTGACGCAAAATCAGGCAAAATTCTTAAATTTGATAAAGAGTATGATGATTAGAGGAGAAATGATATGAGAAAAGAAATAATTGGAAAAGCGATAGCGTTTGCAGTTTCGGCGGCAATGGTTTTATCAATGGGGATTACCGCATTTGGAGCTTCATATATAGGTGAAAATACTGCAATATCTAAAGCTCTCAAAAATGCCGGGACAACAAGATCGGCAGTATGGGATATAGAGTGTGACAGAGATAAAGACGACGGAGTTACTGTGTATGAAGTGGAATTCAAAAAGGGACGTACTGAGTACAGCTATAAGATTAATGCCAAAACCGGCGCTGTAAGAGAAAAAAGTGTAGAGTATGGATACAGGTATTTATCAGGGAAGCTGATAGGACAGACTGCAGCGATTGACAAGGCGTTTGCATTTTCCGGAATATCAAAAGCATCGGTTACAAACCTTGTATGCAGATATGATTATGATGATGGTAAGGCTGTATATGAAGTGAAATTCAGAAAAGGCAGCTGGAAATATGAGTATGATGTTAATGCCAGAACAGGTAAAATTGTAGAATACAGCAGAGAATACAGTCCTAAAAAGAGTACGGTGGATACTAATCATAAGTATATAGGCAAGGATAAGGCTCTTGAAACAGCCCTTGCCAAGGCAGGTCTTGTCAAATCACAGATTACACTTGAAAAAGTAAAGCTTGATACAGATGACGGAGTTAAGGTTTACGATGTTGAATTCTATGTGGGTAATGTAGAATACGACTTTGAAATAGATGCCGTAAAGGGAACTGTGCTTAAATTTGAAAAGGACGGAAATCCTGATGATTTTTCAAAGTATATCGGAGAGGCAAAAGCCAAGGAAATAGCCCTTGCTAAAGCAGGCCTTGCAGCTTCACAGATTTATGGATTTGAGATAGAGCTTGATGACGGGGTATACGAGATAGAATTCAAGTATAACGGTATGGAGTACAGTATGGATATAAATGCTGTAACGGGGACAATAACAGACTTTGAAACGGAATACGATGACTAGTAAAATGCCGGCGGGGGATTGCTCCTCTGCCGGTATTTCTTAACTTTCCATCTGCCTTGCCAGAAAGCCTGCCCCGATTTCAGCTGCTTTAAGCTCTGTGTCGCCAAGGATGTGTTTGTCCTTTGGTATTATGGTGATGGCGCCTATGGCATCGCCCTGTGAAAGTATAGGTACAACTATTTTAGAGTCGTTGAGATGTTTGTTTTTGCTTTGGATTATTTTATCCAGCTCGTAGTCGATTTTGCTGTCTATATATTCCTTTTTGCCTGCTCCTGCCGCAGCTATAATCTGGTCGGTGTCCGAAACGATAACAGTACTTCCCAGAGTGCCGGCAGCGGCTTCTGCAAATTCAGATGCAAACTGTCCCAGCTCGTTTATAGGGGAGTATTTTTTCAGAATAACCTCGCCGCTGCTGCTGGTGTAAATCTCAAGCGGGTCGCCCTCACGTATCCTGAGCACTCTCCTTATTTCCTTTGGAATGACAACTCTGCCGAGGTCGTCAATTCTTCTTACAATTCCTGTAGCTTTCATATAGCCCTCCTTATTGATTAAGCCTGTAATATTAAGCTGTTCAGTTATTATGTGGAAATGTTCAGTAATTATACGAAAACGTTAAAGAAATTCTGCATAAAAATAATTAAAACTGTTTGGCTGATTTTTAAGTATTTGTTTTTTGTGTGAAAAAACTGTGATAAAGCAATTTCTGTAGTAAAACAGGTAAAAAATATGATATAATCAACTGTTAGTGCCGGGAAATAAGCAAGGGAGTGAATATATGCTTTTTAAAAATATAACTGTTATAGATGAGAATTTTGATGCACGAAGCAATATGTATGTGGGCGTCAGAGATAAATATATCGAATATATTTCAGATGTTATGCCGGAGACAGACTACGGCGAGGTTTATGACGGCACGAACAAGGTTATGCTTCCGGGCTTTGTCAATTCCCACAGCCACAGCGCAATGTGCCTTATGAGAGGCTACGGCGAGAATATGGCGCTTTCCGACTGGCTCAACAAAAAAATATTCCCGTTTGAAGATAAGCTTTCAGACGAGGCTGTATACTGGGCAACTCTGCTGGCAATGGCCGAGTCTGTGAGATTTGGCATAGTGTCAAGCACCGATATGTATTACTTCTGCGATCAGGTTGCGGAAGCGGTGATTGAGGCGGGAGCCAAAGCAAACATATCAAGAGCAATATCGCATTTCAGCGATGAAGACTTATGGGGCACCAGCAGATTTATCGAAGCAGTTACTTTCTACAAGGACTATAACGGTGCGGCAGACGGCAGGATCAAAACGGATATGAGTATCCACGCAGAATACACGACAACCCCTGTGGCGGTCGCACAGCTTGCAGAGTATACCAAAGAGATAGGCGCCAATATGCACGTTCATCTTTCGGAAACCAAATCGGAACACGAGGAATGCAAGCAGAGGCATAACGGTATGACACCGGCGCAGTATTTCAACAGTCTGGGAATGTTTGAAACTCCCTGCGTTGCAGCGCACTGCGTATGGATTGAGGGAGAGGATTACGATATCCTTAAGGACAAAGGCGTTACTGCGGTAGTAAACCCTGTAAGCAATCTGAAGCTGGCAAGCGGAGTATGCAATGCTGATAAGCTGCTTCGCAAAGGAATAAATGTTGCAATCGGTACAGACAGCGTAGCAAGCAACAACAGCCTTAACTTTATAGAAGAAATGAAATTCTTTGCGCTTGCAACCAAAGGCATTACAGGAAATCCCGCTGTCATTTCTCCAAAAGAGGTGCTGAGGGCAGCGACACTTGCGGGAGCAAAAGCACAGGGCAGAGCGGATACAGGTCTTATTAAAGAAGGCTTTAAGGCGGATATAGTTGTAGTTGATACAGATAAACCGTATATGTATCCTGTTCATAACATATTAAATAATATTGTATATTCTGCATCGGGAAACGATGTTGTGCTTACTATGTGTGATGGAAAAATCCTTTACAGAGATGGAGAATATATGACAATAGATATAGAAAAAACAGTTTTTGAAGCACAGAGATGTACAAAAAATATATTATCAAGCTTATAGAGAGGATTTTATGAGTAAAAAATCATTTGTGGGCGGAGCGGTGATACTTGGTGCCGCAGGCCTTGTTGTAAAGCTGATGGGAGCGGTTTTCAGAATACCTGTAACCAACTGGCTGGGCGGAGGCATGGCATACTATCAGGCGGCATACCCTATATACAACATACTGCTTACGCTGGCAACGGCAGGAATACCTGTTGCAATATCGAGAATGGTTGCAGAAAGGACAGTTGTGGGAGACCACTATGCAGCCAACAATGTTTTTAAAGTATCGTTCAGGCTTCTGGGAGGCATAGGTCTTGGAACAGGCCTTCTCTGTCTTGTAGGCGCCAACTGGTATGCCAACCAGATAGGACTGCCGGAAACGGCATACGCGCTGAGAGCGCTTATTCCGGCTCTGGTACTTATCCCTATAATGTCTGCATACAGAGGATACTTCCAGGGAATGCAGAATATGAATCCGACGGCGGTTTCGCAGATTATAGAGCAGGTTTTCAGAGTGGGTATAGGTCTTGCCCTTACAAAGATACTGCTTGACAGGTTTGCCGAAAACCCTGAGTATGCGGCAGCGGGAGCAACCTTTGGCGCAAGCGCCGGAGCAATAGGAGGACTTCTTGTTGTATGGCTTATCTATATGGCAAACAGGAAAGTCATTCTCAAAAAAATAAATCGCGGCAGACTCAAAACCAGAGAAAAATCGGGGGACATAACTAAGAAAATCCTCATAATTGCAATACCTATAACGCTGGGAGCATGCATAATGCCGTTTATGAACCTGATTGATGCTTCAATAGTATCCAACAGACTTCAGGACATAGGATTCAGCTACAGTGAGGCAAAGAACCTGTTTACAGAGCTTTCAAGCATGGCAGGTACAGTAGTAAACTTCCCGCAGATAATAGTTCAGTCCATAGCCATAAGTCTGGTGCCTGCAATAAGTATGGCATTCAGAGAAAAAGACGGAAACGGACTCAGAACCAATGTACAGATGGGAATGAGAATGGCAAACATACTCAGCTTTCCGTGCGCCGCAGGACTTATAATTCTGGCAGAGCCCGTGCTTGTGCTGTTGTACAGAAGCCAGTATGATATGGCCGTTGATGCGGCAGGAAGCCTTATGATGCTTGCTTTCGGCTTTATATTCCTTGCCATAGCGCAGACCCTTACAGGAGCGCTTCAGGGAATAGGCAAGCAGCTTATACCTGTAAGAAACCTCATAATCGGGGCAGTGTTCAAGACAATAATAACGTATATGCTTGTAGGCGTTGAAAGCCTCAATGTCATAGGCGCAGCCATAGGAACCTGCATTGCATATATGATTGCTGCGATGCTTGATATAATGGCGATAAAAAAATATACGGGTGTAAGATTTAACATAATACAGACATTTATCAAACCGATAATAGCCACACTGGCGATGTCTGTTATGACTATTATTTCATATAATCTGGCGGCGAAGGTTCTTGGCAACAGCATGGCAGTTTTAGTTTCGATAATCCTGTCAGCAGCGGTATATGCTGTAATGCTGTTTGCAACTAAAACCATAACGGCTGAAGAGGCTGCGATGATACCGGGAGGAAACAAACTGGTAAAAATTATGGGCAAATTTATAAAATAAAACTGTTGCTGCAAAAGCAAATCGCATTTTTTTAAATGTATACTCACAAATGTGTTGACAAACAAGGTTAAAAATGAGAAAATAGTGTCACTGATTTGAAGATTTCAACGGATAAGAGCTTTATCCCGAGGAAATAATATGATATAATAATTATGATGTATATATAATGTGAGGAGGATTTATTCATGAATAAAGCTGAATTAGTTGCTGCAGTAGCAGAGAAAACTGGATTTACAAAGAAGGACGCAGAAGTAGCTGTTAACGCTTTCGTTAGCTGTGTGGAAGATGCACTTACAAAAGGCGAAAAAGTACAGTTAATCGGATTTGGTACTTTTGAAACCAGAGAAAGAAAAGCAAGACAGGGCAGAAACCCTCGTCAGC
>URGK01000059.1 GCA_900547295.1 uncultured Eubacteriales bacterium
GCCGTCTCCGTCTGCCTCAGGCTGAAGCAGCGGTCCCTTACTTCCCACCGTCAAAGTATACTTTGTCTTTGCAATCGTAAGCTTCTGAGGTTTGCCTGTAACCGAAAAAAGCGCATAAGCCTCCCCTGTGTACTTATCTGTATCCTTTGCAGTAACTATTACTTTGTATTCTCCTATCTCACTTATAGTTTCTGTTTCTTCATAAATTTCTTCACTGAAGCTATGTATACGATAGTATTTCACCACATACTCATCAGGCTCTAAAACAAGGTCTTCCTGGGAACCGTCGTCTGCACTGTCAATCTTACCGCTGACGTAAAGAACCTCAGGCGTTACTTCTGAGCCGTCTGCCATAACCAGATAGCTGTCAAGAACAACCGTAAACTTATCTATACTGATTTTGTCATATTCCTGTACTGCTGCCGCACTTCCTTGCGTCTGTGCATATCCGCCTGTTGCCGATGTAAACAGCAGTACTATGAAAACTAGCAGCACTGTTACACGCGCCGGTATTTTTTTATCTTTCATTTTGTCCGTCAAATCATATTATTCCCACTCAATTGTTGATAAAGGCTTGTCTGAGATATCCCAAAGCACTCTGTTAACTCCGTCAACCTCAGCCATAATTCTGTCACGAATTGTAGCTAATACGCTAAACGGAATTTCAACAGCCTTGGCTGTTACGGCATCAACTGTATCTACGGCACGAATTACTACAGCCCAGCCCATATATCTCTTGCCGTCTTTAATTCCCGTTGATTTAAGATCAGGAATTGCAACGAAGTACTGCCAAGGCGCAGGATTGAGCTTGCCGATTTCTTCTCTTACGATAGCATCCGCTTCTCTTACGGCTTCAAGTCTGTCCCTTGTAATAGCTCCTGTGCATCTTACTCCAAGTCCCGGACCCGGGAACGGCTGTCTGTATACCATATTGTCAGGAAGTCCAAGCTGCTTACCTACAACTCTTACTTCGTCTTTGTATAAGAATTTTACAGGTTCAACCAGTTCAAACTGTAAGTCTTCAGGAAGACCGCCGACATTGTGGTGAGCCTTAACTCCGTCTGACTCCAAGATATCAGGGTAAATTGTGCCCTGTCCCAAGAATTCTATACCGTCAAGCTTTCTTGCCTCTTCTTCAAATACTCTGATGAACTCATCGCCTATGATTTTTCTCTTGCGTTCAGGGTCGTCAACACCTGCAAGCTTGTCTAAAAATCTGTCAACCGCATCAACATAAACAAGGTTTGCGCCAAGTTCGTTCTTGAATACCTGTATAACCTGTTCAGGCTCTCCCTTACGGAGCAGTCCGTGATTAACGTGTACGCATACAAGCTGATTGCCTATTGCTTTTATGAGGAGTGCTGCCACTACTGATGAGTCTACACCGCCTGACAGTGCAAGCAGTACCTTTTTATCTCCCACCTGTGCTTTGATTTCCGCTATCTGCTCATCTATAAATTTCTGAGCAAGATCAGGGGTTATAATTCTTTCCAGTGTTTCCGGACGTAAGTTTTCTTTTGAGATTGCCATAAATCTATTCCTCCTATTATTTGATTACATTGTTTGAAGTATCCTTGAGAATTACATCGTGAGAGCCGCCCTCAACGATTGAGGTTGCCGATACTATTGTCAGCTTTGCCTTGTCCTGCAATTCTCTGATTGTAAGCGCGCCGCAGTTGCACATTGTGGATTTAACCTTTGTAAGTGACACGTTTACGTTATCGTGAAGTGAGCCTGCATACGGAACATATGAATCAACGCCCTCTTCAAATTTCATTCTCGCATCTCCGCCAAGGTCGTATCTCTGCCAGTTTCTCGCTCTGTTGGAGCCCTCGCCCCAGTATTCCTTGACATAGTTGCCGTTTATATTCAGCTTGGCTGTAGGTGACTCGTCAAATCTTGAGAAGTATCTGCCAAGCATCAGGAAGTCTGCTCCCATTGCAAGCGCAAGTGTCATATGGTAATCATATACTATACCTCCGTCTGAACAGATTGGTATATATATGCCTGTTTCCTCAAAGTATTCATTTCTGGCCTGCGCAACCTCTATTACCGCAGAAGCCTGTCCTCTGCCTATGCCTTTCTGCTCTCTTGTGATACATATGGAGCCTCCGCCAATACCGATTTTGACAAAGTCGGCGCCTGCCTCCGCCAGATATCTGAAGCCTTCGGCATCAACAACGTTGCCTGCTCCGACCTTAACTTCATCGCCGTATTTATATCTGATATATTTAATAGTATCTGCCTGCCACTCCGAATATCCTTCGGAAGAATCTATGCACAGGATATCAGCGCCCGCCTCTACAAGAGCCGGAACTCTCTGCTCATAATCTCTGGTATTGATACCTGCCCCCACAACATATCTCTTGTGGTCGTCAAGGAGTTCATTAGGATTGTTTTTGTGAGAATCGTAATCCTTACGGAATACAAAATATGCAAGCCTCTGGTTTTTGTCTATGATAGGAAGAGCATTGAGTTTGTGATCCCACAGCATATCGTTTGCTTCCGAAAGAGTAATTCCCTCGTGTCCGTATACAAGCTCTGAAAACGGAGTCATAAATGTTTCTATTTTATCATCCATGCTCATTCTGCTGATACGGTAATCTCTGCTTGTTACAATACCAAGTATTTTGCCGTCTGCAGTACCGTCATCGGTAATCGCTATGGTTGAATGTCCCATACGCTCCTTGAGCTCTAAAACATCTCTCAGAGTCTGGTCAGGTCTTAAATTGGAATCGCTTGTAACAAAGCCTGCCTTGTGGTTCTTGACTCTGCTTACCATTGCAGCCTGACTTTCAACCGACTGTGATCCGAATATAAAGGAAACTCCGCCCTCCTTTGCAAGAGCTATAGCCATACCGTCGTCCGAAACGGCCTGCATTACAGCAGACGTCAGAGGTATATTCATACTCAGTGCCGGCTCTTCACCTTTTTTAAACTTGACAATAGGTGTCTTAAGGCTTACGTTTTCTACTCTGCATTCTTTTGATGAATATCCCGGAATAAGCAGGAATTCATTGAAGGTTCTTGATGGTTCATTTATATACTGCGCCATTTAATTCTCCTTTATAACTATATGTAAATGTAATAACTTTTTTAAAAAATATTATCTTTCATTATACAACATTCGTTTTTTCTGTTCAATATATAACCGGGGATTTGTTTTAAAAAACCAGTAAAAATCGCACTGTCCTGCCGTCATTTCCTTACTTTTCACATTTGTAAGTGATAGAATATTTCTGTAATTTATCAGATTGGAGGTTTCAATATGCGTTTACACGAATCCGGTGAGATGTATCTTGAAACAATTTATGTGCTTTCTAAACAGATTGGAGATGTCAGATCTCTCGATGTTGCAGAATATATGAATTTTTCAAAGCCAAGTGTAAGCCGCGCTGTCAGACTTCTCAAAGAAGGCGAATTTATCACAGTTGACAAAGACGGATATATCACTCTTACCGATGCCGGCCGCGAAATCGCGGAGAAAATCTACGAACGCCACACTCTGCTTACAAATTTTCTCACAGGACTTGGAGTCGATGAGGAAACAGCAGCAGATGATGCATGCAAAATGGAGCATGACATCAGCGACACAGTATTTGAGGCAATCAAAAATCATGTAGCGGGCAGATAGTTCAAAAAAGACTCAGGGACTTTCGCTTAAATGCGAAAGTCCCTTTAGTATGTCAAAGTTGTTTATTTCATTTCTGAAAGTTTCTTGTAGCCCTCGTATCTTTCCATTGCCTGTTTTTCTGTCAGTTCAAACAGCTTGTCGGCAACCTGAGGGAATTCCTTTGCAAGTGATGAATATCTTGTCTGTCCCATAATGAATTCCTTGAATTTGCCGTTTGGCTCTTTTGAATCGAGGATAAACGGATTTTCACCCTTTTCTTTGAGCATAGGGTTGTATCTGTAAAGCTGCCAGTAACCGCAGTCAACAGCATCCTTGATGTTTTCCTGTGATTTGCCCATACCCTTTGAAAGACCGTGGTTGATGCAAGGTGCGTAGCAGATTATAAGTGAAGGTCCGTCGTAGCTTTCTGCTTCTGTGATAGCCTTCATAAGCTGGTTCTTGTCTGCGCCCATTCCAACCTGTGCAACATATACATATCCGTATGACATTGCCTGCTTGCCCAGGTCTTTTTTGCGGATTCTCTTTCCGGAAGCCGCAAACTTGGCAATAGCTGCTGTAGGAGTCGACTTGGAAGCCTGACCTCCTGTATTTGAGTATACTTCTGTATCGAATACAAGAACGTTGATGTTTTCGCCTGAAGCAAGAACGTGGTCAAGTCCGCCGTAGCCGATATCGTAAGCCCAGCCGTCACCGCCAAGAGCCCATACAGATTTCTTTACAAGGTAATCCTTCTTCTCTGCAATACGCTGGCAAAGTCTGATTATTATATCGTCATTTGTATTAAGGTCTTCGATTTCTCTGAGTACAGCTTCGCTCTTTTCTCTTGATACTGAACCGTCATTCATATTGTCAAGCCATTCAACGACAGCTTCTCTGAGTGACTCGTCAACGTCAAGCTGGAGCAGCGCTCTCATGTCGTGTTCGATTTTTTCTCTCATCTGCTTCTGAGCCAGGAACAGTCCGTATCCAAATTCAGCATTGTCTTCAAACAGCGAGTTTGACCACGCAGGTCCTCTGCCGTTTTCGTCAGTGCAGTAAGGCATTGACGGTGCTGAAGCGCCCCATATTGATGAGCAGCCTGTTGCGTTTGCAATCATCATTCTGTCGCCAAACAGCTGAGTTATGAGCTTGATGTACGGAGTCTCTCCGCAGCCTGCGCATGCGCCTGAGAATTCAATGTACGGTTTTGCAAACTGACTTCCCTTTACAGTATGAGTGTCAACAAGCTTATCCTTGCGAGGAATGCTCATTGCATACTTCCAGTCGTCAGCTTCCTGAAGTTCTTCTGCGTAAGGCTTCATTACAAGAGCCTTTTCCTTTGCAGGACATATGTCTGCGCAGTTGCCGCAGCCAAGACAGTCAAGAGCTGAAACCTGCATTCTGTAGTGATGTCCCTTGAGTTCCTTGCCGATTGCAGGGATTGTTCTGAATGACTGTGGAGCCTTTGCTTTTTCTTCGTCTGTAAGCAGTACAGGTCTGATTGCCGCATGCGGACATACAAATGAACACTGGTTACACTGAATACAGTTTTCTTCTTTCCATTCAGGAAGCATGATTGCAACACCGCGTTTTTCGTATGCGCTTGTGCCTGACGGGAATGTACCGTCTTCTCTGCCTGAGAATGCACTTACAGGAAGATCGTCACCCTCCTGATGGTTCATAGGGATAAGAATTTCTTCTATGAATTCAGGAAGCTCTTCGTATTTTTCCTTAGGGTTCTGAACATCAGCCCATTCTTCTGGAATTTCAACCTTATGGATAGCAGTAATGCCCTTGTCTACAGCAGCGCAGTTCATATCTACTATCTTTTGGCCTTTTTTCTTGTATGTCTTTTCGATACCTTCCTTGAGATACTTGATTGCGTCATCTAAAGGCATAACCTCTGAAAGCTTGAAGAATGCAGCCTGCATTATCATATTGATTCTGCCGCCCAGACCGATTTCCGATGCTATCTTCCAGCCGTCTATAATGTAGAAGTTTATGTCCTTTCTTGCTAAATCTCTCTTAACCTTTGCAGGCAGATGATTTTCGATTTCCTCAGGAGTCCACAGACAGTTGAGCAGGAATGTGCCGCCCTTCTTGAGGTCCTTGAGCATATCGTACTGTCTCAGGTATGCCTGATTGTGACAGGCAACAAAGTCAGCGTGATTTATAAGGTAGGTTGACTGTATAGGGTGTTCACCGAATCTCAGATGTGAGATTGTAACTCCGCCTGATTTCTTGGAGTCATATGAGAAATACCCCTGCGCATAAAGGTCAGTCTTGTCACCTATGATTTTGATTGCAGTCTTGTTTGCGCCTACTGTACCGTCTGAGCCAAGTCCCCAGAACTTGCACTTGATAGTTCCCTCAGGTTCTCTTGCGATACCTTCAGTGAACGGAAGTGAGTGACCTGTAACGTCATCTTCGATACCTACTGTGAAGTTGTTCTTAGGTCTCTTGTGATACAGATTGTCAAATATTGAATGTATCATTCCAGGAGTTGTGTCCTTGGAGCCAAGACCGTATCTGCCACCGTATACCTCAGGAGCGTTTTTCTCTCCGTAAAGAGCTGTTCTTACGTCCTGATAAAGAGGTTCGCCCAGCGCGCCCGGTTCCTTTGTTCTGTCTAATACTGCAATTCTTTCAACAGTTCTAGGCAGTACATCAAGGAAATATTCCTTAACAAAAGGTCTGTAAAGTCTTACTTTGATAAGTCCTACTCTGTGACCCTCTGATATAAGCTTGTTCATTGTTTCTTCGATTGTTTCACATACAGAACCCATTGCAACGATTACGTTCTCTGCATCAGGTGCGCCGACATAATCGAAAGGCTTGTATTTTCTGCCTGTAAGCTCACCGATTTTGTTCATATATTCAACTACGATTTCAGGCACTGCATCATAGAACTTGTTTGAAGATTCTCTTGCCTGGAAAAAGATATCAGGGTTCTGTGCTGTACCTCTGATTACAGGGTGGGCAGGGTTTAACGCTCTTGCTCTGAACTCTGCAACTGCGTCCCAGTCGACCATTTTTCTTAAGTCGTCGTAATCGAGAACCTCTATCTTCTGAATTTCGTGTGAAGTTCTGAAGCCGTCAAAGAAGTGTACGAAAGGTACTCTTGATTTGATTGAAGCAAGATGTGCGATACCGCCAAGGTCCATTACTTCCTGTACTGAGCTTGATGCCAGCATTGCAAATCCTGTCTGTCTGCACGCCATTACATCGGAGTGGTCTCCGAATATGCAGAGCGCGTGTGTTGATACTGTTCTTGCTGCAACATGTAAAACGCCCGGTAATAATTCACCTGCTATTTTGTACATATTAGGTATCATCAGAAGCAGCCCCTGTGATGATGTGAAAGTTGTAGTAAGCGCTCCTGCGGAAAGTGCTCCGTGCACTGTTCCCGCTGCACCTGCTTCAGACTGCATTTCAGCGATTTTAACAGTCTGTCCGAAAATGTTCTTCTTACCATATGCCGCCCATTCATCAACAGACTCAGCCATTGGAGAAGACGGTGTAATCGGGTAAATAGCAGCTACGTCTGTAAACGCATACGCAACGTGTGCCGCAGCTGTATTTCCGTCCATAGTTTTCATTCTGCGATTGGCCATAATAAATTAATCCTCCAGATAAATAATTGTTCAAATTGTTGTTAACAAATTCTTAACTTTTTTGTATTGATGTAATACAAAATATTGTATCAGTTATACTATGATATGTCAACATTGTACCTTACTTAATACAATATACAAAATTCACCACAAAATAGCAAGCTTATTAATTTTAACACCGCTTTTTGTCATTTTTCTATCTTTAAATTAACTATTTTGCTTTGAAAACAATTTAGTATGTAATTTCGGACGTATCAGTTACGAAACAAAAAAATATTTTTTATTTCTTTTCACTAGATATTTTTAATTTTTTTAATGCTTATGCACAATTTTCATTACATTTTTTCCCTTTTTACAATTCTTGACTAAACTTTATTTTAGGGTAAAATATACTTAGCAATACATACATCAGGAGAAATTTATGAACCCATTTATAACATTTGAAAACAAAATATGCCTCGTCACCGGTGCGGGCAGTGAAAACGGCATAGGCTTTAATACAGCCCGAATACTCGGAGAGCTTGGCGCAAGGGTATATATGGTATCTACAACAGATCGTATATTCAAAAGAGAAGCAGAACTTAGACATCTTGGGATAGACTCGAAAGGCTGCGTTGCAGACCTTATGGACAGGGAGCAGGTAAAAACTCTTGTTTCAGACATTATCGCGGCAGACGGCAGAATAGATGTGCTTGTCAACAATGCCGGTATGGTGCAGACAGGAGTCGCAGAGGAGGATTTCACTTCATTTGCAGAGCTGTCATACGAAAGCTGGGATAACGACATTGCAAGAAACCTCAATATACCTTTTAACGTGACCCGTCAGGTGCTGCCTCATATGATAAAAAACCGCTACGGTCGCATCGTAAACACTTCATCTGTCACAGGTCCTGTCGTAAGCAATCCCTGCGAGGCTTCATACAGCGCCGCAAAATCCGCAGTAACCGGTATGAGCAGGTCAATTGCCATAGAAACCGCAAAGGACAACATATCGATAAACAATGTGCTTCCCGGCTGGATACAGACCTCTTCACAGACAGAAGCGGAATATCAGGGAGGACTAAATACCCCCGCAGGCAGAAGCGGCACCGCCGAGGAGGTTGCAAATATGATAGTGTTCCTCTGCTCAGACAAGGCCTCATATATCACAGGGCAGGATTTCATAGTTGACGGCGGCAACACCATACAGGAATACAAGGGCAGTTCCGAATACTACTATTAATATTACCCACACAAAATCATCTGTAAGATTAACTTTTGCAGATGATTTTTTCATCTTTGCATAACTCCGGTTTATAATTTTATTAAACTTTATTAAGCTTTTATTAACAGCCCGAATATATGATTTTTCTGTGATATAATGCATTTCACAGCGACTTAAAATTAATTCAAGGTTTAATAAGGGGTAATTGTTTATGGGAGAGATTATTAAAGAAAGAAATTACAGATATGATGCACTTAGGGGCATATGTATGTTCCTGATTGTGCTTCAGCACTTCACATTCAAAGGCGGTTATGAGTTTACCGACAATGCAGGCAGTCTGATTTATGTCGGAATTGATATATTTGTTATGCAGGCTTTCTTTTTCCTTTCAGGAATGTTCAGTAAAAATCCGGGCAAAAACAGGGATAAGCTGTTTGGCTCACTGCTTTGGCCCGTTATAATCGTGGGGATTGTTTTCTGGCCTCTTGCTGCATATTACTACGGCTTTGACAAGGCTGCCGAGATGTTTCAGGCAGGAAGTCTTCCCTACGCTATGTGGTTTCTTGTAGTGCTGTTTGTCTATAAGTTTTTTCAGAAATTCTATGTTAAAATACCGCATCTGCCTGCTATAGCTCTTGGAATTTATCTGCTGTCAGGTATATTTGAACCTCTAAGCAGCAGCGGCTTTGCAGTATCCAGAATGTGTACATTTTTCTTCCCGTTCGTGGCAGGCTACTATATGACAATAGAAAGAGTCGAGAAGCTAAGGCTGCGTTCCGTATGGCAGATTGTTCTGCTTGGCGCTGTTCTCTGCTCCATAACAGTCCTGGCTGTCTGCTTCTGTCCTGAAAATATTGCAGAGGCAATCAAGCTCAAGGCATCTTTCAGCGCTACCCATATGTCAATAGCAGAGGGTATTTTATTCAGAGCTGCTCTGCTTGCCGTAAGTTTCGGCTGGATACTGTTTCTTCTGAGCATACTGTCTGCAAAACAGGGCTTCTGGGCACACATAGGTATGAACACCATGCCGATTTACATATTCCATATGCTGTTTGTACTGGTATTTAAGGTAAAAGGCTTCACTTTCGGGTATTTTGACTTCAAAGGCTATGAATGGCTGTATCTCATATGCCTGCTTGTCATAAGCTTTGCTGTAACTGTACTGCTTTCAGGAAAGCCTGCGCAAAAGGCATACTCTCTGCTAATAGACAAGTCATATATGGCAGTAAACAAGCTCTCACCTGCAAAGGTCAGATAATCATCTTGCAAAGAACTCCTCCGCAACCTACCTGCAGAGGAGTTCATATCATATTTGTTGCCCGCCTGTCAGTCTTTTAATTCTTTGGCATATCAGTTCTTTTATTTTTTCTTTATTTTCATCATTTATATGGTTTATCAGTAAGCGGCATAGTCAGACTGACCGCCACCGCATCTTCTCTGTCAAGATACTGTTTATCATACACAAACTCATAGCCTTCATCAGTTTCTGTAATTATTCCTGCATAATTGTCCTGAATAAATACATATCCCCTTCGGTATTCAAAAGCCACGGTCTAACCCTCCTTTCTGCCGGGAACCGCCTCCATGCCAAACATATACAAAGCCTGATTGACCTTGTCAAGCCTGACAGTCGTTTTCCCCTGCTCCAGTTCTCTTACAAATCTGATGCCAAGACCTGCCCTTACAGCAAACTCCTCCTGGGTAAGACCCAGTTTTTTTCTTTCTCTTTTTATATATTGTCCAATCTTATTCATAACAGCATAATAACACCCTGTCGGGTATAATATCAATCTCTTACGCATTAATTATACCCGATAGGGTCTGTTTTTATTCTCAAGTATTAAATTATACCCTTTCGGGTTTCTAACAAATTCTCGGAAGCCCCTCGCCATAGAGCATATCGAGAGTTCTCCTGCCTCCAAGCCTTGTTATAACTTCTACTCCGGAGCCCTCTGCAACACTTCCTATTATCGCAGCATTCTTTCCGTGCTCCGTATCCCTCATAAGCTCCAGCGCCCTGTCTGCCTGAGCCTGCGGCACAATTGCAATCATTTTGCCCTCGTTGCCCATATATACAGGATCAAGCCCCAGAATATCCGCAAAGCCTCTGACATCTTCATTTACAGGCAGGGCAGTTTCGTTTATCTCTATTCTGCACCCGGAGGTATCTGCGATTTCATTTATTATTGTGCCAAGACCTCCCCTTGTCACATCTCGCATAGTCTTTACTTCTATATCGTTATCAAACAATGCGTCTGTTATATCACCCAGAAATCCGCAGTCGCTTGATATATTGTTTTCAATTCCCATTCTGGCGCTTAATATACAGCCATGGTGGTCGCCAAGGGTTCCCGACAGTATGACTGCATCTCCCGGTTTTGCGTTGGCAGCGCTTATATCTCTGCCCTCCGGTATAACGCCTATTCCCGATGTATTAATATAAAGGCCGCCGTTTCCCTCTACCACTTTGGTATCGCCTGCCACAATCTTGACTCCCGCAGCCTTTGCCTGATTTGCCATTGATATTACTATTCTTTCGAGAAGCTCAATATCAAGCCCCTCTTCAAGAATAAAGCCGCAGGTAAGATATTTAGGTTCTGCACCCATCATAAGCAGGTCGTTGCAGGTACCGCACACACACAGCTTGCCTATATCTCCGCCCTTAAATTCCAGAGGCGTCACTACAAAGGAGTCAGTCGAAAAGGCTATTTTACCGCTGACCTCAACCACCGCAGCATCCTCCATTTTTTCAAGCACATCATTATTAAAATATTTACCGAAAATCCTGCTCATAAGCTCGCTGCCGGTTTTGCCCCCGGCGCCGTGAGCCATTATTATTTTTTCCATATTATCTCCCGTTTCTGTACCATATGCCGCAGGCTCCCTCTGCCGAAACCATACAAGGTCCGTAAGGCTCCAGCGGATTGCAGCTTTTGCCAAACATCGGACACTCATCCGGATTTATCCTGCCTACTATAACATCTCCGCATCTGCACGCCTTTGGAAGCTCTATATCCTCGTCAAGCCCGAAACTGCCGCCGTCATAGTTTCTGTATTCCTCTCTAAGATAAATCCCCGAATCCGCTATCGGTCCAAGGCCTCTCCATACGGCGCTTCCCGCTTCAAAATATTTATCAATAACCTCAAGAGCCTTGAGATTGCCCTCCGGCTTAACTGCATTGGTATAGTAATTTCTGACCTGACTTTCGCCTGCCTCTATCTGCCTTACTATATCATATATAACTGCAAGTATATGCTCACCCTCAAAGCCTGCAACCACAAAAGGCTTATGGTATCTGTCCACAAGTCCTCTGTAGGCGTCGCTTCCGATTATTACGCTGACATGTCCGGGGCATATAAAGCCGTCTATATCCTGCTGGTTTTCGCATATCCATTCAAGAGCGGGAATTACCGTCTTGAGAGCCGTCACAAGCTTAATATTTTTTATGTCTCTCCTGTGCGCCTCTTCAAGCATCAGCGCATATGCAGGTGCTGTGGTTTCAAAGCCCACAGCCGCAACCACATAGGTTGTTTCAGGGTTCTTTTCGGCTTTTTCGACAGCTTCAAAAGGAGAATACATAACCTCCACATTGACGCCGTCGCCTTTGCTTTCTGCAAAGCTTCCGTTTCTGCCCGGAACCTTAATCATATCTCCGAACGTCAGCACAACGCAGTTATCTTTTTTTGCATATTCAAGGCATTTGTCTATATATGCGGCAGGTGTCACACACACAGGACAGCCCGGTCCTGATATAAGCTTGATTTTAGGTGAAATCAGCGACCTTATTCCGTTTTTGAATATGCTTGATGTATGAGTCCCGCACACCTCCATAAGCTTGAGGGGTCTGCCGTCATAGCTTTGCAGGTATTCAACAACCTTCTGTATTTCCATTGTTATGCCTCCAGCTCTGCAAACAGGTCTATAAGCTCCTGCGCTTTGTCTTTTTCCATAACCTCTATGGCGCAGCCTGCGTGAACCAGCACGTACTGCCCCACCTCAGGCTCTATTATTCCGGTATTGACATTTACGAGGTTGCCGTTAAAATCAACCTTTGCCATATTGCCGTCTATACTTTCAACTTTTCCCGGTATTGCTATACACATTATTCATTTACCTCCTCCGGAAGTTTACATACATCTACCCACTCTATGGCATTTGAATATCTGAAAAGCTCATCGCAGGTAAATTCTATTGCGCTGTTTGAGCTGCCGCATGCAGGAAATACAGTATCAAATCTTTTGAGGGACTCGTCTGTATAAACCTTTACATTCGGGTTTTCTATCGCAAAGGCGCATACGCCTCCGATTGCATGGCCTGTAAATTCAACCACTTCCTCTGCCGTAAGCATTTTTGCCTTGAGATGAAATTTATCCTTAAACTTCCTGTTGTCTATTCTGGCATCTCCCGCAGCCTGTATCAGTATGCAGCCGCCGTCCTTGTCTTTAAAGGAAAGGGTTTTGCATATCCTTGCCCCCTCAACTCCGATTGCCTGCGCCGCAAGGTCTACGGTTGCGCTTGATACATCGAATTCAAGTATTTTGTCCTCTAATCCAAACTGCCTGAAGTATTCTCTTACCTTGTCAATTGCCATTTCTTCTCTCCTCCAAAATCTTCATTCCTATATAGCTCTGTCCTAAAGCTATACCCCCGTCGTTAGGGCTTACCGATATATTGCAGTAAACCTCGAAGTTGTTATCTCTAAGCAGCTCCAGACATTTTTCGGTAAGTATTCTGTTCTGAAAAACACCGCCCGAAAGAGCCGCTTTATTTATTCCTGTTTCGTTTCTGACGTTTATGCACTGCTCAAGCACGCTCCGCGCCGCCTGCATATGAAAATCATATGCCAGCTTTTCGGCCTCTGTTTCACATCTGGCTGCAGCGTCCTCAAGCATTATCGCGCACTGCCCCTCATAGTCGTTGTACTCCTTAATTCCAAGCAATGCCGAAACCGCATCAAAAAGTCTGCCCATGCTGGAGCTGGTTATGTTGTTTATCCTATGGGAAAGCGCGCCGTATACCAGCGCTTTATTCTTCTCTGCAAGCTCGCTCCGATGCCCTGTAGCGTATTCCATAATCTTATCAAGCCTTATTTCAAACTCATCGGCCTCTGTATCCCTCTTCTCGTTTTCATAGGTATACTGATAGCACAGGGCTGATTTCCACGCTTCCTTCATGGAACCGTCGCCGCCTATCATACGGATATATTTGAGGTGCCTGCTGCGTTTAAAGCTGCTGCCCTCACATATGAGAATTTCTCCGCCCCATACATTGCCGTCTTCGCCGTAGCCTGTACCGTCAAAGCTTACTCCTATCACAGCTCCCTCGATATTATGCTCTGCCATAACCGAGGCTATGTGAGCGTGGTGATGCTGGACTTTAACTGTTTCTATTCCAAGCTTCTGCGCAAAGAGAGACGGCGCATAGGCCGGGTGCATATCGCATACCGCCACATCCGGCTTTATTCTGAAAAGTTCCTCCATTCTGCTTACATTATCCTGATATATTTCTCTGTTTTCAAGGCTATCCATATCACCGAAATACTGGCTCATATATACAAACTGCCCCTTGGTAAGCGCAAATGAATTTTTGAGCTGTCCGCCTGCCGCAAATATCATATCGCCTTTGTCACAGTCAGCTTCAACAAACAGAGGTACAGGCGCATAGCCTTTGGATCTTCTTATCATCTGGGGATTGCCGTCTATAACTCTTACCACCGAGTCATCTGCTCTCACCCGTATGTCTCTTTCATTGTATATCATTGCGGCAATCTGCGGCCGGTCTTTCATAAGCCGCATCATCTGCCCGTCGTCTTTAATCATAGGCATATCCGACACATTGGCGCTGGTAGCTATAAGGGGGCCGCCGAAAGCTTCAAGTATCAGATGCTGCGCTCCCATAGACGGCAGGAAAGAGCCGACAAATCTGCTCTTTAAAAGCTCATCTTTGCTTTTGGCATATGCGGGAGTTTCTATCTGCTCTGCCGGTTTTCTCTCCAGCAGAATTATAGGTTTTGCAGAGGACTCAAGAAGTCTCTCCTCCACCTCGTTTACATATGAGATTTTTTTGATTTCATCTATGTCCCTAAACATAACTGCAAAGGGTTTCTGCTCTCTTGCTTTGATTTCCCTTAAGGCTGCAACGGCATCGGGGTTAAAGGGATCTGCCATCAGATTGTAGCCGCCTGTGCTCTTGAAAGCTATGACCCTGCCTGCTGCAAGAAGCTCTGCCGCTTCCGATACTGCCCGCTCTCTGTCGCATATATCTCCGTTTTGCCGCCTGCACAAAAGTACAGGTCCGCAGCTATGGCAGGATATAGTCTGTGCGTGATATCTGCGGTCTGCAAGGCTGGTGTATTCTCCCTCGCAAAACCCGCACATAGGCCAGTCAATCATCGCCGTATTATCTCTGTCATAGGGTATTCTGTCAATTATAGTATATCTGGGTCCGCACACCATGCAGGATATGAACGGGTGTCTGTATCTGGGATTGTCCTTTGTCTTAAGCTCCGCAAGGCAGCTGGGACAGATTGAGAGATCCGCAGGTATCATTGCAACCTCATCATTGCCCTCTCCGCTGTGAAGTATGGTGAAGCTGTCAAATGCCGTATAGTCCTGCTCATATCTTGCAATATGGACTATCTCGGCAGGCTCCGGCTTCTCATCGCATATAGCCTGTATGAATTCATCTATGCGTTTCTTTGTGTCTGTAACCTTTATCTCTACAAGACCTCCGATATTAAGCACCTCGCCTTTCATCGAAAGTCTGTCTGCGATTTTGGCTACAAAGGGTCTGAAGCCAACGCCCTGGACAATTCCCCATAATTTAATTTTTTCGGTGATAACATCCCTGTTCATACTATTTGTGTTCGTGATTGTGATGATGGTCGTGTTCATGGTCGTGGTGATGCTCTCTGGTTTCAAGAGCAAGCGCCTTTGATTTTATCCACTCTGCCACTTCATCAAAGCCCTCTCCTGTTTTGCCCGATACTTTGAATACAGGCACGTCTTTGTTTAATGCTCTGACGCCTTTCATAAAGAACTCCTCGTCAAAGTCAAGGTAGGGAATTAAGTCCACCTTGTTGAGAATTATAACGTCTGCTTTTTCAAATGCCAGAGGATATTTGTAAGGCTTGTCGCTGCCCTCTGTCACTGTGGATATGAGCATTTTGATGTGCTCGCCTATTGAAAATTCGGCAGGGCATACCAGATTGCCTATGTTTTCGATAAACAGTGCCGCTCTCTGCTCGCTGTGGTCAAAGTGCATATGGTCTATCATATGATCTATCATAGGCGCATCAAGATGACACGCGCCGAATGTGTTTATCTGATGTGTGTCAATGCCAAGTCCTTTGAGTGTCTGTGTGTCAAGGTCTGACTCGATATCTCCCTCTATTACATACGGCTTGATGCCGTCAAGTCTTGAGATTATGTTTCTGAGGGTAGTTGTCTTGCCGACTCCCGGCGCTCCCATTTCGTTTATTACAAGGACTCCGTGGGCAGACATATGCTCATTGACATGCTCTGCAATATGGTCGTTTTCGTCCATTATGTTTTCCATTACATTTATTTTCCTTATATCGTGCATTATTCCACCTCGATTGATTCAATATAAAATTCTTTGCCTATTTCGGTCGGCTCTCCGTCAGTGCCGCAGGAAGGACAGGCAAAGGACATGGGAGCTCTTTCAAAAAGAGCGCCGCAGGAAGGGCATTTCAGCTTGGGTTTAATCCGCTTCATATTTATCTCCGCGCCCTCGCAGACGGTTCCCTCCGCTATAAGGTCGAAGTACATATGAATGGACTCGGGCACAAGTCCCGAATAGTTGCCTACAACAAGATTGACGCTTATCACTCTTGAGGCTCCTGCTTCTTTGCAGTTCTTCTCTGCTATTTTAACTATCTGCTCTGTAATCGGATATTCGTGCATAGTAAACCGCCTTTTTTAATCTAACATCTAATTATATCGCCTTTCTCTGTCTGTTTCAAGGAGCAGGTGATATTTTGTTTCAAAGATAGCAAAGGGAGTACCGTACAGGCACTCCTCAATCACAAATTAAAAGTATTCTGTTCTGTCTCCTCTATAATTTCTCTATTGCTTCTGCAGACAGTCCTGTATATCTGATGATTTTATCTACAGGCTCATTCTCAGATTTCATGGTCTTGGCCATTTCAATTTCACGCTCTGCTCTGCCGGAAGCCTCGCCTTGTGCAATTCCTGCTTCAAGTCCCTGTTCAAGTCCCTGTTCAATACCCTGTTCAAGGCCTTCCTTACGTCCTTCCTCAAGGCCCTGTT
>URGK01000060.1 GCA_900547295.1 uncultured Eubacteriales bacterium
CTTAACAGAGCAAATAAGAACAATAGATAAAAGCAGATTAAGAGAAAGAATAGGCACTCTGAATCAGGAGTTAATGCCGGATGTAAATGAAGCGCTGGGCGTGAGCCTGGGAATAAATGCTTTTGAATAAATAAGTTAATATTATACAGGCAGGCGGCCGTCTGCCTGTAAGCAATATATCTGAAAGGTGAACTACAATGAATTACAAAGAACTTGAAACAATTGCAGCAAAAATAAGAGCAGATGTTATTAAGGCTATATACAGTGCCGGTTCAGGTCACCCGGGCGGATCGCTGTCCGCAGCGGATATAGTTACCTGCCTTTATTTCAGCGAGATGAACATTGACCCGAAAAACCCGGACAAATGGGACAGAGACAAGCTGGTGCTTTCAAAGGGACATGCAGGACCTGTACAGTATGCGGCTCTTGCAGAGAGAGGATATTATCCGGTAGAGGATATTATGTCACTTCGTAAGCTGGGCTCGGCTTTTCAGGGACACCCGTGCAGAGGCAAGGTTAAAGGCATAGAAATGTCGACAGGATCACTCGGACAGGGCATATCGGCGGCAGTAGGCATGGCTATTGCAGGCAGACTTGACAAAAATCCGGGAAGAATATATGCGGTACTTGGCGACGGTGAATTGCAGGAGGGTCTTGTATGGGAGGCTGCAATGTCGGCGGCACACTACAAGCTGGATAACCTTACGGCAGTCGTGGACTGGAACGGACTGCAGATTGACGGCAGAAATGAAGATGTAATGACAGTTGCACCGGTAGATGAGAAATTCAAAGCCTTTGGCTGGAATACGCTGATGGTTGACGGACACGATATGAAGCAGCTCTGCGAGGCTTTTGAAGCTGCAAGAAGCTGCAAGGGCAGACCGACGGCGATAATAGCAAAGACAGTAAAAGGCAAGGGCGTATCCTTTATGGAGGATCAGGCAGGCTGGCACGGCAAGGCTCCAAACGAGGAGCAGGCTAAGCAGGCAGTAGCAGAACTCGGAGGTGAATGGTAATGGCAGACAAAATGGCGACAAGAGAAGCCTACGGCAAGGCGCTTGTAGAGCTTGGCAAAAAATATGATAATCTGGTGGTTATGGACGCAGACCTTTCAGGTTCAACCAAAACAGCGGTATTTGCAAAGGAATATCCCGAAAGATTTTTCAATATGGGTATTGCAGAGCAGAATATGTATGCGGCTGCGGCAGGTCTTGCAGTATCGGGCAAAATCGTGTGCGCAAGCACATTTGCAATGTTTGCGGCAGGCAGAGCCTTTGAGATTATACGCAACTCCATTGGATATACACATGCAAACGTTAAAATCTGCGCAACTCACGCAGGCATTACCGTAGGTGAGGACGGAGCGACTCATCAGACATTTGAGGATATTGCTCTGATGCGTACAATTCCGGGGATGACAGTTATAAATCCAAGCGACGGCATATCCACGGCAAAGCTCCTCGAAAAGGCTATGGAAATAGACGGTCCGTGCTATGTAAGACTCGGCAGAAGCGCTGTTCCTGTATTTTACGATGAGAGCGCAGACTTTGAAATAGGCAGGGGCAAGACAGTCAGAGAGGGCAGTGACGTTACAGTAATAGCGACCGGCATAATGGTAAACGAGGCTGTAATGGCTGCGGATGAACTCAAAAAACAGAATATAGATGTAAGAGTCATAGACATACATACTATCAAGCCTATTGACAGAGATATAATTATAAAGGCGGCAAAGGAAACAGGCGCGATAGTAACTGCGGAGGAGCACTCGGTAATAGGAGGGCTCGGAAGCGCGGTTGCAGAGGTTACTGCGGCGGAGGCTCCGGTAAAAATGAGATTTGTCGGACAGCACGATGTGTTCGGAGAATCAGGCAAGCCTGAGGAGCTCAAGCAGAAATACGGTATGACAGCGGCTGATATAGTTAAGGCTGTCAGAGAATTAATATAATCGGGACAAAACACGAATAACAGACTCCCTTTCTGAATAAATTTTAGTAGTGATTTCAGGAAGGGAGTTTTTAATGTGGAAAAACATAAGCTTTTAAATTCAAAGAGAAAAAAAGCGGCTGCGGTTTTGTGTATTATCCTTGCGGCTGCAATCGCAGGGGTGGTTGTTATGTGTGTTATGAACAGCAGTAAGAAAATAGAGTTTACGGTGCTTGAGGATAAAAATATTCCAAAGGAAATAGAAACCCAGGTGCTTCCGGAGTACAGAAACCTTGAAAGAGCGCTGGCATGCATTGTCGATGACAAGGTATATGTTGTTGTTACTAGAGGAGAAAAAACCACCTCCGGATATGAAGTCGACATAGACAAGATGATAATGAACGACGATAAGCTGGAGGTTTATGCGGCATACACAGATCCCGAGGAGGGCAAGGCGGTGTCGCAGGTACTGACATACCCGTATGCGGTGGCTGAAACAGAATTAAGCTCGCTTCCGGAGAGTATAGAACTCAGAATTATGTACTGAAACCGGTGAATTTTCCCTCCTGCAAATGCCGGTAGCAAAAAATAAATCAGAATATTCAAAAATAATTGAAAATACAAACTGACTATGCTATAATGACTACAATTTCTTTTATTTTTTGTGAAGGTAAAATGTTGGTTCCGGGAGGGAGGGATATCATATGAAACCTTTTAACAAGTATTTTGAACACGAACTGCTGCGTGCGGATGCAACGGAAGCAGATGCTCTGGAATTGTTTAATGAAGCTCTGGAATATGATATGTACAGTGTTTGTGTGGACGGGTGCTATCTGCCGCTTGCCAAAAGCATGCTGGAGGGCACAGGCGTTGTTATCGGAACAGTAATAGGGTTTCCGCTGGGCACATCAACTATAAGCACGAAAGCGGCGGAACTTTATGAGGCTCTGGATGACGGTGCGCAGGAAATTGATGCCGTAATTCATATAGGGGCTCTTAAAGACGGCAGAGATGATTATGTTTTCAGCGAAATCAAAGTCCTGAAAGGAACCTGCCATCAGAGAAATGTCGCTTTTGGGATTATGATTGAAGTGGGACTTCTTACAGATGAAGAAATCGTAAGAGCCTGCATGATTGCAAAGAATGTAGGTATTTCACTTGTAAGTACATCATCGGGTTTCAGTCCGGGAGCAGCGACTCCCGAGAGCATAAAACTGATAAGAGAAACTGTGGGAGATAATATCAGAGTTGAGGCTTCGGGCGGAATAGAAACTCTTGAACAGGCAGAAGCGCTGATTGAAGCCGGTGCGGATAAGATAAGCACTCCTAATTCCGTAAGAATAGTAAGAGAGTATTTTGAAAGAGAAACAGACAGATAATTCAAAATTGTTCCGGTGATGAGCATCTGACGGATATGATGAACCGTATTTTCCCTGTGCCGCATTATAGGTACGGGGAAATTTTATGCGTCTGCTTCAGTAAAATAATGAATTGTTTACATAATATGGTTGACGATGCCGCCGCTGTGTGCTAAAGTATATATGGCAATAAGTGGAATATAAATATGTAGAAATTGTGAAATCGGTACAATATGCCGTATGAATTAGTCATATGGTTTGTATTCCATTATAATTTGTAGTATAATTGAGGTATAATTGAAGCTTTTTTGAAAGGACAAGTTTAATGATTGAATTTTCAAATGTTACCAAGACATACAATTCCAATATCGGTATTGAAAATGTAAGCGTTAAGATAGATCAGGGCGATTTTGTGTTTCTGGTAGGCCCAAGCGGAGCAGGCAAATCGACCTTTATCAAACTCATATTAAAGGAGATAAATCCCGACTCGGGAAGCATCAAAATCAAGGGACGCGAGATTACAACCATGGCAAACAAAGACATACCGGAACTCCGCCGAAACATCGGTATGGTGTTTCAGGATTTCAGACTGCTCCCCAAAAAGACAGTCTATGAGAACGTAGCCTTTGCAATGGAGGTAATACACAGAACTCCAAGGTCAATCAAAAGACATGTGCCTCAGGCGCTGAGCCTTGTGGGAATCAGCGACAAGGCTGACAGATATCCCGACGAGCTTTCGGCAGGCGAGCAGCAGAGAGTTGCAATTGCCCGGGCAATTATAAACAACCCTAGAATGCTTATAGCAGACGAGCCTACAGGCAATCTTGACCCCGAAACAGCGTGGGAGATAATGATGCTGCTTAACCAGATTAACAAAAAAGGAACTACAATCGTTATGGTCACACATTCAAAGGACATTGTAGACAAAATGGGCAAAAGAGTAATTGCCATTGAAGACGGACACATTGTCAGAGATGACGTGGGAGCCTACGGTTTTAATGAAGATACACTGAATACAGACGAAACTTTTACGGGGGGACTGCTTGACTGATGCTTAATTCTTTTCGATATACAATAAAACAGGCTTTCGGGCAGGTTTTCCGAAACAAGACAATGAGCATAGCTTCTGTGTTTTCAATAACAGCTATGCTTCTCATACTGGGCATTTTCTTTATACTGGTTATAAATATCAATATGGTTACGGAGTCGGTCAAGGCTGACTACGATACCATAGAGGTGTTTATGCAGGAGGATGCGAGTAAAGAGGATGCGCAGGCAATCATTGACGGTATGACAGGCTTTGACGGCGTGGAGAGCGCTACCTACCGTACCAAAAAAGAAGCGCTGGCGATATTAAAGGACAGGTGGGGTGATCAGGGATATCTTCTTGACAACCTTGCCAAAAATCCGTTGCCCGACTCGGTGGTAATCAAGATATCAAGTCTCGAAAAAGCGCAGGCGGTTGCAGACAAGGCCAAGACCTTTAACGGCATAGAGAAAGTCAACTATTACAAGCAGACTGTAGACAAGATTATGAAAGTTACAGACTTCATACAGCTTGCTGCGCTGATAATTATGGCATTCCTTGTTATAGTATCGGTGGTGGTTGTTGCAAACACCGTCAAACTGACTGTATTTGCAAGAGGCGATGAAATCAGCATTATGAAATACATAGGCGCAACCAACTGGTTTGTAAGAGGACCGTTTCTTGTTGAGGGCATCATCATAGGACTGTTCTCAGCGATAATATCGGTGCTTATAATAGCACTTATTTATGCCAGAATCATTGCGGGCATAGGTGATGATATGATGATTATGCTATCAACACCTATGGTTCCGGAGGGTTTCCTTGTCAAAAACATAATCGTCATATTTGTGGCGCTTGGTGTCAGCATAGGAGCCTGCGGAAGTATCATTTCAATGAGAAGATTTCTTGATGTTTAGGAGGCATTTGGATGAGAAAAAAATTTCTTGTATGGATTTTAACAATAGCTGTGGTAATGTCAGTTACAGGAGGCTCATTTGTTTATGCGGATAATCTCAGCAATATAAATTCACAGATAAGTGATAAAAAATCTGAGCTTTCACAGGGCAGACAAAAGGAAAAGGAGCTTAAATCCGAAATCAGTCAGCTTACAGATAAGATAGACAGTGTGCAGAGTGAAATCGACAAGCTGCAAAGTGAAATAAACAACACTGAGTTCAAGATAACGGCGGCTCAGAACAAGCTGAGCAAGCTTCAGAACAGAATTGAAAAACAGAACAACGATTTAAACGACCGTCTGAGAAATATGTATATGAATGATAATACCAGCTTTGTGGAGGTGCTTTTAAATTCGGGCAGCCTTTCGGAGCTTCTGGTTAACCTTGACCTTATCAAGCGTATACACAAGGGCGACAAAGAGGTTTTAGAGCAGCTTCAGGTGCAGCACGATCAGGTCGAAAAACAGAAAAAAGAGCTTGATAACCTTAACAGCTCGCTTAAATCCCAGCAGGGAGAGGTAAAGGCAAAGCAGGAGTCGCTTAACGCAGACAAGTCGGCTCTGAACAAAAAACGACAGGCGGTTGCCGCAGATAATGCAGAGCTTTCAGAGGAAATTGCAGATCTCCAGGCAGCGGCAGATGCACTTACATCACAGATTAAAGGTTACGGCGAAAGCAGCAGTCCGTATTCCGGATCTATGATATGGCCGGTTTCAGGAACTATCTCCTGTGAATACGGCTACAGATACTGCCCTTACCACGGATATGAGCTTCATACCGGAATAGATATAGCCGTAGGAACCGGTACAAGCGTTAAAGCGGCATCATCGGGCGTTGTAAGACAGGCCTATTACAACAGCAGCTACGGAAATATGGTTCTTATAGATAATGGCGGAGGAATATATACACTTTATGCACATAACAGCAGACTGCTTGTAAGCGCAGGTCAGAAAGTGTCACAGGGACAGGTTATTGCCAGATCCGGAAACACAGGAAACTCTACAGGTCCTCACGTTCATTTTGAAGTAAGAGTCAACGGTCAGTATGTAAATCCAAGGAATTATTTATAAGATGAACAAGTTAAATCCTATTGTAATTGAATTACTCAGAAAAAGAGGAGTAACAGAAAAACAGGATATAATGGAATTTATAAGTCCTTCACCGCGAAGGACTTATGACCCTTTTTTGATGCTTAATATGGAAAGGGCGGCAGATATAATTCTTGAGAGCATCAGCTCAGACAAAAAAATCTGCATATACGGTGATTATGATGCCGACGGCATAACTTCCGTTGCGATTCTGATGCAGTCGCTTCGCAAGCTGACAGACAATGTGTTTTATTACATCCCGTCAAGATTTATAGAGGGCTACGGACTTAATACGGAGGCCATACACAACATCAAGGCAAAGGGCGCAGACCTGATTATAACCGTAGACTGCGGCAGTGTATCCTATAACGAGATCGAATATGCCAAAGAACAGGGTATAGAGGTTATAGTTACCGACCATCATAATATAGATGAAAGAGCGGCGGACTGTCTCATAGTCAATCCCAAGCAGGAGCTTTGCGGCTATCCGTTCAAGGAGCTTGCAGGATGCGGTGTTGCTTTCAAGCTGGTGTGCGCGCTGCAGAGAAAGCTGGAGCTTGACAAGAGCTTTATCAGAGATGTGCTTGACCTTGTGGCAATAGGCACCATAGGTGATATAGTGCCGCTTGTTGACGAAAACAGAACCCTTGTCAAATACGGACTCAAGGCTCTTCGGAGCACTAAACGCAAGGGACTTCTGAAGCTCCTTGAAATGATGGCATTAAGACCTGCAACCCTTAACGCAGACAATATCGCATATGTACTGGTGCCTCATCTCAATGCAGCAGGCAGGATGCGAGATGCATCCCTGTGTGTTGAGATACTGCTTTCGGACAATGACAGGCTGATACATAACGGCGCTAAGGAGCTTATCAGATGCAACAGAGAAAGACGCAAGGCACAGGACGAGGCATACGATAAATGCGTTGATATAGTTGAGAAGCACTTAAAAAACAGAAACTTCATAATGATAAAATGCCTTGACGCCCACGAGGGTATCACAGGTATAGTTGCAGGCAAGCTCAAGGACAGATACAAAAGACCTGTTGCCATTGTAACGCCTACGGCAGATGGACTAAAAGGCACGGGCAGAAGCGTAAGCAGGCTTAATCTTTATGATATAATGAAAAATCATGAGGAATATCTGGACAAATTCGGAGGTCACGCTGCGGCCTGCGGATTTACTATGGCAGACGACAATTTCAGAGAACTGTCCTGCAGTCTTGATGATACTGTGGCGCATATGCTTGAGCAGGACAGCACCATATTTGATGAAGGTATAAATATTGATATGGAGCTTACTGTTGATCAGATAACCCTTGAGCTGTTTAATGACGTTCAGCTCATAGGGCCGTTCGGTCACAAAAACAGAAAACCGGTATTTGCAGTAAGAAATATCGTTGCAAGAGATGTTTTTTATATGGGGAATGACAAAAAACACGTTAAATTCAACGGTTTTGATGCATATGGCAACTATGTCAGATGCATACTGTTTAACAAGGCGCAGGAAAACAAAGATATAATCAGAGAGAATAATACAGTGACTGTTACAGGATGTCTGGATGAGCAGGTATGGAGAAACACCCGTGAAGTTCAGATAATCATAAACAGTGTGGAATAGAGGAGATTGTTTTGAAAAAAAGACAGTATACTGCAATAATCCTTATCGCAGGAATAATCACAGGCATGTCTGCCATGTGGATAATAACAAGCTGCGCAGGCGGATTCATCAGGGTGAATGCGGCAGGCTATGAGGAGATGCTCAGGATTTGCCAGAAATACAGCAAGCTTGAGGAAATATACAGCTATATAGATGATAACTACTATACTGATGTGGACGATGAGAAACTGATGGAGGGAATGTATTCCGGGCTTGTCAAGGCTCTTGACGATCCGTATTCAGCATATATGTCAAAAGACAAATATAAGGAATGGAATTCCGATATAAGCGGAGAGTTCGGAGGCATAGGCGTCACATTTACAGAGGATGACAGGGGAGATTTCCTCATTGTAAGCGTAATTGATGATACTCCGGCATACAAGGCAGGCATCAGAGCAGGCGATATCATAGAAGCGGTAGACGGCAAAACCTATGATGATATGAATGATATAGTAGCCGTCATAAGAGGCAGGGAAGGCACCAGTCTCAAGCTTAAGTACAAAAGAGATAATAAAGAAAAAACGGTTACAATAGTCAGAGATACAATACAGATTGAGAGCGTAAAAAGCGAAATACGCAAGGACAACATAGGATATATCAGAATATCCTCATTTATAGAAACAACCTCTGCAGATTTCAAAAAAGCTCTTAACGAAATGGAAACCTCTCATGTCAGAGGTATGGTCATAGACATACGAAACAACGGAGGCGGTCTTGTGGAGGAGGGGCTTGCGGTGGCTGACGAGCTTCTCGGCAAATGCACTCTTGTATGCTATGTGGATAACAAGGGCAACAAAACCTACAGCTATTCAGACAAGGACAAGACAGATATACCTTATGTACTTCTGGTGGATGGCGCAACTGCAAGCACCTCAGAGATACTGACAGCTGCTGTTAAGGACAACAAGGGAGGCAAAATCGTAGGAACCAAAACATTTGGCAAGGGAATAATACAGAACACCTCGCAGTTTAAGGACGGCTCCGCTCTGAAGCTTACAGTTATGCAGTACCTGTCGCCTGACGGCAACGAAATTCACAAAAAAGGCGTTAAGCCTGACTATGCGGTTAAGCTCAAGAAGAATGATGACACTGATTATCAGCTTAACAAGGCTCTGGAGCTTCTGAAGCAGAACTGATAATCATTGACTTGTATAATCTGCGGTGATATAATCATACTGTAAAGTGTGAAAGTGATTTGTGAAAGGAGTTTGCTATGGCATATCAATCAAAATTCAAGAGAGAGGATATCGATGAGCTGTTTGCGGCTATCCTGCTTTTAGAGACTGAAGAGGACTGCTACAGATTTTTCGAGGATATCTGTACTATCAACGAAATCCACGCTATTGCGCAGAGATTACAGGTGGCAAAACTGCTTTCAAAAAAGAAAACCTATTCTGAGATTGAGGAAGTTACCAAGGCTTCTACGGCAACAATCAGCAGAATTAACAAATGTCTTCTATACGGGGCGGACGGATACAAATATGTTTTAGACAAGCTTGAAAACAAATAGATAGTATAATACGAAACGCCATAATTCAAATGGCGTTTTTTGGTGTATATATGAAAATTTATTGGACAAAACAGAAATCAGACAGCAAAACCCTTGCGGCTGCAGCGCTTAAGCTTTACTGCGGAGCTTCGGATACTCTCTGCCATAACGACAGAGGCAGGCCGTATTTCAAAAACACAGACATCAGAATATCCATATCTCACAGCGGGGATATATGGCTGTGCGCGCTTGGCAGAAATGAAACAGGCATAGATATTGAGCGTATCACAGACAGAAATCATCTCAAAATAGCAGAGAGATTTTTCACACCGGAAGAAACCGGCTTTGTAAAATCAAACGGGGCAGACGGATTTTTCAGACTGTGGGTCAGAAAAGAGGCATATGTTAAGTATATGGGAGAGGGTATCTCATACGGACTTGACAGCTTTAGCCTGTCAGACGGAATCAGGCTTTCAGATGAATACGGTGATGCGGTTTTCAGAGAGATAGATTTTGGAGAAAATTTTAAATGTGCGGTATGCACAGCAAAGGAGGAATTTTCTTGGGAGCAGATAGAAACAGAAGAAATGCATATATAGCGGCGGTGTGCTTTTCGGTTGCCGTAGGGTTTTCATTTCTCGGAATAAAAACCTGCACTCCTTTTGCGGATACGCTGACCATACTTACCCACAGATACAACTGGGCGCTTATTGCGGTACTGGTGTTCATACTTTATGACAGACTCAGAGGCCACAGGATAGAGATAAAGGGCAAGCCAAAGCGAAACCTTTTTATCACGGCGCTTTTTTACATACTGTTTATGGCTATACAGACCTTTGGGCTGAGATTTGCAACTTCAATAGAGAGCGCCATACTGTTTGCAATAGTACCTATAATAGTTAAAATAATAGCTAGCATATTCCTGGGTGAGAAGTCGGGTATAATGCAGACTGTATTCGTTTGTATATCGGTGGCTGCCGTAATAGCCATGATAGTTATAGGGGCAACTGATATACGTATGAACATCTGGGCTATGCTGATACTGTCGGTTTCAAGTATATGTATGGCACTAAGCAATGTGTTTATGAGATATGTAAGAGAGCAGTACAGACCGATTGAGATAACGGCTATGATATCTCTTATGGGCTTTGTCGTATTCAATGCGGCATATATAGTAAGAGGCATATCACAGGGAACATTAAATCAGTATTTTGATCTCATCACAAATGTTAAATTTGAATTTGCCGTATTTTATCTGGGTACAGCCTGCATACTGCTTTCATCGCAGCTTATGGCGTATGTCCTCAGATACCTTGAGGCTGTCAAGGGAACAATATTCGGAAACGTTTCAACAGCAATATCCATAATTGCGGGGGTTGTCGTTTTAGGCGAGCCGCTTAAGGCGTATCACATAATATGCGCGGCTCTGATTATAGTGGGGGTTTTAGGCATCAGCCTGTGGCCTGAAAAGAAAACAGACAGGATAGAATAAGACAAATTTGCAAATAATATTATTGATAGATATGGCTGACTGGTGTATAATAATATAAAAATGACAGACAGGAGGAACAGTACAATGGTGCAGTTAATGATAGGCCACAAAGGCAGCGGCAAGACAAAGCATATGATAGACCTTGCCAATGATTCAGTTGATAAAGCTAACGGAAACATTGTTTTTATAACTAAAAATCAGAGACTTATGTATGATCTTAAACACGAAATGAGGGTAGTATCTATGGAGGATTATCCTCACATTACCAACAGCGATGAATACATAGGTTTCATATACGGAATAATAAGCGGAGACCACGACCTTGAGACAATCTTCATAGACGGTATTATGAAGCATGCGGATTTCTCAATAGGAGATCTCCCTGAATATATAGACAGGCTCAAAAAAATCTCAGAGCTTTACGATGTGAACTTTGTAGTAAGCATCAGCGCAGACAAAGAAGAAATGACAGGAGTTGACTTCAGCGGCTGCGATATCTTAAATTAACAGCATTCAGACAGGCGATGGAAACATCGTCTGTAATTTTTTCAATTTTCAATCAGGAGCAGTTATGAAAAAAGTATACGGTTGTGTTTTTCTTACGGGATTTCTGTTTGCGACAATGGAAGTCTCGCTTAAAGTTGCAGGAACAGGGATGGATTCGTTTCAGCTCACTTTCCTGAGATTTTTTATAGGCGGCCTTATAATTCTGCCTTTTGCCATCGCAGAAATGAAAAAAAACAAAGTCAGAATAGAACTGAAGGACATAGGGTTTCTAACAATAGTAGGTATCACAGGGATACCTCTTTCCATGCTGTTTTTCCAGCTTGGCGTTATGGAGTGCAATGCCTCAACAGCCTCAGTGCTCATATGTATAAATCCTCTGTTTACTATGGTTTTCGCACATTTCATACTGGGTGAGAAAATGAACAGAGGCAAGCTGGTGGTGCTTGCTTTAGGACTTATAGGTATAGTGTTTATGATAAGACCGTGGGATCTGCAGGAGGGAAACAGTGTAATAGGAATAATATATATGCTGCTTGCGGCGATATTCTTCGGACTTTATACCTGCATAGGCAAAATCAGCACTGCCAAGGTGGGAACCTTTGCGCAGACAAGCTTTTCATTTATACTGGGCTCACTGGTGCTGCTGATAGTAATTCTGTTTATGGGCAGGCCCGTTACGGCAGGAATTGCAGAGAACTGGGTTGAGGTTATGTACATAAGCGTTTTTGTTACAGGACTTGGATATATTTCATACTTTACGGCAATCAAGCTGTCAGATGCGGTTACAGGCTCCATAGCATTCTTTATAAAGCCTGCAATAGCGCCTGTTATTGCAGTAATCGTGCTTCACGACGCAATCCTGTGGAATACCGTTACAGGCATAGCTTTTATACTCGGAGCATCGTATCTGAACATACACCTGCAGCGAAAGGCATTTAAGGCAAAGGAGCAGATTTCTGATGAAAACAACTGATATCAGCAGAATAGTAAATGAACACAAGTCGGGAATAATCGGCAGACACAAATGCTTTTCGGTGGTAATACCGATGATTGATATAGATGGAGAGCTTCATATACTCTATGAGGTGCGCTCGCCGAAGATTAAGCGCCAGCCGGGAGAGATTTGCTTTCCGGGAGGCGAGAGGGAACCGGGAGAAACAGATATTGAATGCGCCCTTAGAGAAACTTCGGAGGAGCTCTGCATTGATACAGACGATATATTTGTAATAGGAGAGGTGGGGACACTGTTTACCTACGGCGGCTACGTTATAAAGACGTATGCGGTGCAGATTGCGGCCATGCAAATCACGCAAAGCGATCTTGAAGCGACCAACGAGCGCGCGCAACGGCTCGGACTGCTGCCGGCACTCGGCGGAAGCGTGCCGGGACGCAACTGCAGAATCTCCCGCATCTTCTCGCATGACGGGCCTGGAATGCCTCAAGTCATGGTGCATAGCCGCGCATATCAGGCAATCGCGGCACGAATCGACAAAACCGTGCCGGAATCCTCCATCATCGGCATGCTGTTACAATCGCAAATCAAACCAACCTTCGTCAAAGCCGACGCCATAAGTATTCTGCAGCATATGGGATCAAGCTGGCAGGTGACGCAGTCCGGCGAATTCGAGCGGGCAAGCGAGCTGACAGGCGGTGCGCAACTCATTAGCAAAACCATCGACGGATGGTTCGACCGCGTAAGCCAGGGACAGCGCGAACGGGCCATTAACCAGATATACGACATCTTCGCAGCAGCGGGGTACGGTAATATCGCTGATCTGGTGGCGAATTGGACGAATTCGCTGCCGAAAATCGTGGCAGCCGCCAGAGGCACCGATGTGGAAACGCGCGAACTCATCAAAGATGTGCTCAAGGCGATTCCAGCCAGTGCGGCGAAAGTCGCTGTCGGTGAACTGCGCAACGACAAGGAGGGGGATGCGTGATGGGCAACATTATTGACTATGCGCGCACGGAAACGCGCAGTTTCGAGGCATTGCCGTTCCGCGAGGCCGACGCATTGGTGTTGGCACAGCTTTCATACGACGAAGTGCCGGAATGCGTGCTGCTATTGGACGATTTGGTAGCGAAATACGGTACGTTGCAGGCGCGTGCGAAGCAATTCGATATTCGGCGTCCGATCGCATCGTTGCGTATGCTGCGCAAGCCCCCGTTTGGCGGCGTGACGATTGCGCGTGCCGATGACGAGCTGAACCACGACAAGCCCGTAGCCGACCATGACGTGGAGAACGTGGGATTGGTTGATCCGCAGGTGACGCACGACTTCTACCATGCTGTGGCGGCGAATCCGCGGTTTTCCGACGTTGAAATGAGCGCGTACTGCGAGCAGTTCGACGGTGGTGCGCAAACGCAGTTCGCGGCAGTGACTTTCCGGCTGCCATCTGGAACGTTGGTTGTGGCGTTTCGAGGCACCGATGATTCGCTGGTCGGATGGAAGGAAGACTTCAACATGGCCTTCCAATACCCGGTTCCAGCACAGGTTTCCGCAGCTGAATACTTGAAAAAAGTCGCCTCGCTGTGGGATGGGCCGATACTGCTGACCGGTCACTCCAAAGGCGGTAATCTGGCCGTATATGCGGCCATGAACGCCGAAGACGAGATCAAGGACCGCGTTGAACGCATCTACTCGCTCGACGGGCCGGGCTTCCCTGAGGAAGTGGTGAAAAGCTTCGAATATGCGAGCGTGAGCGACCGCATTGTGAAAATCGTACCGGACTCCTCGGTGGTGGGCATGGTGTTTGAAACCCCTGAACGTTGTGTGGTGGTGAAATCCGACGTGGATGGCATCATGCAGCATTTCGCCTTCTCGTGGCAGATGCACGGGGGTGAATTCGCCAAGGCCGAAGATGTGGCCGACAGTTCGGTGGTGTTCAACAAGTCGCTGAACGGCTGGCTTACGGGACTTTCCAAAGAACAGCGTGAGCATGCGGTCGACGCGCTGTTCTCCGTGCTCGAGGCTTCCGGGGCGGGCAGCATTTCTGCGATCGTGGCGGCCGGTCCGAAAGTGATTCCCGAAATGCTCGGCACATATGTTGGCTTGAGCAGTGCGGATCGGCACAACATCAATCAGGCGCTGGTGATTCTGTTGCAGGCGGCGCTCGCGCGCAATCCGAAAGTTCAGCGAAAGTGAAGCGCGAATGAGGCGTGAGCACTGTGCGAACGTGGGCGAGCACTGTGCACGTAGCGTACTTGTGTTGTAAGCGTGAACTCGTATACGACATTTGTCGAAATTCGGTCTAGACAACTTGTACAATAAATGTGGTTATAAGGCAGTGTGACTAATTATCAGGGGGTACTGATGCCACGACCACGCAGAGATTCAGAAATCCTGCCAGCGAAAGAACGTCTCGAAAACGCATTCTGGGAGCTACTTTCGGAACGTGAGTACAACAAAATCACTGTCACCGACATCGTTCGCACGGCAGACGTGAATCGCAATTCCTTCTACTACCATTTCTCCGGGCTGCCAGAATTGGCCGATTCCGCCATTCTGCACGCCGTCGAAAACACGCCAATGCCGGGTATGCCAGGGCGGGATTTTGATCCCGACACCGAATGGCGCAAGCATGTCACCGCGCTGCTGCGTGACCCCGAACAGCGCCAGCGCCTCGACCGACTGGCATTGCTGGCCGGCCCGCACAGCTCACCGGAACTCGTCTCGTCACTCAAGGAATTCGGGCGACTCACCATGATTTCCGTACTTGGACTGAACGCCGACAACCTCGATCTGAAAACCGATCTCATGCTTGACTTCACAGTCGGCGGAATGCTTTCCGTACTGCAGCGCTGGCCGAAACTGCATGAGAAACTGCCGATCGACACCGTATTCAACGAGGACGTCGCCGTGCTTGCGGCGGGCATGTTCATGTCGATGTCGAAAGCAGACATGCTCGAATATTGGCGCAGGATCTTCAGCGAAGGATTCGTACCTGGCATAGCAATTTCGCAACAGCAGCCGCCGTCTGCCAAGTGACCATCGAAAGCCGGCTGGGACAATCCGGTGGTAAAAACAATATAGCGGCGTTTTTCCGCGGATTGCCCTGCGAAAAACGCAAATGTGCGAACATGCGAACATGCGTGGCAGCGCGAACGTGCGAAAGCGCGAAATGAACGAACGACGGGGAGGTTGTCCATGATCAACGAAGCTTACAAAGCCATGCTCGGCGGAAAATCCGTAATCCGCGAGCTGAGTGAATATGCGACCGCGCGCGGCGCCGAAATCGGCTATGAGAACGTGTTCGACTATTCGCTGGGTAATCCGAGCGTGCCCTGTCCGCAAAGCTTCACCGACGAGATGATCGCCCTGTACCAGGAGTCGGAACCGGTCGCATTGCACGGATACTCGCCGTCGCTGGGCATTGCCTCGGTGCGTGCGGCCATTGCAGAAAGCCTCAACCGTCGTTTCGACATGGACTACACGGCCGACTACATCTTCCCGACTACGGGAGCAGCCGGCGCGCTGGCCCACGCACTGCGCGTGGTGACCAAGCCGGGAGACGAAGTCATTACGTTTGCCCCCTACTTCCCTGAGTACCAGCCATACGTCAACGGAACCGGCGCGCACCTGACCGTGGTGCCAGCCGATACCGAAAGCTTCCAAATCAACTTCGAAGCGTTTGAACAGGTGTTGAACCCGGGTACCGCCGCGGTGCTCATCAACACGCCGAACAATCCTTCTGGAGCCGTCTACTCCGCCGAAACGCTGACGCGACTGGCAGAAATCCTGCGCGCCAAGCAGGCTGAATACGGCCATGACATCTTCTTGATCTCCGACGAACCATACCGCGAAATCGTATTCGACGGGGGTGTGCAGCCGTATCCGAGCAAGTTCTACGACAATACGCTCTCGTGCTACTCGTACTCCAAGTCGCTGTCGTTGCCGGGAGAGCGCATCGGCTATGTGGCGGTGAATCCGCGTGCCACCGATGCCGAGCTGATTGTGCCGATGTGCGGGCAGGTCAGCCGTGAAACCGGACACAACTGCCCAGGATCCAGCGTGCAGCTGGCCGTGGCCAAGGTGGTGGACGAGACCAGCG
>URGK01000061.1 GCA_900547295.1 uncultured Eubacteriales bacterium
TCACGACGCATTTTGACTATCACAAAATCGATGAAAACCTGCTGAAGCTTGATATACTCGGCCACGATGTGCCGTCAATGATAAGACATCTGCAGGATATGACAGGTGTGGATCCGCTTAAGGTGCAGCTTAAAGACGAGAAGGTAAACAGCATATTCTTAAACTGTGATGCCCTTGATATCAAGGACCCTGATTACAGGTTTGTTCATGGCAGCTTCGGAATACCTGAATTCGGAACTAAATTCACAAGGCAGATGCTTGATGACACACAGCCGTCAAGATTTGGTGATTTAGTGCGAATTTCAGGCTTCTCCCATGGTACTGACGTATGGATAAACAATGCGCAGGAATTCATTAAAAACGGAGATACGACCATCAAAGATGCTATCTCGACCCGAGACGACATTATGAACTACCTCATATTAAAAGGGCTTCCTAACAAAGAGGCGTTTAACATAATGGAAAAGGTAAGAAAGGGTAAGGGCGTTACAGAGGAGCGTGTACAGCTTATGAAAGACAATAATGTGCCGGACTGGTACATAGAGTCCTGCCAGCGCATCAAGTACATGTTCCCGAGAGCACATGCCGTTGCCTATGTTATGATGTCATACAGAATTGCGTGGTTCAAAGTTTACTATCCGGTGCCGTTTTATGCGGCGTACTTTACCACCAAGGTTGCGGATTTCAATTCAGAGGTTGTACTCAAAGGCTCAGGGGCGATACTTGCAAGAATAGATGAGATACTTGCCAAGGGCAAGAATGCGACCAAAAAAGAAGAGGATGAAATGACTGTTCTTGAGGTTGCCTATGAGATGTACAGCAGAGGTTATGAGTTTGAGCCTATAAACTTCGGCGTATCAGACGGCACTAAGTTCTATGAGCACGAGGGCAGAGTGCTGCTGCCGTTTATGGCGGTTTCGGGAATAGGTGAAACTGCGGCAAAAGCTCTTGCGGACGAGTGCAGGATAAGGCCGTTTGAAACCATAGAGGAGCTTAAGAGCAGAACCAGAATTTCAAACTCGAATATAGAGAGCCTCAAAGCTATGGGCGTGCTTGAGGGTATGCCTGAAACAGATCAGCTGAGTATGTTCTGATTATACGGATTTAAAAAATGGCAGTGTGTTTACTGCCATTTTATAGTACCATCATATTTATTAAGCATCTTTTTAAGCAGATATCCCAGTATTCCGCAGGAAATCACTTCTCCTGCAAAAATAGTAGCTGCAAAATACCAGATGGAACCCTCAAAATGATATACAAGTGAGAGTACCCACGGCAGGATTAATGTGTTTGCCGCAATCGGAGGCAGCAGACACAGGATGTCGTGCTTTCTCAGCATACGCGTGAATACAGCCCCAATCAGTGTTGCAAGGCTTCCGAGAACTATATCCCACGGAGCGCAGCCTGTAAGGATATTGGAAACAATGCAGCCGACAAAAAGACCGGGAACTGCCGCAGGGGTAAATACCGGCATTACAGTCAGTGCCTCGGATATTCTGACCTGCACAGCGCCGCTTGCAAGACCGAACATATTCGACACAAGCGACAGAATGACATAAAGCGCTGCTATAAGGGCAGCGTAAGTAAGATAGGTTGTTTTGTTTTTCATAGTTTTCTCCTTAGTTTTGTTTATAGTGAGGATGGTTTCGAACTCACAACAGATATTTTATAACAAACATAAATTATAGTAAAGGACAAGTTATGGATTTTGTATTGAATTTTGCAGAAAAAAGTGGTATATTGTATTATATTAGGCAAACCTGTCGAAAGGCAGGGACGCAAAGTTAAGTGTCTAAATGGGGAGGAACACCATATGATTGACTGACTGCAGGGGTTAACTTGCGGTCTTTTTTATTTGGGAGAAAACGGTGAACGAAGTATACAGGAAAGAAAAGAAATTTTTAATAAGCCTTGATGAATACATCAAAAAGAGGCATATGCTGAGTCAGGTTCTCAAACCTGATGCGCACAGTGCAGCGGACGGATATATGATAAGAACCCTGTATTTTGATACTGTTTTTGACGAGGACTTTGACGACAAGCTTGCAGGGATTGAAACAAGGCGTAAAATAAGACTGCGCATCTATGATACGGAATCGGATTTCGCAATGCTTGAGATGAAACAGAAGCAGGGAGATTCCCAGTTAAAAAGGTCCCTTCGCGTATCAAAAGCAGATGCTGTCAGGCTTTCGGGCGGGGACTATTCACCGCTGCTTGGATACGGGGATGTCTTTGCGGCAGAGTGCTACGGCCTTATGAACTATAAATGCTACAGACCCAAAACGATAGTGCAGTACAACCGATATGCCTTTGTGGCAAAAGAAAACAAAACGAGGATTACGTTTGACAGTAATATTGAGGCAACCGAAAGCTGCTTTGACCTTTTTTCGGACAGGCTTGATATGAATCCCGTAATGGACAGATACAATGTGATTTTAGAGGTTAAATACAACGGATTTCTGCTGGAATATATAAGAAGAATGATAAACAGCATCAACCGTAGCGAGATATCTGCAAGCAAATACGTGCTTGCAAGACAGACAGGGTATAAGACGAGATTGTAAAGGAGAGTAAATCAGATGAAAGAAAAAATTTTAAGCATAGTTACACAGCCGGGCGACCTGACATGGGAGCAGATAACAACAAACATTGCAGTGGCGGCGCTGCTGGGTTTCTTTATCTTCATTTCCTACTATATATCCCACAGGGGAACAATATACAGTAAGAAATTCAATGCATCTCTGGTGATACTTACAGCGCTGACCGGAACGGTTATGACTGTAATAGGCAATAATATAGCCCTTTCTCTTGGTATGGTCGGAGCTTTGTCTATAGTGCGTTTTCGTACAGCAATTAAGGACTCAAGAGATACAGTATATATATTCTGGGCCATTATTGCCGGCATATGCTGCGGTGTGGGAGATTACACTGCAGCAGGCATAGGCAGCGGTATTGTATTTGTTATAATACTTATTCTGGGATGTATCAAAAATGACAGCCGCATGCTGCTTATTGTGCGGGCATCAAGAAATCGTCAGATGGTAGTTAAATCACTTATATATAAGATGTTTGGAGGCAAGGCTGTTCTTCGGGTTGAAAACACTACGGAAGAAACAGCGGAGCTTATATTTGAAATAACAAGCAGGATGCTCAAAACAGCAGAAAAAAGCCACCCCGATATAACAGGAAGCATATACACTGTCGGAGAAGTGCAATATGTAAATATAGTAATGCAAAATGACGAGATATCTAATTAACATAGATGTTTACTAGAAAGGAGGGTGCGTTTTACATAGGCTATGAAAAAGAAAATTATAGGCATCACAGCATGCCTTATTATGATCGTGGCGTGTATTGTGGCGGTGGCTTTAACCGAGACGGAGGGAAACTACAGATATCATCAGCATCTTGAGGCCCTGACAAAACCCTCCTGCAGACATACAGAAAAAGAACTGTGCACTCATCTGCCGCTGGTGAGCATCAGTACAGGGAATCAGACAATTCCCGGAAGAGCTGTTATAAAAAATGACAAAACTGTAGGCTATACAAAAGCTGCTGACGGCAGTGACAGAATAACCGCGAAGATGTCTGTGTATGACAGCGACAGCAAAAATAATCATATTACCGACAGCCCTGCCGTATCGAGTGATATTACAATTCATGTCAGGGGAAATTCCTCCAGAAGATTCGACAAAGCGGGCTATCGGATAAAACTGATCAAACCTGACGGAACCAAAAACTCTCAGAGTATTATGGGTATGGTTGCGCATGAGGACTGGGTGCTTCACGGACCTTTTCTTGACAAAACACTTATCAGAAATTATATGTGGTACAATATTGCAGGCGAAATCATGGACTATGCGCCAAATGTGAGATTCTGCGAGCTTGTTATTGACGGAGAATATATGGGCGTTTATGTAATGACGGAGGCTGTTACTGCGGGAGACGATGCCGGTCGTATTAATATTTCAGCAGATCCGGAGGAAAATTTTCTTTCCGGCTATGTATTGCTGCTGGATCGCCTTGACGGTAATGAATACAATCAGCTCAAAAGCTTTACCACATATACGCTGAGGACACGTCATAAACTTGAAATTGTTTATCCGGGCGAAAAAAGACTGACGCCGGGACTTTATGAAAAAATAAAAAAAGATTTTTCGGCATTTGAAAAAACCTTATATTCTTACGATTACAATGATAAAAAATACGGAATCAGCAGACTGATAGATGCCGAATCATTTGCAGACTACTTCATAATCAACGAATTTACCTGTAATTATGATGCAGGATGGCTGTCTACATACATATACAAAGACGCAGACGGCAGATTTCGTATGTGTATATGGGATTTCAATTCGGCATGTGACAATTATCAGCAGAGCCAGATGGATTCACAGCATTTCGAGATGCAAAACTGCCTGTGGTATTTCATGCTGATGAAAGACGAGGATTTCACAGAACTGTGCATTAAAAGATACAGACAGCTCAGAAAAACCGTTCTGAGTGAGGAGTATCTCAACCGGTATATTGATGATACCGTCAGCTATCTCGGCCCTGCAATTGAACGCAATTATGAGAAATGGGGATACAGCTTTAACAAAAAACACGATATGCTGAGGCCTCAGAGCCGTAATCCGAGAACATACGGGCAGAGTATAGAGCAAATGAAGAAATTTATAAAAGAACGAGGCGAGTGGATGGACGATAATATTGAATCCCTCAGGCAGTATTCAGCCCCATCAAAGATTAAAAAATTCAATGAAGTTGCCAATTAAGCAAAACAGGAGACATTATGAAAAAATTTCTGGCGGTATTATCGGCAGTGGTTGTTCTGGTGATGATTATCAATAATGTGCATTACAGGCTCGGATGGTTTATCGACTTTAATCCGGGCGGGGAAGTAACTACATTTGTAAAAGCCGAGGACAAAAAGATATATATAAATAAAGGCGAGGGTTATGAGCCCTTTGAAATAAAAGGCGTTAATATGGGCTCCGGCGAACCGGGACAGTGGTCTACAGATTTTGCCATTGACAAAGATACATACATCAGATGGTTTGGATATATCAAGGAAATGGGAGCAAACACCATACGAATATATACAGTACAGCAGGATATTTTTTATGAAGCCCTCTATGAATACAACAAGGACAATAAAGATCCTCTTTATGTGATACATGGAGTATGGGTAAACGACTATATTCAGAACTCTCACAGGGATGCTTTCGACAATGACTTTTACGACAAATTCCTGGATGATTGCAAGACCATGATAGACGTTGTGCATGGACAGAAAAAACTTTCGCTTAGCAGTATGGCAAGTGCGGGGCATGGCAATTACCGCAAAGACATATCGCAGTGGGTGATAGGATATATACTTGGTGTGGAATGGGAAGACGTTACGGTTGCATATACCGATGATACATATGCCGGCAATAAAAAATATACACAGTATAAGGGCAGATATATGTATACAGATGATGACGCAACCGCATTCGAGGCGATGCTGTGCGGTACGGGCGACAAAGTCATAGAATATGAAAGCAGTAAATACAAAACCCAGAAACCCATTGCGTTTTCAAACTGGCCGACAACAGATCCCTTTGAATATCCGGAGAATGTAAAAAACTTTTTCATGAAATGTGCATATGTGGATGTAGAGCATATAAAAACAACAGAAGAATTTCTCGCGGGACAGTTTGTATCGTATCATGTATATCCGTATTATCCGGACTATCTGTTATATGTTGATGACTGGTCGGAACTGGGAATTAAAAACAGAAATAAATTTAAAAGCGATGACGGAACCCTTAATACATATAAAGCATATCTCTCAATGCTTACTGCACATCACAGCATGCCTGTGGTAATCTCGGAATTCGGTGTTTCCACCGGACGCGGTATGGCTCAGCGGGATTACAACACCGGCAGAAATCAGGGCAATATGTCTGAAAAAGAGCAGGGGGAAGCCCTTGTCGAATGTTACAACGATATTATGGATACAGGCTGTGCCGGCGGCTGCGTGTTCTCATGGCAGGATGAGTGGTTCAAACGTACATGGAATACAATGTATGCGGTTGATCTGAGGAGGACGCCTTATTGGTCGGACTACCAGACGAATGAACAGTATTTCGGGCTGCTGTCATTTGATCCGGGTACGGAGAAATCCATATGCTATGTGGATGGTGATGATTCTGAATGGAAAGGTGAAAAACCTGTACTCAAAACAGATGATATGACATTGACTGTCAGATATGATGAGAAATTCATTTATTTCCTTGTAAGGAAAGACGGCATCAGTCTGAAGAAACAGAAACTGTATATTCCGATAGATATTACAGCCAGAAGCGGCAGCCTGTACTGCCGCAGTGAAAATCTTCTGATGGACAGACCTGCCGATTTTCTGATAATCATAGACGGAGAAAAACACAGCAGAGTTCTTGTTCAGGAAAGATACGAGGCGCTTCGTTCAACCTATTCTGTGAATGTTAAAGATTATGATACATATATTAAAGGTAACATTCCAGATAAGGATTCACCGGAGTTTGTCCCTGTAAACATGATACTTCAGACTGCAACAGCGCTGATATACAAGGACAATCTGGCAGCAGCGGAGGTTTACGAAACCGGGAAACTCAAATACGGCAATGCAAACCCTGCAAGTGCTGATTTTGATTCATTGGCGGATTTTATGTGCGGAGATGATTTTATTGAAATAAAACTGCCGTGGCAGCTTCTCAATTTTGCAGATCCGTCAAGAATGATGATACATGATGATTACTATGAGGGAAATTACGGCGTTGAATATATCAGAATTGATAAAATGTATGTAGGAGTATCAGACGGAACCGGCAGCGGGCGTGTTCCTTTTGCAGCAGTTAAGCTTTCGGGCTGGGGAAACAAAGTCACCTGCCATGAACGACTCAAAAGCTCGTATTATATACTTCAGAAGTTATGGCTTTCGGAGGAGTAAAACTTATGAAAATCGAATTGATAATATATGTATATCTGTTTATATGTACAGGAATGATAGCCTTTAATATTATCAGTGTTTTTGTATATCACCGCAGAGACATAAAAACAACACGCATAAGCAGGGGCTTTGAAGAAACCATAAAAACTGAGCTTTCCAATATTAAAAACGGTGAATCTGTGAGTGAGAATCATCTTAACTACATGACGGCAGCCCTGCAGAGAGAGGCTAATATGATAGCCTTTAACAAGGTGATTGACAGAATTTGTGAAGCCGATTCACAGACCGTAAAGGAATACCTGATATCACTGGAGAGTGTATTTGTAACTGTTTCCGAAAAATATCTGAGGAAAGATGAAATCGCTGCAGCATATTTTCCTTATATAATAGGCAGATACGGGATTCTTTCGGAGGAGCCGCCGGAACAGATTGTGCGGATGCTGTTTGTACTTCTTGATCAGCCCAGTATTTACAGTCGTGAAAACGCAATGCAGGCAGTGTATACTACAGGCAATACGGAGTATGTTGTCAAAGCCTTAAAGAACATTGACAGAGGGAATCATTTTTATCACAGGAAGCTTATTTCCGACGGTCTTCTCAGATTCAAAGGAGAAGCGGCAGCCCTGCAAAAAAAACTGTGGGAGGAGTTTGAAACTTTTTCCACAGAAATGAAGGTGACTTTGCTGAACTACTTCAGATTCAGTTCGGGAGAGTACGGGGACAGATTTCTGACGATTATGAATGATGAATCACAAGATGATGAAATAAGGTTTGCGTGCATCAGATATTTTGGGAAATACTTTTATAAGGAAGCTGAACAGGCGCTTGTTTTTTATGCTGACTGTGATAACGGTCTGCGGGAAGAATACTGTATTATAGCCTCTATGGCGCTGGCTTTGTATCCGGGAGAACAGACAGTAAAAACACTCAAAAAAAATCTCGGAAACCGGAACTGGTATATCCGCTACAATTCATCAGCAAGCCTTGAAAAGCTTGGAATGACATATCTTGACCTTATAGATATAATCGAGGGAAGCGACAGATATGCATCGGAGATTTTAAGGTACAGATTTGATATAAGGAATGTAATAGAAGAAGAAAGAGAGGAGGAAAGCCCGAATGAATGACGGTATTAAACTTTTTCTTGATGCTGTAGGCGTGTTTTTTATCATATATCTGATAGGCTACTCAACCTTCCTGTTTCTTTCTGTAGTATCAGGCTCTCTTGAAATTTACAAAAATCACAGACAGGAAAAACTCAAAAGCATACTGCCTTTTGATTATACTGTACCTGTAACGGTAATAGTTCCCGCATACAACGAAGAAATCACAGTTACTGATACGGTAAAATCACTACTTGAGCTGGAGTATCGGGCATATGAGATAATTGTTGTCGATGACGGCTCCGAAGACGGGACATCAGACAGCCTGATAAATGAATTCAGCATGAAAAAGGTGAACAGGCCCATAAGACGCCGGATCGCCTGCCGGATGGAAACAGCTGTTTATGAATCAAGGGCGCAAAAAGTGCCGCTTACCCTGATAAAAAAACAGAACGGAGGTAAGGCAGATGCGCTTAACATGGGGATAAATGCATCAAATTTCCCTTATTTCATATGTATAGATGCAGACTCTATTCTTCAGTATGATTCTCTCAGGAAGGTGACAGAGCCGATCCTCAAGGACGACAGCATTGTTGCGGTAGGAGGAGCTGTTAATATTTCAAATGATGTTGAAATGGAAAACGCCAGAGTTAAAAAGTACAAAATGCCGCGCAGTATTCTTGCCAGCATGCAGGTGCTTGAATACGACAGATCTTTTCTGGCGGCGCGTATTCTATTTGATAAATTCAACGGCTCTTTGATAATATCGGGAGCATTCGGACTTTTCAAAAAGGATATGGTGATTGCTGCAGGAGGATATGACAACAAAACTGTGGGAGAGGATATGGAGCTTGTGGTGAAGCTGCACGACTACTGTACCGTAAATAATATAGATTACAGGATTAAGTATGCAAATGACGCCGTATGCTGGACGCAGGTTCCCGAAAAACTCGACGATCTCTGCCGTCAGCGGAGGAGATGGCACATAGGGCTTTTTCAGAGTATGACAGGGCATAAGGCGATGCTTATGAATTCGAAATTCGGAGCAGTCAGCTTCATCTCCTACATGTATTTTCTTGTATATGAGCTGCTATCACCGTTTATCGAGGTGTTTGGCGTTCTGACGATTCTTGTCGCATGGGCGGCAGACCTTGTGAATATCAGATTTATGGTGCTGTTTTTCTTAATATATGCAGGGTTTGGAGTTATACTTTCGCTTACGGCGTTTTTTTCAAGAGCATATACCGATGAACTGAGAATAAGTGCGCCTGATGCACTTAAAGCGGTTTTTCTGTGTCTGTTTGAACTTACCTGTCTGCGGTTTATTCTTGCATGGGTGAGAGCGACTGCTCTGTTTGGCTCCAAAAGTAAAAAAATGAAATGGGGAAGCATCAAACGCAAAAAGATAAACATAAAATAGATTCAGGAAAGGATTCTGGTAGAGATGAACAGGCATATTATAAACTACATAAGACGCTTTGCCGCAGCAGCAGGCTTTGTTATGGTTTTTGCATCGGCAGTGTGGGGCATATATGCAGAGGAGCCGGCCGTTAAAGTTTTTGTTGCAGGAAACCCGGACATGTATCCCTTTGAGTATTACAGCGATGAAACCGGAAGGTATGAAGGTGTTATGCCTGAAATATACAGCCGTATAGCGCAGGAGAGCGGTTATACTTTTGAGTATATTGATGCAGGCGGATCAAATAAGCAGGGACATCTGGCAAAGAACAGACAGGCGGATATCATTTCCATTCATCTCAAAAATGATATAAACAGCAGCTGCATGAAAAAAGAATATGAAATCACAGGTTTCAGTGACGAAAACGGGGAGAATACGATATGCATAGGTTTTTCTGATATTGCTGCGGACAATATAATAAAGCAGGTAAGCGGATATCTGTCTGAGATGACAGATAAAGATATGGTAAAGCTGATTAGTGACTGTACAATAGGACAGGAATATCAGCAAAAAGATCAGAAAAACAAAGCAGCCCTTATTATACTCAGTATGATTGCCGCGGTAGGTCTGGCAGGGTTCCTGATTCTGCTGGCAAAGAAAGAAGCCGACAAAAAAGACCGTATATATGAGTGGCAGCATTCAATAGGGGATATGAACTATTACAGGGACTGTTTTAATAATATAAATACAAGGCAGCTCAAAAGTCTTTATTATACAGCATATATTGCTTTTGATGAGGAAGCTGTATCGCAGCGGTACGGAGAGACAACTGAAAAAGAAATAGAGGAGCTTGCTGCAGTGTATTTCAAAAACAGCAACGGACCTGAAGATTTTGCAGCGACAATCAAAAAAGGCACATTTATACTGCTGTTTCAGAAAAACAGCCCTGCAGATGCGCAGAAACATATACAGATAATTATGGACGGACTAAGACTGCTGCTTGTGACAGAGGGTAAAGATGAGTACAGGGATATTTTTCATGCAGGGATATATGCTCTGGGAGATGATATAAGCTGCAGCAGCGAAGCCGCAATTTATAATGCCAAGCAGGGATATCTTCAGGCGCTCAGAACCGGCGTGTCGTATTCGATGAGTACAGAGGCTATTGTCAGAGAAAATAAGCAGAAGGAAAGACTGCATCACAGAATTGCGCAGGCTATCAGAGAAGGCGAGTTTGATATATATCTGCAGTATGTAGTGGACAGAGACGGCAGTATATATGGGGCAGAGGCAGCTTCAAGATGGGCAAATCCTCAGGAGGGGCTTCTCAAACCGTCAAGGTATATTGATTCAATGATACAGACAGGACTGATTACGGAGCATGATTTTTATCTTTTCTCACTTGTATGCAGCCAGCTTGAAGAATGGCAGCAATCAGGACTGAAAGACCTGTTTATATCCTGCAATTTTACAAGACAGTCGTTAGCGGAGCATGACTTTATATCGAGGCTTTGTGATATTGCGGGAAGGTATGATTTTGATTACAGCAAAGCTGTAATCGAAATAACAGAGGACTCTTTTGTGCAGGATGATCAGGCTATACGAAATAATATAAAGGAATGCAGAGCCGCAGGTTTCAAGGTCGCTTTGGATGATATAGGCAGCGGTTATTCGTCTATGCAGGATCTGTACAGATATATTGTGGATTACGTCAAGATCGACAGGGAAATAGTTATAAACAGTACAGAAGAAAGAGGACAGATGTTTCTGAAGGGGCTTGTGAAATTCGCTCACAGTATGGATCTTGAAGTCTTGTGCGAGGGAGTTGAAACAGAGGAGCAGAACAGAGCTGTTCTTGATGCGGGATGTGATTTTATACAGGGATATTATTATTCAAGAATGCTGCCTAAGAGAGAAGCGGACAGGTTTTTTCACCAACGCCGCCGGGCAGGAAGCCCCGACGTCTATAAGTCGTGGGAGGAATGCCCGCATTAGCGGCGTAATTTTTTCCAGACAATGTTTTTCGCCAGAAATATGATATGATGGTTTTGGCGAAGAAAGGGAGGCTTTGTATATGCAACAGACAATTACAGCAAAACTACAAATTTTAGTTTTGGGCAAGTATTCAAGAGGTTACTAAGCTGCGAGTATAATAGAGGTAGTCGGAATTGTAAATTCTTATGAATTTTTATGAGTGCGCGAACATTGTATGGCGATTAGCTATACAACATGATATAATCAATACTAGAAAGGAAGGTGCGTATTATGGCAACAAAAAGTGCAAATGTAACAGCTCGTGTACAACCAGAGATTAAACGACAGGCAGAAGCAGTTTTAGAGAAAATTGGACTTCCTGTTTCCGTCTTGATTGACACCCTATACAGACAAATCATCATGACCGGCGGTGTTCCGTACTCCTTAACAGTTCCTAATCTGCCTACAAGAGATAGTATGACAGATGAACAATTTAATCTGATGATGGAAAAAGGATATAATCAGGCAAAAGCAGGTACGGGACTTTCCGTTGATGAAGCTTTTGCGAAAATTCATGAGGATATCTAGATATGCGGTACGAAGTTAAGCTGACCGCACAGGCAATCGAGCAAGTTCAAGAAATAGTGCGGTATATTTCCCGCATTCTGTTAGTACCGGAAACTGCTCGAAAATGGGCAGATACTTTGCAGTCTGAAATTGCAAAGTTGGATTTTATGCCGACACGCTACCCTCTTACAGAGGAAGAACCTTGGCATAAAAAAGGAATACGTAAAATGCCTTTTAAGAACTTTCTTGTTTACTACTTAATCGATGAGGAAAAGGATGCAGTATGGGTTACAGCAGTGGTCTATGGACGGCGAGATCAGATTGTAGCTTTAGTGGATATGTCGTTAAACGATACAGAGTGATAAATCGGAATTTGTAAGAATAAAAAGGATGAAGAAATGACGGTTCAACAATTAAAATATATTTTGAAGGTAGCAGAAGTCGGTTCAATTACCGAAGCTGCGAAACTGCTTTTTATATCACAGCCAAGTCTGTCCAATTCCATCAAAGAAACGGAAAAAGAAGCCGGAATCACCATCTTTCTCCGCAGCAGGACCGGAATTACTCTGACAAAAGATGGCGCTGAATTTCTCGGTTATGCCCGTCAGGTGATACAGCAAATGGAGCTACTGGAGGATCGGTATATTACAAAACTGCCGGAAAAGGTGACATTTGGAGTATCTTCTCAGCACTATACTTTTACGGAAAATGCTTTTGTGGAATTAGTCAAGCGCTTTGGACAAGAACGATATGCCTTTTATTACAATGAAACCGGAACACATCAGATATTGGATGATGTGAAAAATCGTATCTGTGATTTAGGCATCCTTTATTTATCGCATGAAAACGAAGTCGTCATGCGGAAAGTGATAGAGGAAAACCATCTGGTGTTTACCGAGCTGTTTTCAGCAAAGCCTCATGTTTTTTTGCAAAAAGATCACCCATTGGCATCGAAAAAAGTAGTTTCCGTCCATGACCTTGCACCTTATCCACGGCTAAACTTTGTACAGGGAGAATATGAATCTGTCTATTTTTCAGAGGAACTATTCAGTTCCATACCGGTGGATAAGGAAATTCGGGTCAATGACAGAGGGGCTATTGTCAACTTTATGCTTGGACTGAAGGCCTATACCATTTCCAGCGGCATTTTCCCAAAATATTTGAACGGAGAAAATATCATCTCTGTTCCGCTTGCAGAAAATGAAACAATGCATATTGGATATGTGCTGAATGAAAATCAGGAATTAAGTGAACTTGGAAAAAGCTATGTGGAAGAATTGCGGAAATATGCTCCAGTCAATCCATAGTCATAGGCTATGGATAATCATATAAAATAGGTGTTACATATGTACCGCTGTTTGCTGATATAATATCAGCAGAAAGGTGGTTGATGATTATGCCTATGGCGGTACTGAGTAATTTTCTGATTTATTGTGTTGTAAATGCCTTTACACCGGGACCGGGAAATATTCTGGCATTAAATACCGTAACAAACTATGGATATAAAAAAGGGAAGCCGCTGTTCTTTGGAATTTTTGCAGGCTACTATGTAGTACAAATCATATGTGCAATTTTTGTATATGGGGTTAATTCTTTGCTTCCAAATGTAATGGAAGTGATGAAGTACATTGGAGCAGCCTATATCCTGTGGCTTGCGATTCATATTGCTTTCAGTAAGACGACCTCAGAAAACACAGAGCAATCCGCATCGTTTCTAAAAGGCTTCATGCTGCAATTTGTCAATGTGAAGATCTATATGTTCGGAGTTACCGCACTAACGGGTTATATTGTAGGATATATGTCCTCTTTTCCGGCTTTGCTGTTTTTTGAGCTGGTTATTGCAACAATCGGAACAATCGCAACCTGTACTTGGATTGGCTTGGGCGTACTGATTCAGAAGTTTTATCTGCGGCATTTCCGTGTTATTAACATTATCCTTGCACTAACATTACTGGAGTGTATTTGGGGAATGTTAAGAGAGCAATTCTAATTAACAAATTCCAGCTTGCAGACATGTTTGGTGTATCTCGCCAATGGGTTTCAAAATGGGAATCAGATAATGGATATCCGGAAACAGATAAGCTGATTGTCTTACTTTATTATCAAACAATATATTGGTGGAGTAAGAGAACTGGCAAAAGAATTTGAACCCGTAAGGGATAAAAATATTGTGATAGAAGCGAAAGAGAAGTTAGCAGGTAAATTTGCATCCGAAAATCATGCCGGTCCAAAAGATGTGGCGGATTTTATGGATTTAGAGGATGAGGAAAGTATAGAAATGACCAAGAGGGATGTTTACGAACAAGTGCAGGCATTATTGCTGTGAGGTATCGAATTAATTCAGAACGTGCAACGCAGTTCAGGACATGGGCAACCAAAGTGTTGGATGATTATCTTCTGAATAGCAAACATACCTGCAAGCCACCAAAACTACACACAATAATGACAATATAGCAATGGTACTGGATTGGTACTAAAAATGTGTGGAACCAAAAATAATGAGTGGAAAAGTATGAATTATCAATACAAAACAGTATAGATAACTATATTAAAATAACCTGAATCAAACCAGATTCTGCGAGTTTGAATAACGTACAAGAGCCAAGAAATGCCGAATTTACGGCGTTTCTTGGCTCGTTTTTTGCCCGGTGACAATCAAATGACAATAATTTTGGAAATGTTGGCTGGATAATTTAATTTGGTGTAATTAAGTACCAATCATTACCAAGTTTGTGTATTTTGTTATCATTTCGCGGTGCATAGTGTGAAACATATATTTTGCTTAAACTGTAATCACTAAAAGATTTGTCAACAATGATATAGCTTTCTCCATTTGCATCAATGAAATTATCATGATCAATGGAATATGTTGTTCTGTTGTAATACTGGAGAATGCATCCCTTTTCGCTATCATAAGAAACTAGCAAATTCAACTCTGTTACATTCGTTTCATCCAAAATAAGCAATAACTTATTTTTTACATCTTCAAATGCTGCTTTGTTCTTTTTGTATTGTTTGATAAAATATTGTTCCTCTGCGTAGTACATAATAAGAAAGGGACTGGCAACAGTTCGTCTATCTACCTCCAATTCTTTAGCTATTTTTGATTTTTATATCTGTTATGATTTGATTCTTTAATATCATTATGAGTTCCTTCTTGTAATTCACATATCATAACATTTGTACATTCTTATTTGATATTTATTGTACATATTTAAGTATAACTTTATCGTGCTATTGACTTGTAGTAAATACAAATAGAAATGATTGCTGTAATCGCTTCCGTGATCCAAAACGCATTCCAGACGCCAACCGCTCCGAAAAGCCTACTGAGTAAAAACGCAATTGGGATGATAACCACAACATACCGGAAAAGTGAAATCAGTAATGAAGGTGTGCCTTTTCCAAGTCCCTCCAGTGCGCCGGAAGATGTAACGGAAACCGCCGAGACGAGAAAACCGGCGCTGATGATACGCAGGGCTGTTTCCCCGGTCTGGATTGTCGCTTCTGTGTGTGTAAACAGCCCAATAAGCTGGCCGGGGATTAGCAGACATATCACTGTCCCAAGCACCATAATAATACCGCTCATACACAAGACGATTTTATAAATCTGGCTGACTCTTTTGTTCTCTCCTGCACCATAGTTATAGCCGATCAATGGGCGCATCCCCTGAACAATGCCATTAGCCGGAAGATAGATGAATGTCTGCAATTTGTAATAGATTCCCAAAACCAGAATATACACTTCGGAATATGCCGCCAAAATAGCATTGAGCACCGAAATCAAAAGAGATGGGAGCGCAAGATTCAAGGTTGCGGGAATGCCGATGGAGTACAGCTTTATTACCATCTTTTTGTTGAACAAAAAGTACTGCCTGCGGATATGCACGGGAATTGGCCGCACAAAATAAACGACCAGATAAATCGCAAGCGTCAAGGCCTGCCCGATACCGGTTGCCAGAGCGGCGCCTTCAATTCCCATTTTAGGGAATGGACCATAGCCAAAAATCAGAACGGGGTCTAAGACAATGTTTGTTATACACCCACACATCAAGCTGATCATGGTTGTTTTCATGTTTCCTACAGCTTGGAATAGTTTCTCGAATGTAATACCAACAATGATAATCAATGTAAAAGCGAACGCAATAACAGAATAGCGGGCACCAAGTTCAATCACTGTCTTGGATGAAGTGAACATTCCTAAAAAAGCCGGCATCATTGTAATACAGCAGACTGTCATAACAACGCCGTGAATCATGGCAAGCACAAGTCCCTGCGTGGCAGCTTGATCTGCTTTTTTGTTATCTCCAGCGCCTAGATAGAAGGCAATCACTGAGTTGATTCCAACGCCAAATCCAATTCCAACAGCATTGATAAAATTTTGCTTCCGGCCTGTGACCTGACCGCCAGGACGCT
>URGK01000062.1 GCA_900547295.1 uncultured Eubacteriales bacterium
AACCGTGGACACCCTGATTAAGAGTCAGGTGCTCTACCAACTGAGCTAATGGTGCATAACTGCTGTTTCGTGTACCGAACAATTAAGAGTGTAACAAAAGCAGAGATGTTTGTCAACAAAAACTTTGTAAAAAAACATTATTTTTTTAAATTCCTTAAATTTCCTCACATACTATTGAAACAATGAACCATAATAGTGAATGAGGAGGGATTAGATATGAAAAATTCAAACCAGACAAACAGTAAAATGAGTGAGAAAAACAGCAGAAAAGCAAGAGCTGCTGTCAGCGAGAAAAGCCAGTCAGACAATACTGAAACTGACAGAAAAAACTGACGGTAAAAGAATCAGACAAAAAGAGCTGGGCTAATCCCTCGTTTAATATAGAGCGGAACTCACCCCGCTCTTTTTGTTTTTGTACTTTCTTGTTTTATGTATACATTAAGTTTGCGAAATGTATACAGTATTAATTACAAATCGGCTTGTAAAAAACAAACCCCTGTGGTAGTATTTTAGCGGTATTTAAGTACGATGAATAATTTTACCGATACCGAGAAATATATAGTTAAAGGAGATGGAAAAAATGTTACTGGAAACATTACAGGGTTTCGTGCATAGCATGGGTATAGCAAATCTTGGCTATCAGAACGCAATTATGATCGTTGTGTCATTCATTTTTCTATATCTTGCTATCAGACACGGATTTGAGCCATTACTGCTTATACCTATAGCATTCGGTATGCTTTTATCAAACCTGCCGCTTGCTGATGTGTTTATTCACGACTATACGATTGAGGCCGGAACAAAAATGATAGACTCCCTATCCAATGCCGGCATACTCACAGTCTTTTATACCTTGAAACCGGTGCTGCCGTCATTGATATTTCTCGGTGTTGGCGCAATGACCGACTTCGGACCGCTGATTGCAAATCCTAAATCACTGATTATGGGTGCAGCGGCTCAGTTTGGTATATTTATAGCATTTTATCTTGCAATTATTTTAGGATTCAATGCACAGGAAGCAGCATCAATCGGCATTATCGGCGGTGCTGACGGTCCTACAGCTATTTATCTGACAAGCAAGCTTGCTCCTAATCTTCTGGGCGCTATTGCGGTGGCGGCATATTCATATATGGCGCTTGTACCTGTAATACAGCCGCCTATTATGAAGCTGTTCACCACTCCAAAAGAAAGACTTATCAGAATGCAGCAGCTCAGACCTGTGACACAGAGAGAAAAAATCCTCTTCCCTATAGTTGTAACAGTTCTCTGCGTATTACTGCTTCCTGCGGCAGCTCCGCTCATCGGATGTCTGATGCTCGGCAATCTGTTCAAAGAAAGCGGCGCTACGGCAAGGCTTTCAGACACAGCTCAGAATGCTATGATGAATATCGTTACTATTATGCTCGGCCTTGCAGTAGGCGCTTCAGCTACAGGTGACACTTTCATCACAGCAGAAACACTCAAAATCGTTGTTCTCGGCGTTGTTGCATTTTCATGCGGGACACTGGGCGGCGTTCTCATTGCAAAGCTTATGAACGTGCTTACAGGCGGCAAAATCAATCCGCTTATCGGTTCGGCAGGCGTATCTGCAGTACCTATGGCAGCAAGAGTATCCCAGAAGGTAGGCAGCAGCTACGATCCGGGCAACTTCCTGCTGATGCATGCAATGGGACCAAACGTTGCAGGCGTTATAGGCTCTGCCGTAGCGGCAGCAGTAATGCTTTCAATGTTCGGAGGATACTAAAAACTTTAAATACAATCTCTAAATCATTTTTATACCACTCGGGGGGCTTGCTCAGGCAAGGCCCTTTTCCGTATATATATGCGGCTTTTAACCTTTTTAGTGTGAATACTGCGAAAATATTGAAAAACACAGTTCCTCAGTGGTAGAAAAGGATTGCAATAAAAAAATATAGATGATATACTAATACTACTATGTGAAAATAAATTTAGGAGGTCTTAGCATGAAAGGCTATACAAGCGACACTATAAGAAACGTTGCATTATTAGGTCACGGTGGTGCTGGTAAAACTACATTCCTCGAAGCAGCATTACTTGCGACAAAGGTTATAAACAGATTAGGTAAGGTTGAAGACGGAAACACAGTATCCGACTACGATAAGATGGAAAAAGAAAAAGGCTATTCAATCGGCACATCTATCGTTCCTGTAGAATACAACAAGGTTAAAATCAATTTCCTTGATACTCCGGGTTTCTTTGACTTCATCGGTGAAGTAAACGGAGCATTAAGAGCTGTAGAAGCAGCAGCAATCGTAGTTGATGCACAGTCAGGTATTCAGGTTGGTACCGAAAAAGCGTGGGATTCCTGCAAAAAAGCTGATATGCCAAGATTCTTCATTTTAAATAAGATCGACAAAGAAAACGTTGATACAGCAGCACTGGTAGACGAATTAAAGGCTAAGTTCGGTTCATCTGTAGTTACTTTAGATGACAGAGAGTCATTAGAAGAAGAAGTAGCAGGTACTGACGAAGAGCTTATGGAATACTACCTTGAAAATATGGAACTTACAGACGAACAGTTTGCAAAGGGCCTTTCAACAGGTATCGCAAGCGGAGATATCGTTCCTGTATTTGAATGCTCATCAGTAACAGGAGACAAGATTACAGACGTACTTGAATCAATCGTTAAATACGTTCCTACAGCAACAGGCAAGGAATACGAAACAACAGAGGGCGAAACAGTTAAATGTGATCCTAACGGCAAGATGGCAGCACTGGTTTTCAAGACTATTGCAGACCCGTTCCTTGGTAAGATTTCACTTGCAAAGGTTATCTCAGGCAAAATCTCAACAGGTATGGAAGCATACAACACAAGAGCAGAGAAAGCTGAGAAGCTGGGTTCAGTATTCTTCTTAAGAGGTAACACTCAGGGAGAGGCACCGTCAGTATCAGCAGGCGACATCGTTGCATTTGCAAAGCTGCAGTACACTCAGACAGGCGACACACTCTGTGACAAATCAGCACAGGTTACATTCCCGCCAATAGAATTCCCTGCACCGTCACTTTACAAGGCAGTAGAAGCAGCTGGCAAGGGCGAGGACGAAAAGGTTGGAACAGGTCTCCACAAGCTGATGGAAGAAGATCCGTCATTCGTATTTGAAAGAAACGTTGAAACTCATCAGTCACTCCTCGGAGGCCAGGGAGAAATTCAGCTTGGAATAATCACAGCTAAGTTAAAGGATAAATTCGGCGTAGAGGTTAAAGAAGTTCCTCAGAAGATAGCTTACAGAGAAACAATCAAAGGTAACTCAGATGTTCAGGGTAAGCACAAGAAACAGTCAGGCGGAGCAGGACAGTACGGTGACGTTCATATCAGATTCTCACCTTCACAGGAAGAATTCGAATTCAGTGAAGAACTGTTCGGCGGCTCAATTCCTAAGAACTATGTTCCTGCAGTTGAAAAAGGACTCAGAGAATGTATGGAAAAGGGACCTCTTGCAGGATGCAAGGTAGTAAACATCAAAGCCGTATTATATGATGGTTCATACCACGATGTAGACTCAAACGAAATGGCATTCAAGATTGCAGCATCACTTGCATTCAAAAAAGGTATCGTTGAAGCTAAGCCTTGTCTGCTTGAACCTGTAATGCATCTTGACATCATCGTTCCTGATGATTACATGGGAGATGTAATGGGGGATATGAACAAGAGAAGAGGTAAGATACTCGGCATGGAACCTCAGGCAGGCGGCGGACAGAAGCTTATGGCGGAAGCTCCGCAGGCAGAACTCTTTGACTATGCTATCACATTAAGATCAATGACACAGGCGAGAGGAAGCTTCACAATGCATTTCGAAAGATATGAAGAAGTTCCTGCACAGCTTGCCGAAAAGATCATAGCACAGCACAAGGCTGAAGAAGAAGAATAGAAATTTAATTCTCTTATTCAGAGAAGCTGTCAGTAATGAAACCGGGACCTTGACATTTGTCTTAACGGGGCAGATGTCTAAGGTCTTTTTTAGGCAAAGGAGGTACGAGATGCGTGAGGTGAAACACTCGCTTAAATGGGTTTTCATATGGATGCTGATTGCATGCGCATTCGGAGCAGGAATATATTTTCTTGAGGGCAGTGATAAATGCCTTGAGTTCTTTGCAGGCTATCTTATTGAATTCAGTCTCAGCATGGATAATCTGTTTGTATTTATATCCATATTTATGGCATACGGCATAGTGGAACATGCGCAGCACAGAGTTTTAAACTATGGAATTATAGGGGCTATAATTCTCCGCTTCATATTTATCTTTGCGGGCATTGCCATTGTAAACGCTCTTGAATGGATACTCTATATCTTTGGCGTAATTCTTATCATCAACGGCATCAGGATGTGGAAAGAAGAAGAGGAAAAGGACCCTCACGACAGTAAGATAATAAAGGGGATAAGCAAAGTGCTTCCTATGACAAGGGATTTACACGGCGAGAAATTTATGATAACCGAAAACGGCAAAAAACTTTTCACGCCGCTGTTTGCAATTCTCTGCCTTATAGAATTTTCCGATATAATTTTTGCGGTGGATTCGGTGCCTGCTGTATTTTCTGTATCAAAGGACCCGTTTATAGTCTACTCATCAAACATATTTGCAATACTGGGCTTAAGACAGCTTTTCTTTGTGGTTGAGCATATGCGCAGGAGATTTGAATATGTCAAATACGGCGTCGGCCTGATACTCATATTTACAGGAGTCAAGCTGCTGGCTCTGATATTCCATTTTGAAATATCAATCCCTGTATCGATAGGCTTCATATTCGGAATACTTGCCCTGAGCATTATAATCTCGGTTATAATATCGGGAAAAAAAGAAAAATCAAAACGGTAACAGATGTCTTCGGGAGACTTGCACAGGACTTCCGGAGATTTTTTTAATAGACTATAGACAAGCAGGGCTTGTTCTGATATATTAATAACAGAACAAATGTTCACAAGGAGGGTGCTATGGCCAAAAAACCTAAAACAGTATTTGTATGTCAGGAATGTGGATATGAGAGTCCCAAATGGATGGGACAGTGCATCTGCGGCGCGTGGAACAGCTTTGTAGAGGAGAAAGTGCAGACAGAGGCGGCAGGCGACAGGAGAGGCCGCAGCACGGACCAGACAAGGCGCAAATCCGAAAAGCTTGCAGAGATAAGCTCAGAAACCCATGAGAGAATAGATACAGGCATAGGAGAACTTAACAGAGTTCTCGGAGGCGGTCTTGTCAAAGGCTCGCTCACCCTTATTACAGGTGAGCCGGGCATAGGCAAATCAACCCTGATACTTCAGGCTGCGGCCAATATTGCGCGAAGCGAGGGCAGTGTGCTTTATGTTTCCGGAGAGGAGTCCGAGGAACAGGTCAAGCTGCGTGCAGACAGGATATGTCCCGATATTCCTCAGAACCTGTATATACTTGCAGAGACCAATATGACAAATGTGGATCTGGCGGCGCAGGAGCTTAAACCAAGCTTTGTGATTATCGACTCCATACAGACTATGTTTACGCCTGATATAGACTCGGCGCCCGGCAGTGTGTCACAGGTCAGAACCTGCGGTAATGAGCTTATGAAGCTTGGCAAGGTATATAATATTCCGATATTCATAGTTGCTCATGTTACCAAATCAGGAGAGCTTGCAGGCCCTAAGACAGTAGAGCATATGGTTGACTGCGTGCTCGACTTCAAGGGTGAGAGAAATCAGGAAATCAGAATACTGCGCTGCTACAAAAACAGATTTGGCAATACCAGTGAAATAGGCGCTTTTGAAATGGCGCAGCAGGGGCTTATCGAGATTGAGAATCTGTCAAAGACTTTCCTTGAGGACGTGGAGGACGGTATAGAGGGAGCCATAGTTACAGCCGTATACGAGGGCTCAAGACCGCTGCTTCTAGAGGTGCAGGCCTTATCCTCGGCAGCCAATGTGGGCTTTGCCAGGAGAAGCGCCATAGGCGTGGATTTTGCAAGACTTAATATGATAATAGCGGTTCTGGAGAAAAAGGCAGGACTGTCGCTTCTCAACGAAGATATATATGTAAACATAGTGGGAGGCCTTAAACCTGAGGGCACATACATTGACCTTGCGGTAGCGCTTGCCATATATTCCACCTACAGAGGCATGGCGGCTCCTGCAAGGACTATAGTCATAGGTGAGATAGGGCTGACAGGAGAGCTGCGTACAGTACAAAACGCTGACAAGATAGTCAGAGAGGCTGTCAGAATGGGCTTTAAACAGATTATTATGCCTGTTAAAAACGCTGAGAGAATTAAGCCTGCGGGCGAGATGAAGATTATAGGGGTTAAGAACATTCAGGAGGCTATCAGAGTGTTCAAGAACTGCTGACAGTGACAATAAAGTTTAGAGACAGGAAATATAGGTCAGATAAAGTACATTATATTCGGAGCGGAAGAAACCGCTCCATTTATAGTTTATGTAATATATTTATTATTATCCGATGCCGGGCTATGAAGCAGGCCGTAGCAGCAAACAAAAATAACCGCCAAGTGTCAAAGATGCGGTTGTTTTTATAACACATAATGGACAACCGCCTATATGGCAACACCTTTTATCTATAATCAGTATATCATATATGTTTACAGCAATTAATACTTATAAAATAAATATAATATATATAGCATATACAAAAGGAACAGAAAAAGCTTTCATCCCGGTTATCTGTAATCGAGATGAAAACTTTGAATTTTAAAATATATTATCTGCTGTGATATGTGAAATTATCAATCAGGCGTGTTTTGCCAATGTATACTGCAATGGCAATAAGAGTGCCGTCTGATATTTTATCTATTGGCATCATAGTGATACCGTCAACTACGGATACATAATCAGTTACAGCCATAGGCTCTGAGTCTATAACCTCCTGAATAATGTCTGTGATTTTGTTTGAGTCTTTTTCTCCCTTGTCTATTGCATTTTTGCCTGCCTGAAGCGCCCTGTAAAGAATCTGCGCAGCTTTTCTCTGCTCAGGCTCAAGGTATGCGTTCCTTGAGGATTTTGCAAGCCCGTCGGATTCACGAACAGTAGGGCAGCCTACTATTTCTATACCGTAGGACATATCCCTTGTCATACGCTTAATAACTGCAAGCTGCTGTGCATCTTTTTCACCGAAGAATGCCTTGTCAGGAGTAACTATATTAAAAAGCTTGGCAACTACTGTGCAGACTCCCCTGAAATGGCCAGGCCTGCTTCTGCCGCATAGCTGAGAGGTCATATCATTAAAAATATCTACACAGGTATCTGTTTTGCCGTTACCGTCAGGATACATTTCATCTACAGACGGATAGAATACCATATCGCAGTTGTGTTTTCTCAGGATTTCACAATCATGTTCAAAATCACGAGGATAGGCTTCGAGATCATCTGTCGGGGAAAACTGTGTCGGGTTTACAAAATCCGAAACCACAACCTTATCGCACATAGCCGATGCATAGTCTACAAGGCTTGCATGACCCTCGTGGAGATAACCCATTGTGGGAACAAGTCCCACCGTAAATCCCTGCTGCTTCCATTCACGCACTGTATTGCGGACTTCTGAAATTTTTGTAGCTGTAATCATATCTGTTTACTCCATCTGTTTATTTGAACATTTCATCAAGCTGCGCAAGATACTCATCTGAGCAGTCGCTCTTTGAAAAGCTGTGGGCAGCATCAGGGAATGTATTAGCCTTTACCTCGCTGTCATAGGCTTTGAAAGCTTCTGACATCTGCTGTCCGATATCGGCAAAAGGCTTTACGAATTTAGGTGTGAAATCAGTATTCATTGCAAGCATATCCTGCATTACCAGAACCTGTCCGTCACAGCCTGCTCCCGCGCCTATGCCTATTGTAATCATATCAACCTTTTTGGTAATTAGCGCTGCGAGTTTTGGCGGTACGCACTCAAGTACGCACATAAACGCTCCTGCCTGCTGCACTTCAAAGGCATCCTCAAGTACACGCTTTGCGTTTGCTTCGCCTTTGCCTTGAACTTTGAAGCCTCCGAATACGTTTACGGACTGGGGGGTCATACCTATGTGCGCGCATACAGGTATACCGGCATTTACTATAGCTCTTATCTGTTCTGTCACTGCAGCGCCGCCCTCAAGTTTAACTGCGTTTGCGCCGGTTTCTTTGATAAGGCGTCCTGCGTTTTCAACTGCCTGCGCAGCTGACACCTGATAGCTCATAAACGGCATATCCGCAATAACAAATGTATTGGTGCAGCCTCTTACTACGCTTCTTGTATATATTACGGTTTCGTCCATTGTAACCGGCAGTGTGGTGTCATAGCCCTGCATTGTCATTCCAAGACTGTCGCCTACAAGTATGGTGTTGATACCTGCGTTTTCCATTATGCGTGCGGTAGTATAGTCATAGCATGTAAGCATTGAGACCTTTTCTCCGCTTTTTTTCATATTCAACAGTGTTGCCACTGTGTTTTTCTTTCCGTTCATTGTGTTACTCCTCGTTAAGCATATTTTTCAGTTCAGAATAATTTATATGTGAGTTCTTTTCCTCTGCGACCTTAATAAGCTCGCGGGAGAGATCTCTGTACAGATTTTCTTCTGTCTGCGTAAGGAAGCAGCCCAGATGCTTCTGTATTGTTGAAACATCGTTTCTCTCAACGGGACCCGTAAGTGCATTGACAGGTCCTTCCTTTAATATGTTTCGTACATTGCACTCGATAAGCGGGGTAAGCGCTTCAAGCGCGCTGCTTCTGGTAAACCCGCAGGTCTCCATCAGATTAAGGCTTTCCTGAACCAGAGCGCAGACAAGATTGCTGCTGATGGTGCAGGCTGCATGATATTTAACCTTGACCTCTGAAGCTATTGTCTTTACATTTACCCCCAGTGATTTCAGTGTTTCATACCAGTAGTCGATATAGAATTTATCACCCTCAAGGCAAAAAAAAGCACCCGCAAGCTCCCTGTAAGTATCGTACTTACTGTGAATGGGAAACAGTGGATGGATAGAATAACCGTATGCACCTGTATCTTTAATACCGGGGAAAGCTTCTCTTGCCGTCATTGCGCCGCTGCAGTGACAGATAAGCCTGCCGGTAAGATCAAACTCTTTTAATTCTTCAAAAACTGAAGATATAGCGCTGTCTGGAACTGTTAAAAAAACCGCATCGGAATCCTGAACTAATTCACCAATGCTGTCGTATACCGTAGTTCCGGTAAAAGCTGCCGCTTCTTTTGCTGATTCTCTGCGCCGGCTGTAGTAACCGGTCACCTGAATATTGTTTGCTGCAAAAAATTTGCCTAAAGTAAAGCCGACTTTTCCTGCTCCAATAAAACCTGTTTTCATCTTATCACCTCTTTTATATATGTGTGCAGATGATGCGGTTTTTATTCCATTGAGCGGAGTTTAAATTTAGGTACAGTTTTCGATTAATCAGAAATGCCATCCTTATATCTGAAAAAGTTTACTTTCTAATTAGTAATTCTAGCACTATTTTGCATAGGTGTAAAGGGTGAAAATCCGCAAAAAATCAAAATCCCCGAAACCTGCATACAGGGCAGGCTCCGGAGAGTTTACAATTACCGATTTAGATAAATTGTGTATTACCGATGTCTAGTATTTTCTTCTGAAAGTTAATGCTGAAACACCAAGTCCCAGTGCAAATATAACTACCAGTAATGAAAGTATAACGACAGTTCTGTGTATATCATCTGATGTCTTTGGAGCATCAGCTTTAGCAGTCTTGTCAGCTTTGGTTTTGTCTGTATCTGTTTTGCTGCTACCGTCCTTAATATTATTGTCAGACTTGCCTGCGTACTTGAAGTCTGTTATTGTAACTTCTCTTTCAAAGCCCTGCAGGCGGCTGTCTGACGGTATAAATCTCAGCTTGAAAGTCTTGCCGTTTTTGAAGTCTTTGACAGTCGGAACATAGTTGCCGTCTGCGAATACCCATTTTCCCTCTCTGCTGTGTCCTGCCAGCTTGGCCTGTGAAAGCTTCTGTCCGCGAACAAGGCTTACAGTTGTCGGCGCATCTGCTTTTGCAACCATGAAATTGCTGTTTTTGAAGTTTGTTTCGTATATGAGTCTGCTCATAGGTCTGTCAAGGAAATTGAGCATTACCATACCGAGTCTTCTGTTGTCGATATAGCCCTTGCCATCGCTGCCGAATTTGTCTTCAAACAGTATAGGATTGATTATGCTTGTAAGCTCCAGAGGACGTCCTACAGCACAGCTGGTGTAGTTGAATATCCACGCATCAGAAGGTATAGGGTGGGATTTGTCAGCGCCTGTGGTCTGCGCAAATGTTCCCTCTATATATTTCAGCTTGGTTGTTGAATACTCGTTATATGCATCCTGTGCATATACAGATGTACCGAATTTGTCTTTGCCGTAGATTTTAATAGCATATTTATAGTCGCCGTATGAATAGTCGTCCCAGTTTGACAGGTTGATACCAAACCAGCGCTCGTCAAGATTGTCATCAGCCGGATTGTATTTATTAGTATCAATATCGTATCTGCGTATGAAAACTATTTTGCCGCGGGCTTCTTTGATTGACGGTATATCGTTGCCGGTCCATACACGGCAACTGTTTCCTTTTGCAACCTCTTTCTTGATAAAGCTGCCTACTGCTCTTGCCAGCCCCTCAGTACTTCCGTCGTCGGGCTTTACCATCATAACTATTGATTCTGTAGGATGCTCGTTAAGGAAGCGTACACTTTCATCGAGTATGTTTTTAAGTGTGAGCGGGTTGCCGTTTCTGTCACTGCAGGCCCATTTTTTGTCACCATGTACAATTCTTACATCTTCAAGGGAGGCCTTGTCTTTTTGCGCATTACAGCGTATATCAAAGCTTCTTACACCTATATTTAACTGCTCCTCATAGTAATATTTCTGACATGAAGTGATAGAGAACTGCGCCACAAAGTCCTCAACGACTGATGCTGTGCCGGTATCGTGGCTTCCCGGCAGATTTACTGATGAAAGAAGCGCATTGTCAGGCAGGTCTGCCATCCAGTCCTGTGAGTAGGCATATGAAATCCTGTCATTTTTGTTTGCAAAAACATCTATTTCAAATTTAGTACCGTTGCTGTCCTGCCAGAGTGATTCCGCTCCTGCATAGAGTCCTACGAATTTACCTGTGCGGGCATTCTGTATTTTGTAGCTTCCGTCACTTTGCTTGAAGAAACGCCACAGCTGGCTGGTGTTGTAGTTCTTATCAAAATCATCATCAGTCCATACATTTAGCATAGCCTTGTCTTTGCCGCTTTCGCCCTCAATATCCCAGGCAAGCTGCACGTATTTTTCACCTTCTGTCATCGCCAGTATTTTGTAGGCTCTGTATTCTTCATTCCATTGAAGAGCCCATTTGTTGCTGGTGCCTACCTGATGAAGGTGTATATGAGTTCCGGGTATGCTGGAGTCAAGGACTCTGTTTACAGCCTTGATCGTTCCAAACTTGAAAATTTCGCAGATGTCATTCTTACTGCTCTTTGTCATATTTTCGGACTCTGCTCCTGTTAGAGGAACTACGCTGGAAGTGATTATCCATACTTTTCTTTTTGATTTGCTGGTCTGGATGATTTTGTCGTGAACACTTGGCTTGCCGTTTTTGTCAGTGTCCTCAACGCCTACCCACAGACCGCTGTTTTTGTTCTGTATGTAGTACTGCTTGTTGCCGTGGGCATCATCGCCTATATAATAGAAAGCAAACTGACGGTGGTCGTTTCCTGCAACTTTGCTGTCATTTGATTCCCAGAGATGAAGCACCTTGCCCTCGCTCTTGCTCTTGTCCTCTATATCTGCGAAATAGTCGGTACCGCCCGATCTGATATGCTTGATGCCGTACCAGCCGCCGCCTATATTGTCAAATCTGAAGTTGCAGTTTGAGCCGTTTGCCGTATCAAGATGGAGCACGTTGCTTTTCTCTGCATTGCCGTTTACATTCCATCTGAGGCTGGTATTCTCCTGCAGAGTAATAAACATCAGCTTGCCTGCAGTCATATTGGTGATTTTTGTGCCGTCGCCGGAGCCTGAAGTATCTGCATATACAGTAAGACTGCTGAGGCAGAAAACAAGTGCAAGCACCGCTGCGAAAATGCTTCTCAATTTCATAATTCCCTCCCGTTTGTTGATTATGATTTAACTTGCATTAAGTCTACACGATTATATCACATATATTACAGAAGTAAAGCCGTTAAAATAATTATTTGCATGCATACATCATATGAATAATACGATCAGGAAGGAATAATATATATAGTTGTGAAGCAGGAGGCGGCTATGAAGATTGTTACGGAAATTAATACACTTGTAAATGAGATTGTGTGGGGACTGCCTGCTATGATATGTATTGTAGGAGCAGGAATTTATCTTACTATAGGAACGGGATTTATACAAATAAGGAAATTTCCATACGCCATAGCGCAGATTTTCGGCAGACTCTTTGACAGGCAAAAGGCAGGCAAAGGGGCTATTTCTCCGTTTCAGGCTGTATGTACGGCTCTTGCCGGGACAATAGGTACAGGAAGCATAGCGGGAGTTGCCGGGGCTATAGCCATAGGCGGGCCGGGAGCTGTTTTCTGGATGTGGTGCTCTGCGTTTCTTGGAATGTGCACTAAATTTGCAGAGGTGAGCCTTGCTGTGTTTTACAGGTCAAGGGGCACAGGCGGAGAACTTGTGGGCGGTCCTATGTACAACATACGCAACGGGCTTTCGCACAGGTGGATATGGCTTGCGTATCTTTACTGTGCCTTTGGCGTGCTGGCAGTTGCGGGAACAGGCAATGCAACTCAGGTGAATACTATAGTGACGGCTGTGAATACGGCAATCGACGGGATTTCATACAGTGCGGAAAGCGGTCACAGCCTGCTTAATCTTGCTCTGGGAATTTTAATTGCGATACTTGTTGCAGTTGTGCTGCTGGGCGGAGTGCAGAGGATAGGTCGTGTTACGGAGAAGCTGATACCGTTTATGGCTCTTTTCTATATTTTTATGGCTCTGGGCGTGGTGGTTTTTAATATTGACGGTGTGCCTGATGCGTTCGAAAGTATTATATCGGGGGCCTTTAATCCGCAGGCTGCAACGGGAGGCGCTGTCGGAAGCGTGTTTTTATGTATGCGCAAGGGTGTTTCAAGAGGGATATTCACAAATGAAGCTGGACTTGGCACAGGCTCTATAGCTCACGCCTGCGCTGATACAGATGACCCTGTAGGGCAGGGAATGTCCGGCATATTCGAGGTGTTCTGCACGATAATAATATGTACACTTACTGCTCTTGTGACTTTGTGCGGTAATGAATATATTCAGTATGGCAAACTTGCCGGGGCGGAACTTACGATTTCGGGGTTTGTTTCACTCTATGGAAACTGGGCCTCAATATTTACAGCGGCGGCTCTGTGCTGTTTTGCTTTTTCCACAGTAATAGGCTGGGGTCTGTACGGCTCACGGTTTATGGAGTTCCTGTTCGGAAGCAGGACCGTAAGACCGTTTTTCATCGTATATTCGTTAGTGTCGGTACTTGGTGCTGTTATTGATATGGGTATTGTATGGGATATTTCAGATACTTTTAACGGGCTTATGGTTATTCCAAACCTTATATCTCTGCTGCTGCTGTCGGGAACGGTGTTCAGGCTTACAGGTGAGAAGTTCGGCAGGAAGCGATGATGCTGTGTACAGCTTTAAAATAAATATCTGCATCATTTGCGCTGATTATGATGCAGATATTATGTCGGCTATGGATGCGGGGCTGTTAAATTTCCATTAAATCCGTAATGCTGCAGCCAATAACCGTTGCAAGGGCAAGAAGGGTTTCTCCCGCAGCCTTATTTATATCCTTTGCTCTGATTTCATACTGCTGCAGTGTTCTTAAATTTACCCCTGATTTTTCTGAAAGAGCTCTTTGAGAAAGACCGCAGTTCTTTCTTAAAATCTGCAGTTTGGATGCGGTGGTTTTTCTTTCAAGCATTCTGTTTAACGTATCAAATGCCTTTTCTTCTGAAGCTTCGTGCAGGGCAGGGTAGGTGTTTTCTATTTCTCCCGCAGAGAGTTTAGAAATAATGTCTTTGAAGCTTTTATCTGTACGCCACTGATAATATGCAGCAATCCAGCCGCACCAGTAACATGATGAATAATCATATTCAATCTGAGGCGGCGGCAGAGTTATTTCAAGTCCTGCTCTGTCAATAATCTCATATACAAGTTCTGTCCCCGAAAATCCGGATACAAATCTGGGATTGCCTTTTTCAAACTGAGAGGCGACACCTGTTGCTACGAACAGCTCAAAAAAGGCATCAATATTTAAATTGCAGCAGCTGGCAGCATAATCTGCTGCTTCACCGAGGTTTTTCATAGCATCGTCTAAATACATTTCATCGTAAGCGTAAATCATCGGGTTTAATCTCCTCACGTATAATATCTCTCATAAAAATACCGTCTGCATCATCATTTTCAAGCTCTGCAAAAAATGCGTTTCTGGCTTCTTCATCTCTGGCTTTGCGCAGAGTATAGTATATGGTGCTGTCTGCAGGCTCGTATGAAGTGAAGTTGATACAGTCAAAGGCTTTCCTGCTTTTTAATACAAATTGTTCACCAGGGTTTCCAAGACGCATTGCATATGACAGCTGCTTTAGGGAAATTTCGTTATTGACAAAGGCGCGTGCAAAGGAAAAATATGAGTCATCAGCCCTGTAGCCGATAATCACATCATAGCCGGTGATGTCGGGCAGAAAGTTCTCATACAGCCATTGTGCCCCTTTTTTCATAATCGGGGTGGACAGCCGGACCTTTCGGTTGTTCATAAGAAGTGCCAGCCAGTGAAGAATAGTATATTCCTCTGATGACAGGTTCAGAATATTAAGTGATGATATATCAATTTCATATTTGTTTACAAAGCCGTCTGTATTTTCTGTGCAGGCCCATTCCTTTGCCAGCTCTATATGCTCAGTGCAGTAAAACCCCTGTCCGTAATCATTATATACAGTGCCTTTGCGGTATTCGGGGGTTTTAATAATCTCGGAAGAACCGTGATATATGGTTAGATTGCTCATAAAACATCTCCTATACTTCTACAGAGTTATATTATATACTATACTTCTACAGAAGTAGTTTGTCAATATAGGTGAAAATCATTTGTGTATGCAAGTACTAGCTTTAAATCTATTGTTGTAAAAATAAAAACGGAAAACCCGTTGATAAATTTGATATGCGCTGATTTACTAACCATATATGAAAAATAAAAACGGATTTTCCGTTTATAATTTTGAAATCAGGTTTGAAACCATTTTCATTGCATAGGAAAAGATAATAATTGTTCAAGTAAAAATTCAATATATTGGCGATGTGAAAAGTATTGTCTTTGACTCCACTAAAAAAGGAAGCCCTTTTACAGACTTCCCAAATCGTTAGCTGTTGAATTCCCTATTTGAAGTATCTGTTAAGCAGTCCCTCAAATGCAGCACCGTGTCTTGCTTCGTCCTTTGCCATTTCGTGCACTGTAAAAGAGGTTGAATGGTTATAATCGTTGAAATTTCAATGGTGAATCAAATTAAAAATGACAGTTATATGACCACAACTATAGTCCTTTTTGACAATGTAACAAGAAAAGTTGCAAGTCAAGGAGGATTTTTTTATGGAGTTGTCATAATCTTTTTTGGCTTCCGGGCTTGACAGGCATTCTTTACTAAACTCGCTACACCACTTAGAAATGCTGGCTTTCGATACCCCATACTCAGCGGTGATGCTTTTGTAGGTACGACCTTCTTCTTCATGAAGACGTACTATTTTTTTCTTAAATTCAGGTGTGTAACTTTGTGGCATGATAATTACCTCTTTTCTCTACTGGATTTATTATATCTTATTAGCCACTACTGTTACAACGTTAGTTGTTGTGCTCAAGCTTTTTGGTAACACAGATTCATGAAAAACTGTCCAAAAAGTGTCTTAATTTACGAGACCATTATACAACGTCATAAAGTGCTTTATTACAATTTGCTCACAAGCGGTAAAATGAACAGCCACCTTGCTGATATTGCACAACAGGTTCAATATCTTATTCTCCGGCGGGAAAAAAGATAGTGCTAAATCCTAAAGACGGGTGCAATGCGTATTGAAAAAGCTTTCCGGATAGTGTATTATAAAATGAGGTAATAAAGTCGAAATGCTTATAAAGGAGAGAATTTTATGGGTAAAAGAAGGTGGCATAAGAGGCTGTCGGTAGCCGTGCTGGCAGCG
>URGK01000063.1 GCA_900547295.1 uncultured Eubacteriales bacterium
CGTGCGATATGTGGAAATAGGAATTTCAATTCCGTACATTTCCACTTTTTTTATTTCAGGCAAAAAAGAAGAATTAATAACGGGACATAGTAATATTGCTGTGTCCTTTTTCATATGGTATATAAGGACAACAGGAGGCCACAACATATTTGTCCCGTTTTTTTAGCAATTAAAGCATATTAATAATAGTTAAAATTATAACAAATGTAAATTTTCAGATAACTATTGACAATTGTCGACAACTCAAAATATAATAAATTGTCTGAACTCACCGGTTCAGGCAATGGAATTATTTTATTTTATTAAGGAGGTTCTTATGGCAAACGAAAAAAAAGGTGCTCATCCTGAGGAAAAGAATGAACTTAAACGAGGGATTAAAGGCTGGCAGGTTGCATTTATAGGAATCGGAGGAGTAATCGGTTCATGTTATTTCCTTGGAATAGGCTCATGTCTTTCCAGCATGGGACCCGGAGTTCTGATCGCATTTATTGTAACAGGTATTATCGTTTATGGTACTATGATTTCTTATTCAGAACTGCTGGTAAACGTTCCGAGGACAGGCTCGTTTGTAGCGTACACAAGTGAGTTCCTGACGCCTACGATTTCCACTGGATTCGGCTGGGCGTTCTGGTTTAACTGGGTATGTTACGTTCCGTCCGAAGCTATTGCGGTTTCTACGGTGCTTACATCGCTGATGAAAACAGACAGCGCTGTTACATACGCTGCTATAGCTATCGGAGCAATGGCTGCAATTACAATTATCAATCTTTGTGCAGTTGATATTTTTGCAAAGATTGAGGCAGGTCTTGCTATCACAAAAGTTATCGTTATTATGGTATTCGTAATTGCTGCATTCGGTATCTGGGTAGGTCTTTGGGGACAGAGCGAATCCTACACAGGTTTCCTTGCAGGTACTGTAAACTTCGGAGATGCTACAATGACATTCGGCCAGAAGGTATTTCCTCTTGGAATTATGGCTGTACTGGTTAATATGACAGTAGTTCTTGTAACTTTCCAGGGTACAGAAATCGTTGGTCTTGCAGCAGCAGAATCGCAGAACCCTGAAGAATCAGTTCCTAAGGCTTGTAAGAGTGTTACATATCGTATAGCACTGCTTTACATACTCCCACTGATATTAGTAGTACTTGTTTACCCTTATGAACTTGCAAGTGATGCTAACCCGGTATTCGCTGATATTATGAATTACTACGGCATAGGCTGGCTCGGATTTGTATTCTCGGCAGTAGTGCTGGTAGCGGCATTCAGCTGTGCTAACACAGGTTTCTACGGAACAGTAAGATGTATGTTTGGTCTTTCAATCGAAGGTCTTGCTCCTAAGTTCTTAAGCAAGGTTACAAAGTCAGGAAATCCAAGAACTGCAGTTCTGTGGACATTAGGATTCATGTGGGTTGTTCTTCTTGTAGGACTTATCTCACAGATAACTGGTTACTTAGAAGATTTATATGTAAGCCTTCTGTCACTGTCAGGTTTCACAGGAACTCTTGCATGGGTAGGAATAATCTTATCACAGATTTCGCTTAGAAAAAAACTCAAGAAGAACGGTTATGATCCTGAAACATGCCTGAAGGCAAAGGTTAAGAAGAGCCAGCAGTGGATTCCTTACTTTGCAGTTATCGCGCAGATTATATGTCTGATAATGCTTGTATTCGAAGATGTTTTCATTTTCGGAGTAGCGTGCGCAGCTATAGTATTCCCTATGATAGGATATCAGATTGCAAAGAAAACAGGTCATATAAGAGATGTTTCGGAACTTGCATCAACTAATGAAAAACCATTTGAAGAGCTGTTCCCACCACTTAACAAATAGTATTTGATTATCTTATACTCATATGATAACATCGGGCGGGGCAATCGCATCTATGGCGGTTGCCCTGCCTGTTTATACTTTTGTATCTATGCCTATATAAATATGACATATGTCATGAAAAAGTATTGCAGAGACGGTAAAGGTATGACATTATGTGATTAAAGTCACAGGATATGGAGGACAATTGTTTTGGCAAAAATAGGTGAACAGCCAAGCGGCGCACTTACAAGGCGAAAAATGATGAGTTCAGCAGTTATGCTGTTTTTTGAAAAAATATAAGGCTGAAATAAAAAAATTGAAATTTGTTATTGACAACAGTAGGGGTTATATGTATAATAACTATTGTCGCGTTACGGTGACGAACTTAATACTTAAAGATGTTCCGAAGTAGCTCAATGGTAGAGCAACCGGCTGTTAACCGGTAGGTCGTGGGTTCGAGCCCCACCTTCGGAGCCAACTTTTTGCCGGAGTGGCGGAATTGGCAGACGCACAGGACTTAAAATCCTGCGATCCTTACCGATCGTACCGGTTCGACCCCGGTCTCCGGCACCACCTTTTTTAATTTAATATCGCGGGATAGAGCAGTCGGTAGCTCGTCGGGCTCATAACCCGGAGGTCGGAGGTTCAAGTCCTCCTCCCGCAACCACGAAATCACAGCAGATTGATTAGATTCAGTCTGCTTTTTAATTATTCAAAAGAATGTGAATATAGGTTAAGTTCTTGAAAAACGTCAATATATTAATTATAATTAGTTTGACGCATGTCAGAAATTATAATGTTTTTTTGCACAGGAGAGATAATAAATCAGAAAGGGTGCATAGTATTGAAAAACAGCAGAGGAATATACAGACCGATATTGATAATAACGCTTGCATTGCTGCAGTTTGTAATGCTGTGCGGCTGCGCGCATCAAAACCCCGATGACAGCGGTATCAGCAGCAGACCGAAGCTGATAATAGGCAGTGACAACTATGAACCGTACAACTATATCAGCGGGACAGGCGGATTTACAGGTGTGGATGTGGAGATTGCAAGAGAGGCTCTTTCCCGCATGGGATATGAGCCGGTATTTAAACAGATAATATGGGGAAACAAAGACGATTATCTTGAGGACGGCAGCATTGACTGCCTGTGGGGCTGCTTTACAATGACGGGACGTGAAGACCGGTATCAGTGGACCTGTCCGTACCTTTACAGCCGGCAGATGGTAGTCGTAAGAGCAGACAGCAGTATCAGCAGTCTGTCAGAACTGAGAGACAAGCGTATTGCGGTACAGGCGACCTCAAAGCCGGAGGAGATATTTCTTGAAGGAAACGATAAGCATATTCCAAAACCTGAAATGGTATACAGCTTCTCGACGATGGATGAGGTGTACGCGTGTCTTCGCAAGGGCTATGCAGATGCCATATGCGGACACGAAAGCGCTCTTGATTCTCTGATCAGAACCTCACCGGCCGATTACCGCAAGCTCAGAGAGAGCGTCTACAAATCAGAAATCGGCGTTGCATTCAGCAAAGACTTTAACAGAGGTATCGTTGACAGACTTTCGGAGACGCTTACAGAGATGAGAAACGACGGTACCATAGCAGATATAACAGAGAAATACAGCATGGACAAAGATGTGCTTCCGGAGGTGACAGGCAAATGACTTCCGGCAGGAAACCATCAAAGAACAAAAATATTATTAAAATAATCGTTACAGCCGTTGCTGCCGGCATACTGCTGTTTGCAGGAGTGCATATAGCTCTTACCAATCAGGCGATCAGAGATGCCCGGGAGTTTACGGGAGAGACTCTCGAATTTTTGGATAATCGTGTCACAGAATACAAAAATAACGTTACAAATGACAAAATCAAGAGCCTTATCAGGCTGCTGGACAAAACCGTCGAGCTTGTGGAGATTCTTGATTACGACAGAACCTATACGGCGGACAGACTGAAACGATACGCTCATGAGCAAAGACTTTCAGGGATTGCTGTTTTCGACGAAAACCTTGAAATCGTAATGAAGACTCAAGGAAGTTACGAGAAGGAGTTTTTCATAGGAGCTCTCGGGACTGAAGAACTTGCCAAGATAGTCAGATTCAAAGAAGCGTCATACATGCACCGCACAGGAGAAGGTGATGATTCGGTTGATATGGCAGTGGTATCAAGGCGTGACAGGCCCGGCGCTGTTGTGTGCTACAAAACATACAATTCGATTACAGCAGGTGTGAACGATATAACTCTTGACACAATGTTTCAGGGTATGGTTTTCAAGAGAGACGGTATTATCGCAGTCAGTGACGGAGATACGATTCTTGCTTCAAACAAAGACCTCATTATAGGCAAATCAGTTAAAGAGGCTAAATCACTGTACAGCGGGAGTTTTAAACAGAGAGATAACGGACTGATAAAATTAACCGACAGCAAAGGCAGCCACTGGTACGGCAATCAGCAGAAACTCGGAGAATACACTCTGTCGGCGTTTTTCCCTGCCTCGCAGATATTTATGACCCGGTTTGCGGTAATGGCTGTAACTGTGACGGTATATATAGTTTTATGGCTTATATTTATTACTCTGATGACGCTTGCAGGACGAAGAAATCTCCGCAAAGCAGCAAAAAATGTAAGGACAATAGAATCCATAGGCCGTATATATATGGCAATTATAGAAACCTCGCTGGCAGACGGCAGCATAACTGTTCTGAAGTCGTCAGGAACAGGCGGCAGACTGAGAGAGGATTTCAGGAATATAGAAGATATAGGCGCTGTAGTATATGAGAGTATTCCGGAGGAGGACATCAGAGAGACCGTAAAAGAATTCTGGGATTATACCACACTTGAAAAAAGACTTGAAGACAAAGACATTCTAGATATAAGTTTCAGAAATAATGACGGAGAGTGGATTTTACTTGAAATAATACCGCAGCACCGAAACAGATACGATCAGGTTGAAACAGTTCTTTACCTGTTAAGAGATATTTCAGAAGACAAAAAGAAAGAAATCGAATATCAGAACAGACTCCGCAGTGCCGTTGATGAGGCGCAGCGCGCCAATATTGCAAAGACCGATTTCCTGAGAAGGATGAGCCACGACATCAAAACTCCGATAAACGGAATACGGGGCATGCTGGAAATCGCAGAGCATTATCCTGATGATCCCGAAAAACAAAAGGAATGCCGCAGCAAAGTAAGACAGACTTCAGGCTTCCTGCTGGCGCTTGTAAACAGTGTGCTTGATATGAACAAACTTGAATCCGGCAAAATAAAGCTCGATGAGAAACCGTTTAATCTTGCGGAGTTTATGGACGGAATAGAAACAGTGGCGGAGATACAGGCAAAAGAATCAGGAGTCGAATATATCAGCAGAGGAATCAGAGCAGAGCATATGAACCTTATAGGCAGTCCTCTGCACCTGAGACAGATACTGCAGAATCTCATAACAAATGCCATTAAATACAAAAGGGCAGGAGGCTATGTTGCTGTTTCATGTATAGAAACAGACACAGACGGGGAGAATACAGAAGTCGAATTTGTCTGTGAAGACAATGGCATAGGTATGAGCGAAAGCTTTCAGGAACGCGCTTTTGAAGCCTTCGAACAGGAAAATACGGATGCGCGCACCATGTATACAGGTACGGGACTTGGTCTTGCAATATCAAAAGAACTGACAGAGGCTATGGGTGGCACCATAAATCTTGAAAGCAAGCCGGGCATAGGCACACGATTTACGGTAAAATTGCGTTTCCGCATAAATACGGAGACAGAGCACAGGGAGCATGAGAACAGCCCCGGCAGCATAGAAGGCGTGCGTATTCTTCTGGCTGAGGACAATGATATCAATATGGAGATTGCAGAGTTTATACTCACGAGCAAAGGGGCAGAGGTGACAACGGCCTGCAACGGTCTTGAAGCAATCGATAAATTTGAAGCCTCAGAGCCGGGATATTTTGATCTTGTACTTATGGACATCATGATGCCTGTGATGGACGGCCTTGAAGCAGCAGGGCGCATACGGGCCATGAAGCGCAGCGATGCTGCCGATGTACCTATTTTTGCAATGACTGCAAATGCGTTTTCAGATGATGCGCAAAGAAGCAGACAGGCAGGAATGAACGAACATCTGACCAAGCCGCTGGATTCAGAGGCTCTTGTGAAAATGATTTTAAAATACACTCACAAAGGCTGAATTTATGGGATTGGTATTGAATATGAGATGACATAGTGCTACAATGCGTAATGTAGGACTTATTAATTCAACAAGTATAAATCAGGGCTTTTCAGTATAATCACCGGTTTTGCCGGCGTGTTTAGTGCGGTTCTCCCGTCGCATCATATGATAAAAAAAGGGGGGGTAAAGCCTGTTAAGAACGCTGATTGAGGTTTGTATGAACACTGTTAAAAACATCTTAATAGCAGATGACTCCGAAATGAACAGGCAGATACTTGCAGATATTCTCGGAGGCGAATATAAATATCTGTATGCGGCAGACGGTCAGGAGGCTATAGAGATGCTGGCCAGAGGCACAGACGTTGATCTTATGCTGCTGGACATCAATATGCCGAATATGAACGGTTTCAAGGTACTGGATATTATGGAGAGGAGATGCTGGCTGGATGAGATTCCGGTTATAGTTATATCCTCGGAGAGCGATGCTTTATTCGTTCGGCGTGCATACAATCTCGGCGCTACGGATTATATAGCAAGACCTTTCGATGCAGCTATCGTGCAGCGCAGGGTGGAGAATATCCTCAGACTGTATACGCGTCAGAAGGACCTTGTTCAGATGGTTGAAACACAGGTATATGAACGCGAAAAAGTAAGCAGCACCATGATTAATTTCCTGAGTCATGTAATAGAATTCAAAAACAATGAGTCGGGAGCCCATATACTTCATGTCAGAACAATCACCAATATGCTGCTTCATCAGCTGGTGAAGCTGACAGACAAATATTCTCTCTCAGAGTCGGATATAGCAGCGATTTCGACATTGTCGGCGCTGCATGATATCGGCAAGATAGCCATACCTGATAATATCCTTAACAAACCCGGCAAGCTTACCGCAGAGGAATGGGAGATTATGAAGAAACATTCCGAGCTGGGAGAAGCATTGCTTAACGAAGTTCCCGCAAATCCCGACGATCCGCTTGTAGCTGTTGCATACGGAATCTGCAGATGGCATCATGAGCGATGGGACGGCGGAGGATATCCTGACGGACTTGCAGGAGACGAGATACCGATTTCTGCGCAGGTTGTTGCGATGGCAGATGTTTATGATGCGCTCACCGGTATACGCTGCTACAAAGACGCAGTACCGCATGATAAGGCTATAGAGATGATATGCGCAGGAGAATGCGGAGAATTCAATCCGCTGCTTATTCACTGCCTTAAAACCATTGCCGGAAAACTCGATGAATGTCTTCTCAAAGAACAGGAGAATTTCGATTACAAAGATGAGGCACATCGTGTTGCAGAAGAAATGCTGGAAAACAAGTCTCTGCGGCTCGATTACAGAACCCGCAGACTGCTGATGTGGGAGCAGGCCAAGAGCCGTTTTTATGCAAACATATGCGGAGGCATACAGTTTGAGTATGACCGCTATGCCAACAATATTGTATATACCAGCTGGTACGAAGGCGATACCCCAAAGAGCAAACTGATTCGTTTGTCGGACGGGGATGATATAGAGCTGCTTTCAGAAAATGACATGGCAGAGCTTCGCAAAAGGCTCAAGACTACAACAAGAGAAGAACCGCAGATCACGATGAATGTCCTTATACCTGTTGCCGGCAATATGCGCTGGCACAGACTGACCGCTATGACTTTGTGGTCATCGAGAATTGCAGAATATGCAGGTGTGCTGGGACAGCTTACCGATGTGCATGATGAACTTATAAAAAAAGAGAGAAACAGGATACTCAGAAAGGAAAACTATGAATTTAAAGGAGTTTTATGAGGCTTCAGGAGGAGATTATGAGGACGCTGTCCAGAGAATCCGGAATGAAGACATGCTCAAAAAATTCGTAATGAAATATGCAGCGGATCCTTCATATTCAAATCTTACAGCGGCTGTTGCGGACAAAGACTGGGAAACTGCTTTCAGATCTGTTCATACTATCAAGGGTATTGCGCAGAATCTGGGTTTTGACAGACTTCAGGCTGCGGCAGAGCTTCTTACGGAAGACCTGCGCGGACCGTCAGAGCTGTCATCCGAAAAATTACTCGAGGATGTGAGCGTCTGTCACGCTGAGATTATAGATGCGATTAAGGCTCTTGAGGATTAGGAATATAAACTCACCGGTTCAGAGGTGAGAGCTTAAACAGATATATGAACGCCCTGATGTGAAGTCGGGGTGTTTTTTAATAAGGTTTTTACGTTGACAGGTGACAGCCTGTCACATATAATATAAATACTGATTTCGGAGACAGGAGAATAGACATGCCAAGCAGCAGATTTTTCAAACTTCCGGATGAAAAACGCAGCAAGATACTTAGAGCGGTGCATTCCGAGCTTGCAGAGTTTCCGGTTGATGAGCTTTCAATCAACAGAATAATACACAGTGCCGGTATTTCAAGAGGCAGTTTCTATCAGTATTTTGAGGATAAGGACGATTTGCTGGAGTATGTTTTTTCTGATTTCAGAAATTCTATGACACAGGAGATAAAAGCCAGTATAGAGCGAAATCAGGGCGATATGTTCGAGGTGGGTATGGATATACTCAAAAAAATAGTTGCGATGGGCAGCCGGGAGGAAAACCGCAGGATTTTTGTCAATGTATTTTTGTATGTCAAGGTTGCGCAGAGCAGTCTTGAGCGGGTGATTGCAGATGAAGAAGCGCTGGTGAACGGATTTGTAAGATACATCGACAGAAGCAGGCTTAAATTCACTTCTGATGAGGAAGTCAGAGAGCTTATGAAGCTGGGGCTTGCACTGTTTAAGGACAGTATATGCAGATGTTTTGCGGATATAGATAATGCTTCTGAGATTATGGATAATTTCAGGAAACGGGTTGAAATTATAAAGTACGGGGCATGGAAACAGAGTTAAAGGAGAAATAAGGCTTATGTCAAAATTCAGTGTTAAAAAACAGATGACAATATTTGTGGCGGTAATCCTTGTGGTAGTGCTTGGAGCAGTATCGTTTATGAAAATGACACCTGACCTTATGCCTAACATTGATATGCCGTATGTAATCGTTATAACTACATATCCGGGCGCTACACCTGAGGAGGTTGAGGAAACGATTTCAAAACCTATGGAAAAAAGTCTTTCAACCCTTGAAAATATCGAAACAGTGCAGTCGATATCAAACGCCAATTATTCGATGGTGGTGCTGGAGTTTAACAAGAAAGTCAATATGGATACGGTGTCTGTTGACATACTTCAAAACGTCAACCTCATATCTTACTCGTGGGACGATACCGTAGGCTCACCTACGATTATGAAGATAAATCCGTCGATGATACCTGTAAGTGTGGCGGCTGTCAGCATGGAGGGAAGCTCGCAGGAAGAGCTTTCAAGATTTGTTGAGGATGAGCTTATGAACAGGCTTGAGGGAACAGCAGGCGTTGCCAGCATAGACTCCTCAGGGATGCTCAAATCCGATATAAGTGTGAATATAAGTCAGGATAAAATAGATAAGATAAACAATAAAATACTTGCCTCTGTAAACAGCGAGCTTGCGGATGCGAGCAGCAAGCTGCAGTCAGGCAGGAAGCAGGTTGCAAAGGCTCAGGCGGAGCTTAACCAGAAAAAAGAAGAGTTTACGGCAGGTAAGGATGCGGCATATGACGAGCTTTCGGAGGCGGCTGCCTCCCTTGATGCAGCTCAGGCGCAGGCAAGCGCTTTTGCAACCCAGATAAATATACTGGAGGGTACCAAGCAGGCTCTTGAAGCGCAGCTTGCTTCAGGACTTTTAGATGAAACTCAGACTCAGCAGATGAAGTCACAGCTTGCGGATGTCAATTCCCAGCTGGCGGTTCTGAACAAGAGCAGCAAAGAGGCGGAGGGCACAGTTGAGCAGCTCAAAAAAGCATACAGGCAGGCGGAGAGAGGCTCCTATACGGCTATTGAAAAATTCCAGAGTGCAGGCTCTCAGCTTGACAGCGCTCAGAGCGCAATAGACAGCTCCAAATCCCGGCTTGACAGCGCGCTTTTACAGCTTAATTCTTCAAGAGATGCAGCTCTTGCCAAGGCTGATATAGGTGAGGCTCTTACCGTGGATACGGTTTCCCAGCTTCTCAGTGCTCAGAATTTCTCAATGCCTGCAGGTTATGTGGCGCTTGGTGAAACTAAATATCTTGTAAGCGTGGGCGATAAGATAGATTCACTCAAAGAGATAAAGAATATAGTGCTGTATGATACAGGGGTTGATTCGGTGGGAACTGTATGTGTAGGTGATGTTGCAGATGTATTCAAGTCTGACAATGGCGACAGCATATATGCTAAAATAAACGGAAATGACGGAGTGCTTCTGTCGTTTTCAAAGCAGTCAAACCATGCAACTGCCGATGTATGCGACAATATAGCAGATAAATTTGCAGAGCTTGAAGCAGAGTATGGCGGACTTAAATTTACATCAATGATGGATCAGGGCGAATACATCAGCCTTATCATCAGATCAATAATGCAGAGTCTGCTGCTTGGTGCGGTGTTTGCAGTTCTTATACTGCTGCTGTTTTTAAGACACATAAAATCGACACTGATTACAGTATTCTCTATACCTGTAAGTATCATATTTGCAATAGTTCTTATGTACTTCTCGGGTATATCGCTTAATATGATATCGCTTTCGGGGCTTGCGGTTGCAGTAGGAATGCTGGTGGATAACTCAATAGTTGTAATCGAAAACACCTTGAGGCTGCGGCGCGAGGGCGTGCCGCCTGCAAAAGCGGCCATTGCCGGAGCCAAACAGGTTGGAGGAGCGATAACAGCTTCTACAATTACAACTGTATGTGTATTTGTCCCTATAATATTTACAGACGGAATAACAAGAGATCTGTTCTCGGATATGGCTCTTACTATAGGGTACTCACTGTTTGCCAGCCTTATAGTTGCAATGACACTTGTTCCTGCAATGTCCGCAAACCTGCTGGCAGGACCTGTGCCTGAGGAAAAGGCAGGCTTTAAGGGTTTCCTGAGAAGATATACCGGAGTTTTAAAATGGTCATTGAAGCACAGAGTGCTTGTACTGATATGCGCGTTGCTGCTGCTTGTATTCAGTGTTGCAGCGGTTGTAGTAAAGAGCTTTACGTTTGTACCTGATATGACCTCACCGCAGATGCAGGTGAATATACAGATGCCTGAGGGCACAGAGCTTGAGGAAACCATAGCTGCCGCCGATGAGGTTATGGACAGAGTGCTTGAGATAGATGAAGTTCAGGACGCAGGAGCGCTGCTTTCAAACGGCAGTTCTTTCGGTATGTCCTTTACAGACGATGAAACGCCTACATCGATTATGATGTATGTGCTGCTTGATGAGAATATGAAGCGCACAAGTCAGGAGGTAGCAGACGAGATTAACAGCAAATGCGCTGATATTGACGGAGAGGTTGAGGCTCTCGGCGGTTCATCCATGATGACTTCATATATGGACTCTATGGGCGGCTCAGGCGTATCTGTAAATGTGTTCTGTGACGATACGGATAAGCTTCAGCAGGCTGCTGCTGACATTGCGGATATCATAAGTGATACAGAGGGCATTGTAAATGTTGAAAACGGCATAGAGGATGCAGACCCTGAAATACATTTCACAGTGGATAAGAAAAAGGCTATGAAGTACAATCTGACGGTTGCGCAGGTATATCAGGAAATAGCAAAGGCTCTGTCAGATGAAAAAACAGCAACCTCTGTTAAATGGCAGGGAGATGACTACGATGTCATAGTCGAGGGCGCGAACGCTTCGGAGCTTACACCGAAATTCATCAAAAACTATAAGTTTAAGGTGCAGGACAGTGACGGCAATGAAAAAACAGTGAAACTCAAGGATATTGCAGAGGTTGAAGACAAGACCACAATGCACTCGATAAACAGAATGAATCAGGAAACCTATCTGACAGTTAAGGGTGAAATTGATGAAAACCATAATGTTACTCTGACTACAGATGAGGTTATGAAGAATATCGATGAGAAATATGACTGCCCTGAAGATGTGACATATGAGTCAAGCGGACTTTCCGAAACAATATATGATGCGATGAAAGATCTGGTACTTATGATGCTTCTCGGTATAATTATGATATATCTTGTAATGGTAGCGCAGTTCCAGTCGCTGAAATCACCGTTTATAATTATGTTTACAATTCCGCTGGCATTTACAGGCGGCCTGCTGGCGCTGCTTGTAACGGGCAAGGAGATAAGTATTATCGCTATGATTGGTTTTGTAATGCTTGCAGGTATAATTGTAAATAACGGTATTGTGCTGGTGGACTATATCAATCAGCTGAGAGCAAAAGGCACTGCTAAGAGAGAGGCTATCATTGAGGCAGGCAGGACGAGAATGAGGCCTGTGCTTATGACAAGCCTTACCACTGTGCTGGGGCTTTCGGTAATGGCGGCAGGCAAGACCGCGGGAACCGATATGATGCAGCCTGTGGCTCTTGTATGCATAGGCGGTCTTATCTATGCGACAGCGCTTACGCTGATAGTTGTGCCTGTACTGTATGACCTCTTCAACGGAGAAAAATACAAGGCAAGAAAAGAAGAGGATCTTGATATAAGCGGAATATAGAATAAATATGAATATGCAGGAGAGCAGGACGTGTGGTGCGGACCTGTTCTTTTTGTAAATATGTGAAATTGATATAAAGTAGATATTGACATAATATAAAGTAATTAATAAAATATATATTATTAATTATTACAGGTGAACACATATGAGAAAAGAAAGACTTTCAGCTATAGAAGAATATATCAATGCCAACGGATTTGTCACTATGGACAGAATATGTGAGCAGTTTGGAATTGCGCTGCCTACAGTCCGCAAGGATATAGCGGAGCTTGTAAGCGCGGGACAGATAGAAAAGGTATACGGCGGTGTCAAGCCTATCGACAGAGACAAAAGAAATATGCATATGTTTGAAATCCGCAAATCTGTCAATACAGAGAAGAAGCATATTGTTGCAGGCAAGGCGGCAGAGCTTATCAATGATAATGACATTATATACATAGATTCCGGAACCACTGTAGGCGGAATTATAGACTGCATCGGGGATAAGCATGTTACCGTTATAACCTGCAATCTGGCTGCGGTGCTTGCTGCCGCTAACTATGACAATATAGAGGTGTATGCTCTAGGAGGCAAGCTCAACAAGGAGATATTTGCGATAGAGAATATGTTCCCGTTTGAGTTCCTGAAGAATTTTAATATAGATAAGGCGTTTATGGCGTCTACGGGATACAGCATCGAGGGCGGCATTGCGCAGGATTCACCAAGCGAGTGTGATATCAAGAGATTTATACTCAGCATTTCCACAGAGGTTTATCTTACAATAGACAGCAGCAAGATTGGCAGGAAGGCTCTGGTTAAATATGCAGAGGCGGATGAGATACGCAATATAATTACAGACGATGATATTCCTGAAAAGTACATAGAATATTTCAGGGAAAGAAATCTTAATATATTATAAAAATTATATATATTTCATATTAAATTTATATAATGTTGTTGACAAACAGAAATTTAAGAGTTATACTTACACAGTAAACAGACCAACTTTACAGTCTGGGGTTATTGGGTTCTCCTTTGTATATATTTACATAGAACTTATAAAGCCATTGTAAACGATAGTAATTCCAGACTGCCATTTCAGATTATAATTGTTACAGAGAGAGCTGACTGACCACAGCTCTCTCGATTTTTTTGGTGCATTCTTCTGAAATGCACCTTTTTAAGTACATTTGTTGTGATATTATGTAATTGCTTCAGAGAAAGTTTAAGGAGGAGCATATGGAATACAGAATATATACTGAAAAGATCAGAGAGCAGCTTGAAAAAATGAGTGAGGCAGATAAAACAGAATGGATATATTCACAGGCAAGAACTGCTGATGAAGATAACCGGCAGAGCTTTCTTGACAGTCTGGCAGGCAATATAAGAACGGAAATGGAGCTTACGCCGGAAGAGATAAACAGGTGGTGTGAAGCAGTTGAAAACGAGGAAATATATTTTGAGAGAGAATGGGAAGAGGATCAGGACAGCCTGTTTTCATGGGATCCTGACTATGTTGAGTATTATACGGATGAATACGGGATTAAAAATTTCCTTGCAAAGGCTCTTGATACCTGCAGGCAGCTTATAAGCCTCAGGAAATACAGTACTGCATATCCGCTGCTTGCAAGGCTTGCCGCACTTGAATTCTGTATCTGTGATGAGTTCCCGGAATATATGACGCTTGCAGCACTCGAGAAAAACGGCGCTGTCAGAATTGACTTCAGAGAACTTATGAAAGCTCTGCTGTATTCGTGCTATCAGAGCTGCGATGGCAGAGAGCGTATAGACAGGATATACAGTCATATCAGCGAATACAATGATATTAATATAACCGGTATTCTTTCATACGGACCTGAGGAGCTGCAGGGGACAGATGAGTTTATGACAGAGTGGAGAAGCTTTCTTATGAACCGTAAAGACGAGGCAGCATGCGGGCTGCTGAAGGAAGCATGTATGTATATAGGAGGAGAAGAGCTGCTTTTTGAAACGGCAGGTAAGAAAGCCGGCGATTTTCCTGAGCTTTACGCCGATTACTGCAGAATGATGTATGACAGCGGGCAGTATGACAGATGTATAGAGGCGGCAAAAGAAGCCATAAGCCGCATAGAAAGCAGCAGTCCTGTCTGCAGCACTGTATCTGATCTTGCAATAAAAGCAGGTGAGGACAGACCGCACCTTATAAAGAATTTCTGTTTGTCCGCATTCTGCGGCCGGCCCGATATGTTTAATCTGCTGAGATTGTTTGCGGCCGGCGACAGTGAAACACTGAAGCAGGCGCTTGCGGTAATAAAAAGCATGGAACAGGGAAGATTAAAATGGATGTTCCGATTTATGACAGGCGAGTATGAAGAGGTTATCAGGCACTGTATGAGCAGGCAGGACGATTCAGAAATGAAAGATGATATAATATATCTGCTGTTTATTGCTCTTAAAGAAGACAAAGCAGCTAAGACGGCAGCAGAAAAAGCAGTGATTGACGAAATTATGCACAGAAGCGGTTTTGCCAGGAGTGAGAGAAATCAGTATTACAGAATGATGTCTGCATGGAGAAAGAATTTCAAAATATCAGAGGATAAGATAGCGGAATATATCAGCCGGCTGAAGGATGAAACTGACAGATATGTGGATATGACAGTCGGAGGAGGGCACAGAGAAAGCTATGACAGGGCGGCTTTGCGCGTAGTTATGCTGGGTGAAGTGCTGGAGGATAACGGTATGGAAAACGGTCTTTCGGAAATAATCGAAGGATACAGAAAAACGTATTGGAGGAAGCATGCTTTTACAGGTGAGCTTTCAGAAGCTGCGAAAAAGTCTGAGGTATAATATCCGGACAGCGGAAGGTAATAAATAATACATATTAAAAATCGGGAATTAAGGTGTGCTTCTTTTGGGAATACACCTTTTCCAAGTGTATCTGGTATGATGCTGAACTTGCGGAAGAAAGAGGGCGGGAGAGATTAAATGTAAAAAAACCTGACAAAGGAAGTATGTTTTGCGTAAAATGTAAAAATAAAGAATAATAAGTTAAAAAATAGAAAATAAATGTTGACATGCTATAACTGTAATGGTAATATATAGTCACAAATCCTATGACCAAATTATTGAAGAAATACATTAATAAAGGAATTAGAGAGGACGAGACAATGAGTACAGCAAAAGATATAAAAGTATATATTGCAGAGCAGTTTGAAACAACCAGAAGAAAAGAATTCAGCTTTACTGATGATATGGTATTTCATATTATATATGGTCAGGGTACGG
>URGK01000064.1 GCA_900547295.1 uncultured Eubacteriales bacterium
TACATTTATCAAGGAATTAGAGAGAACAGGATAATGAGTATAGCAAAGGATATAAGAGCATATATTGCAGAACAGTTTACAACGACAAGAAGGACGAGCCTGAAGTTAACTAATGATTATGTATTCAAGGCAGTATTCGGGCAGGATAATGACAGGTCAAAAGAGGCACTGAAGATGCTTCTCAATGTGATACTTGACAGAAAAAACGACCCTATAACCCGCATCAGAATACTTAACCCTATAATCATAGGCCAAAGTGATGCGAGCAAGGGAGGCGTTTGCCGTAGAGTACCACGCACTGAAGTGCTGTACTCCTGACAGAGGACCTGCCGCAGCTCATACCTCGCTGGGCTAGGTCTCTCTGGACATTATGGCAGAAACCCAGAACGGACTCATACTTGATATCGAAGCGCAGTCAGGAAATTTTAAGGAGTACTCCAACAGGGCGCTTCGCTATGCCAATGCGCTGCTGGAAAAGTCATTGAAGCGCGGTGATCCGTATGATACAATGGAGAAAAGCATAGTTGTAACAATAGCAGACGGCAAGCCTTACAGTGCTACCGGCAGACTGCATTGTATATTTGATATCAGGGAGAGAGAAACCGGAGTACCCATGACGGACAGGCTAACACTACGTTCCAACAGACAAGCTGTTGCTGTCCGTTTTGCCTAGCCAAGCATAGCTTGGGGCAAAAAGGCGGAATTTCACTGCGTGCAGCTGGGATTTGTAGACGAAACAAAGCCTGTATCGGAACTCAGTCCTTTAGAGCTTGTTGCAGCATATCTTAAATATGCTGCGGACGAGGATAAGGTGGGGTATACCAGTGAACTCCTTGAATACGGAGAGGGGCTTATAGATATGGCAGAGAATATATTCAGAGATGTTACTCTTGATGAGAGGGCGTGGATTGAGAAGAGGTCAAGAGAGCTGGCGGAGCATACCCGCGCTACTGAGATGCAACAGGCAAGGGAAGAAGCTATGGAACAAGGTCTGGAACAAGGTCTGGAACAAGGTCTGGAACAAGGCAGAATCGAGGGATTTGCTGAGGGTGAAAAAGTCGGCGAAGAACGTGGTGAAGCTTCCGGCAGAGCTGCAGTAGCCAAAGCCTTAAAGGACAAGGGGGTCAGTATTGATATAATTGCTGAAGCCTCTGGTTTGTCTGTAGAAGAAATAGAGAAGTTGTAAGCAGGAAATAGACTGTTAAGGTAGTCAGAGCAGCTATACCTTATATTAACAAGCAGATTGAATGATATCGAATAATATTGAGTAACATTGAACAGGCAATTCACTTTGTTAAGGTGGACTGCCTGTTTTTTTAGGTCTTTAAAGGCTGGAGAGGGAGAGGAAGATGTCTTGGGGACTAAATGACTGTGAGAAAGGCAATAAATAAGATAATAAATAAGATGTATTTCCATATTAACAAGGTAAATTCATATCAAAAAACCTGCTTTAAACCAAAAAAACTAACCAATGGTTAATATCTTTTTTAAAAAAAGTATTATATAATCCCTTGACAAAGTAAATTTAAGAGGAGGGAGGTTTATGCGTATAAGATATATTGACAGTGTAAAACCTCTTGAAGACTACATTCTTCAGGTGGATTTCATAACAGGAAGCAGACTGCTTCTCAATATGAAACCGTATCTTGACAGTCTGCGGTTCAGACCGCTTTGCCGTCCGGGAGTGTGGCAGAGCGCCCATACCAATGGGGTGTTTGTATGGTTTGATGATGTTGAGATGAGCCATGATGAGATTATGATTATGGCTGAGCAGAGTAAAATAACTTAGTTAAGGAAGGAGAGTTGAGGATGAAAAAAAGGATATTCAGCATACTACTGTGTATAGCAGTATGTATGGCAATGATGCCCCTTGGGGTGTATGGATCAGTTTGCGAGGTTACTATAGCAGGTAACAGTGTGACAGAGTATGATACTAATATTACTGGGGCAGGTATAAGTACTGGAAGTGGCGGATATGTACGATTATCCACTGATAGCAGTAAAAACGTTAGAACTCTGACACTAAAGAATGCAACGATTACGGGTACTATTCAAATTACAGGCAATGGTACAGCTGTTATTGAGCTTATAGGCGAGAATACAATCACAGCGAATGCACAAGGAATTAGGTCAAGTGTACCGTTGACGATTAAAGGCAACGGTTCCGGTAAGCTGACGGTCATTGGAACTCCGGTAGCTGGGGAACCTTTGGGAATAAGGTGTGATGGCAGTTTGACGTTTAAGGATGTAGAGGTAGATGTACAGAAGAATGATAATAGTGTGGCAGGCATATACGCCGATGGTATTTTGTGCAAATCTGGTGATATTACAATAGAGAACAGTATTATAAAAGCGCAGCCAACAAGCAGCAAGAGTGGAATTAAAGCCAATAATGGTGTTATTATTGCCGAGGATGCAATAGTGAATAAGAGTAATTTCACATCAGGAACAACAAAAGATATAGATGGTTTTGTTTCTATCGACAATAAATTTGATAAATATGATATATGGGTAACAGATGTGCGGGTAACCTCAAGGAATGCAAGTGATGTTTTAGGAAATGGAACTGTTTCATATGATTATGCTGCAAGAACCCTGGCGCTTAATAATGCGAATATCAGCGGATCTTACAGTCAGCCTGAGGGATATACTTCTTATAAAAACTGGGGTGCCATAACATGGCTCAGTAATACTGGCAACCAGTATCTTAAGATTGAGCTGAAAGGTGCAAATTCTGTTACAAATAATATGCTTGACGGAATATGTGCATATGGACGTTTTGATATAGCAGGCGACGGCAACCTTACTGTCAACGGAAAAGATAACGGCATATATACAAGCGGAAAAATTACTATAGCAGCCGGGGACGGTATTGATGTTACCGGAGAACAGAGCGGTATATCCGCGGCGCAAAATGTTAATATTGAAAGTTATGTGAAAGCAACAGCAACAGGTGAATCCGGGTATGGTATTTCTTCAGCAATAAATGTTGATATATCTGGCAAAGTAGAAGCCAAGGGTACTGCAGCTGCAATTTCAGCAGCAGGAAGCATTAGCTGCGGTACCGAGGAGATAGAACTGGAGAACGGTCTTCTGGCTGGTGACAAGAAGATGCTCGCAGTAAAAGATCCTAATGCCAACAATGGCTATGCAGCTATCAGCCCTATAAATTATACTCTCTACTATAATGCGGCCGATGGTAAAATGTACAAATCGTATGATGACACATCTTTCAAAGATGAATTTACAAAAGATAAGAATACTAAATGGAGCAGCGAACAATCAACAGGAACCGGCTATTATGATATTTTAAAACTGGACAACTTTACATTCGAAACAGCTGCAGGCACCGGTCTGAAGATTATCGGTATAGATGCTGGTAAAACATTCACTATCAAAGGAACCGGCGAGAACCATATCAGCGTTTATGGGGATAATGGATTTGGTATATATACGGACGGCAGCCTGAATTTTGACGGCGGCAGAATGTATATAAATGTCAAAAAAGATGATGCTAAAAGCAAAGCTGTTTATGCAAATGGGAATATTAATCTGACTGATTGTGAGCTTTATGATGGCGCTGAACCTGATAGTGATGGCGAAATAATATCGGAAAGTCCGAAGGGTATTAGTGCAGGCGGAGCACTTGTTATAGAAAACGCAGATGTCAGAACAAACTGCATTGAAGCAGCGGGAGGAATCTCAGCTCGTGAATATATGCAGATAAAAAATTTAAACGTTACAGAAAAAAAGGGTACGAGTGTTACGAAAGTAGAAGCTGCAAGTAGCGAGAAACTTTTGACTATTTATGGTCGACTGATAGCTAGATTTGATGTGAACGGCGGTAAATGGAGCGACGGAACTGATATAATTAAACCTGTACCGGTAAGCTTGGATGAAAACCGTTATATAATACTCCCGGAAGAAGATCCTGTCAGGGAAGGATATAATTTTACGGGCTGGTTATACAAGGACGGCAAGAAGCTTTCAGAGAAAACTGAGTACAAAATTACTAGAGAAAATCTATTTCCGAAATCTGTTGATGTTTATGAGGAATTCGGGTATTGTTATACATTTTATGCCCACTGGGAAAAAGCCTCATCAGGTGGCGGAGCGGTTATTCCACCTGCAGCAGATGATGATATAAAGACAACAACAGACAGCGCTACATCAGAAACAACTACAAGCACTACAGTTAAGGATACTAAGACTGAAACAGTTAAGAACGAACAGGGACAGGACATCTCAAAAGTAACTGCAACTGTATCAGAAAAGGTGGCAGATAAGCTCGTTGATGCGGCTGTTTCAAACAAGTCAGATACAGTGGAAATCACTGTTAAGTCAAATGACGGAAACAAGGTAGAACAGACTGAGGTTGAAATCCCTAAAAAAGCATTAGAGTCCATTGCAAAGGATACAAATGCTGATTTAGTAATTAAAACCGACAGCGGTCAGGTTACTTTGGATAACAAGGCCCTTGAAACCATAGCAGAAGAAGCAGAGGGTGATACTGTTAAGATTACTGTGAATGAAAACACACAGTTCAAGGAAGAACAAAAGCCTGCACTTGATGTTATAGGCAAAAACGGTAAACTGTTTGACATCAAAGCAGTTATCGGCGATAGAACTATCCACGACTTTAAGGGTGGCAAGGCGCACGTTACACTGCCGATGCCTGAGAAACTAAAAGGCAAGGACATAGTTATTATCTATATCAATGATAAAGGTATCTGCGAGATATTAAATCACACTATGGAAACTGTGGGAGCAGAGAAGTATATTAAATTCACAACATCACACTTCTCAACCTTTGCAGTAGTAGAAAAAGCAGATGCAGAGAAAATCATAGAGAAGCAGAATGCTGATAAGATAAATTCCTTAATCAGGGAAGCTAAACTCAAAGCAACCACTTCAAAGACAACAAAGAAGAGCATTAAGGTTAAGATTGGAGAGGCTAAGAACTCAAACTGCCTGATTAAGGAAGCTAAAGCTATGGGATATACTGTTAAGTACAAATTCTATAAGTCAACCAGGAAAGCTTCAAAGTACATTGCTCTTAAAACAAAGGACACTGACACATATATAAACACTGCCGGTAAGAAAGGTACTAAGTACTACTACAAGGCTAAGGTGCTTGTATATGACGGCAAGAATCTGATAGCGCAGACTGAATTAAAACAGTGCAGATACGGAGTAAGAAGCTGGAATAAGTAAATTAACCGAAGCAAGGTAAGTTAATGTATTTCATACATTAATAATAAGGGACTGTGAGATTTTCACAGTCCTGTTTTAATGGGTTTTGTTTTTCTTTATTACAGTCCGTTCGGCATATTTACCGAAGAAATGGTAGCCGGAGCCGCCCTCGGCGATGATGTCAAGCAGCCCGTCGGCATCGGTCACAAGTATACCTCCCGCAATGGTAACTCCCATATCAAAAAGCACATCGGGAATCATTCCCGCAGTAGGTCCTGTAACTGCAATTTCAGCTCCAGGCTTTGCCATTTCAAGAAGCCCCGGAAGCGTATCGTTTAATATTGTAACCCCTGTTATAACTAGAAGATCCGAGTAAGGGACAACGGTATCGGCCCTATCTGCCGGCACGAAATATTTCATTTCACGCTCTTTCAGAGTTTTAGAATCAAGTTCTAAAATGCTGAAATCGCTGTCTGAGGCAATAAGCTTCTTTATAATCGGGACAAGCGCGTCGACTGCTGTGACTTTGCCGTAATCGGTGGGCTCTATTTCGTCAAATGTATCGGCAGCCTGTATGTCGTAATCACCGCGCTCAAACAGTATGGCGCTGAGAGCGTTGAGAGCTGCAATTCCGAGAGCTTTTTTGAGGGGATTATCCGAAAATATATATTCAAGATAATCCGAAACAGGTCTGCCCGACAGCCTGCCCGAAAGAGGCATTGCCCTTGCGGAGCTTGGGCAGCATACAGCCTCAGGCATTTCCTTTACAGGAGTGAAGCACAGACCGCCGTGGCCTGTAGAAAGCTTGACTCCCGTAAAAAACAGTCCGAGGACAGATCTTTCGACTGTAATTGTGTCAAGCTCTGATTTTAATACAAACAGAACTCCTCTGTGCGAAAAGTTCTGTTGCTGATTTCTTTATTTCTGTCTTATAAACACCGGGAGCTTGGTGGACACTAAGCTTTTACCCTGAGCCACTACCTCTGTCAGCATCGAGTTTCTGTAACCGTCCTCTTTCCATACCACTTCCGTCTGCTCTATGTTCTTTTCCTTCAGTTTTTCACTGATATAGTTTTCAAAATCTGCAGCATCCACATTGCCGTCAGGCTCTGCATAGAGGCGAAATTTTCTCTGTATTTTCTCGCCCTGAATCAGACGGAAAAACACCTTTCGATCTGATTCATACTCTTCAATTATCTGAATAAGATCGCTGGAATAGAAACTCTTGCCGTTAATTTCCACTCTGTCCTTTGACTTGCACAGGAATGTTATCATAGGTATACCGTTTTTGTCTCTTGCAACTGTAACCATATCGTGCATATTGTAGCGGTAAAGTCCCGAATAGCTTGTAATTACAAGTTCATATTTTATTCCTGGCTGCGCCTCATGCAGCAGTACCGTTTCACTGCTTCCTTCCGGCAGCAGTTCAAAAAACAGTCCGAATATCGCAGGATAGCCTTCCGAGGTTTCCGGTGTTACGGGAATATTGAATTTACCCTCGCTGGCTCCGTAGCCCCAATCCAGAAACATTGTGTCCTCAGGAAAATCTTTTCTGAATTCTCTCGCTGTTCTTCCCACGCTTCCCGACAGCCAGCATACTGTAATCGAAAATTTGGGCCACAGGGCTTTGACAGTAAATTTTCCGTCTCTCCGATATATATTTTCCAGTTCCTCTGCTCTGCCGCAGGCTGCTTTTTCTTTCCACAGTCTCTGTATTTCCTGCGCTGACTTCTCCGGAAGAGGAACTGACAGTCTGCCGGTTTTTATATCACATAATATCCGACTGCATTGCGTATTCAGCAGCCTCATTATTCTGTCAAACTGCGCTGTATTGTTGCAGACAAGCAATGCAATATCTCTGTCAGCCGCTGCAAATGCTGCAGTCAGATAATCCAAGCTTTCGGAGGACATTTCTGTGTCTGTCAGCAGAATTTCAGGCAATGTCATTTTTTCTGCCATCGGGCCCCTGCCTGCAGCCTGTCCCGATGCTGTGCCTATGGGAATTCCTCCCCGGGTTCTGCCGCACACCGACGGATTTGTTATTGCAAGTATATTGTGTCCGGGCATCAGTATACGGGGCGCCATACGCACTATCTCTGCCGTGCGGAGTCTTCCGACGATTTCCTTTACCTTTGCTCCTTCTGCGCTTTCGGGTATGTTCTTGAAAGCTCCGGTAGTGCCTGTGGTAACCACAAATGACTCCGCTTTTCCCGGAAAAAGTATGTCTGCCTCTCCGTTTTCCATTCGAACTACAGCCTCTTTGTAGTCTTTGTATTCCGTAATCGGAAACTTCCTGCGATATTCCTCCGGGTTTTTTATCTGCGCAAATCCGTTTGCAATGCCAAACTCCGTATTTTCACTGTATCTGAGGATGTCCAGAAGCACCTGCTCCTGAACCTCTTCAAAGGATGTCATGAGTCTCCGCAGTTCTCCGGGCAGGCTCTGCATTTTAGTCTGCGCCAGTATTTCTGTATGGTTCTTGTTTATCATTTTTCTCTCCCCTTATATTTATCTATTTTTCAATAAGTGCGCTGAAAAATTTCTTCTTGACAGGCGTGTCTATAACTCTTACGGGCTTCAGCTGGTTGCCCGATATTCCCCGCATAATCATCATATCTCTGTAAAGCGCATATGTTTCCTGCTGTTCAAAATGAAGTACGGTACTGCCTAGCACTCCGTTTTTTACCTTGTCGCCAAAGGAAGGGTTTGCCAGTGAAAGCTTCTCCTCAATCAGTCTTGTATATTCTGCCGTTTTTTCTTTCGGCATTATGCGGTCAGGTTCCATATATATTATATATCTTCCCGGCTGGCTGTCGGTATCCGCCTCTACGCTGTAGTCGTTTATGCCGCAGCCTGCTTCCTTTGCAAATTCCGATACAGCCCATGATACAGCCTCATCATTGGTTTTTTCACCGGCAATGCTTATCATCTGGTTTTTGCGGTAGACAAATTTAAGCTTTGGGGACTGTTTGTAAAATCCTGTGATACGAACCACGTCTTTAATTCTGTAGCGGTAAAAGCCGGAAAGGTTCGTGATAATTATTTCATAATCTCTGCCGGGCTCCAGCTGATCTATAGTATAGGTAGTGTTCTCATCGTCTGAGTCCATAGGCACAAATTCATAAAATCCGCTGTCCGGTATGAGTACAAATTCTTCCTCATTTACGTTTACCGCAGCGGCTACAAGAGCTTCCGAGGCCGCATATACACTGAAAAGAATCGGCATATCACCTGTGTACCTGCGCATTTTTTCCGTATAGCCCGAAAAGCCTCCGGTTCCTATGGCAAATATCCAGGTCATATTTCTCCATATTCTCGGTACAACGGGAGTGTCAAAGCCTTTTGCAAATTCACATCTTAATTCCGCCGCCCGCTTAGGATCCGGTTTAATTTTTGCCTGCAGGGCTTTTCTCACGTCATCGGGAATGTTTGCATCCTCTTTAAGAGTTCCGTATTCTATTTCTCTGCACAATGACTCCCAGTTTGTCTCCATATATGTCATCATATCCGCGAGGGCTGTCATAAAAGCGCTCATCATAAACATAAGATTTCTGTCTGCAAGAGCAAATCGGATATGCAGATACTTAAGATCCATATGCTCCTTTGTAAACATTATTTCAGGCGGAGGCGAGAATATATATGGTATGAATTTTTTAAGAGTATTAAGGGATCTTGCTGAAATAGTACCCTTTGGCACTCCGTTTTCAGTCTGCATACTTCGCACCTCGACAGGATTTATTCCCCTGCCCTTTGGAGAATATCTGCCGAAGGTCTTGCGGCAGTATCTGTCCATAACGCCGAATACCATATTTGCAGAGTATTTGCCGTAACACTCTACCGTATGCTCCGATACGGGAATGCTTTTGGGAACTCCCACGCTTCCGCTGCTCAGTGCGTAATGCACGGCCGGATATACGGATATAAGGTCTGTTTCATTGTTTTTTATCATTCTTTCAATATATGGCGCATAGTCGTCATATACCGAAAACGGCACCTTTTGTCTGTATTCTTCAACTGAAGTTATATCCGCAAAGCCGTATCTGCGGCCATACTCGGTATCCTTGTTGTCCTGAAGTATTTTCATCAGAAGGTCCCTGCTCATATCTACCGCTGTCTCGCAGTTTCTGTCAAGTTCGTCTAAAGCCCTGGTGCCTTTTTTCTTAAGCACCATATGTATCAGTCGGTTCATTACTGTTTCTTTAATCATTCTTTTAACCTCATATATTAATCTGAAATATTTCTGTAAAGCTCTGCGTAAAGTCCGTTCTTTGCCATAAGCTCCGCATGGTTTCCGGTTTCTTTGATATCTCCGTCCTGCATGAACAGAATTTTGTCTGCATTTCGTATGGTAAACAGCCGGTGCGCAATTATGAAGCCTGTTCTGTTTTTCATAAGCGCCTCCATTGCGGCGGTAAGCATAGCCTCTGTCTTACTGTCCACCTGTGAGGTTGCCTCATCGAGAATTAGTATTGCAGGATTCGAAAGCACCACTCTTGCTATGCACAGAAGCTGCAGCTCTCCTGACGAGAGCCGGCCGCCATCCGGTGATACAGCAGTGTCATAGCCTGCCGGAAGTTTTTCTATAAAAGTATCGCAGCCGACTGTTTCGGCAGCTTTTATGATTTCCTCTCTGGAAGCGCCTTCCCTGCCGTAGCCGATATTTTCCGCTATAGTGCCTTCAAATATCCAGCTGTCCTGAAGCACCATTCCAAAAGCACTCCGGAGGCTCTCTCTGGTGTATTCCGATATATCCGTTCCGTCTAAGGTTATTCTGCCGCCCTGTATTTCATAAAAGCGCATGATAAGGTTTATAACAGTGGTCTTGCCTGCGCCTGATCCTCCTACAATGGCAACTGTTTTGCCTGCCGGCGCATCAAAAGTCACATCACTCATAAGCTTTCTGTCCTGTGTATATCCAAATTCCACATGTTCAAAGGAAACAGCTCCCCGTACTTTTGAAAGCTCCAGTGTTTTTTTGTTTTTTTCCTCCGGCTCCTCTTCTTCCTCAAGGAATTCAAACACCCTCTCGGCCGCCGCTATTCCCATCTGAAAGCTGTTGAAATTGGCCGACATATTCTGAATCGGCATCGCAATCATATTGGCATATATGATAAATGCCTGAAACTCTCCCAGGGTCATTTTGCCTTTAAGAAGCAGTACTGCGCTGAGCACGCAAAGCGCTATATATGCCATATTGTTAATCAGCTTTGAAACCGGCATAATGCAGCCTGAAAAAAATCTGCTTCTGGTATAGTTTTTCTGAACCTCTGCATTAAGCCCGTCAAATATTTCTGCCGCCTTATCCTCATAGGAAAACGCCTGCATAAGCACATGGTTAGTATATATATCGTTCATAAACGCATTGAGGCTTCCCACCTTCTGCTGCTGTTTTTTGAAAAGCCTGCGGGTAGTGGCAGTTATCAGCGTCATCGAGAAAAAGCTTACGGGAATCATCACTATGAATACAAGTGCCAGCACAGGATTTAACACAAGCATTGCCGTCAGTATTCCCGCTATGGTCAGAAGCTGCGCCGTCATTTTTGTCACAGTGGTGTCAAGGGTGTTTGAAAGAGTAGTCATGTCGTTGGTAACTCTTGACAGTATATCTCCTGCGGGGTGGGAATCTATGAATTCAAGCGGAAGTCTGCCTATTTTCTTCTGGCTTCTTTCTCTAAGCTCAAGTACTATACTTTGCGACAGGGCTACAGACAGTCTGTTGTCCGCCCACTGTGAGCTGTTCCCTGTAATATACAGTCCCAGCAGCACGCTGCACTGAAACAGGATATATTCAAAATCTATATTTCCGCTTTCAGAGCCGCTTATGCTGTCAATTATGTTCTTTGAAGCAAGAGGCGCCAGGGTCAGCGCCGCCGTTTCAAGAATTACCGCAACTGCAAGCAGTATTATTGACTTGCTGTGAGGCTTTGCGCATGCTGCAAGCCGTTTAAGCCCCTGCCGGCAGCTGTTTTTTTTGTTTTTTCTTCCGGAGGTTTTTGTTTTGTCTTTACTCATAGTCTGACTCCTTTGCCTCACTGTAGTTCTGCGTAGCATAAATCTGCCGGTAAAGCTCCGAGTTTTCCAGAAGCTGCTTATGATTTCCGGAGGCAATAATCCGGCCGTTATCCATCACAAGAATTTTATCGGCATTTTGAACCGTAGCTATTCGCTGCGCCACTATTATCACTATCTTGTCCTGCAGCGCCTTTGCTATATTGGTTCTGACTTTTGCATCGGTTTTCAGATCTAGCGCCGAAAATGAATCGTCAAACAGATAAATATACGCATCTCTGCAAAGGCATCTTGCAAGAGATATTCTCTGTCTCTGCCCGCCTGATAGGTTCATGCCGTTTTGAGCAAGCTCTGTGTCTATACCCTCCGGCAGACTCTCTGTAAATCCGGTCGCCTCCGCTAAACAAAGCGCTTTCATTGCAGACTCTCTGCTGAGACCCTCGTCTGCAAGTCTGAGGTTTTCGTAGATTGTATTCTGAAGCAGCATGGATTTCTGAGGCGCATAGCTTATTCTGCTTCTGAGCTCTGCAGTATTCATGGTCTGTATATCCTCACCATCTATGCGTATGTTTCCCTCTAAGGTGTCAAACAGCCCTAAAACAAGGGACAGCAGAGTTGTTTTACCTGATCCTGTAGCTCCGACTACCGCTATGGTCTGCCCGGGATCTGCGCTGAAAGATATGTCGGTTAAGACCTGCTTCTGAGCGCCTTCATACCCAAAGCAAACCTTATCAAATACAAGTCCGGTTTCGCACTCCCTGCGCTCTGCCGCAGGCTGCTTTGCCCTGTCAGCACTGAAATTCAGAACCTCCATAACTCTGTCGGCCGAAACCTTTGCCTTTGGAATGAATACAAATATGTCGGCAACCGATGCCAGTGAGGAAACAAACAGCAGTATATACTGAAAGAACTTTATAAGGTCTGCCGTATCCATCATATTACGCCGGATCTGTTCCGCTCCCAGCAGGTATATACCCACCATTGCAATATTCATAACCAGCTGCATTACAGGACTGAGAAAATTAATCGAGCGGTTTGCATTTATGGCCTCATCGCAGGCTCTCCGGTCTGCTTCTGTTATCCGCTGCTCCTCATACTGCTGCCTGCCGAAAGCTCTTACGGTTCTTGCTCCTGCAAGCTTTTCTCTCAGCAGCAGGTTTATTCTGTCTACACAAAGCTGCAGACTGTAAAAAGCTGTTCTGCTTTTTTTGGTGCATACTCCAATGAATATAAGGGTTACGGTAAAGGTTGCAAGGACAATTACCGACAGCGGCCAGTTCATACTTACAGCCACAATTATTGCCCCAAGCCCTGTAAATGGAATCAGCATTGCTGAGCGCAGGCTGTTTATCATAAGCATCTGCATTACGGTTACATCTGCAGTTGACCTTGTAAGAAGCGTCGCCGCTCCGAATCTGCCGTATTCTTCTGTCGTAAAGGTTTTAACTCTGTCAAAGAGGTCCTTTCTGATATCATAGGTAAATCTGGCTGTAATTTTGGCACTGAAATACCCGCTTATAATCATAAATATGCCTACGCCTGCAGTCATAGCAAGCATTTCAGTTCCGATGCTTATAATATAGCTGATATTCCCCCCGGCAACTCCGAACCTCAATATTCTGTCGGTCATTTCCGGCAGGATAAGCTGACACATTATCTGCAGCAGAGAAAACAGCAGCACGCACCCGATCAGCAGTCTGTATCTTCCGAAATATCGTTTTACCAGTTTAATCAAGGCTTCCTCCTCCGAAATTCTGTTTTGCACTGTTTTTGATCATTGCGGCAAGCTCGTTTACAAATATGTCGGCAAGCCTGTGCTCCCCGCGTTTTTGCTCCTCAAACAGATATGTAAGCCCCGGCATTGAATTTGCCTCACAGAGATAATATTCATTTTCGTTTTCACCAAAGAGATAATCTATGCTGCCTATTTTCATCCCCATTGCGTTTGCCAGCTTCTCTGATAGTTCCTTCAGAAAATCAGGCATATCAAAATCTGTGATATATCCGCCCTGCCTGATATTTGATTTAAAGTCGGTATCGTTGCATCTTACAAATGAGTGTATAATTCTGCCGTTCATAAATATCAGCCGGATATCCCTGCCATTTGATGAGGTTATGGCCTGCTGCGCGATAATAGGCTCGCTGAAAGGCGCTCCGAAAACAATACTCAGCAGATTGCCAAGCTCCTCCTCGGTTTTAATCAGGGAAATGCCCTTGCCCTGACTTCCGTGCATTATTTTTATAACGGCGGGAAGCCCCACCTGACTTACTATGTATTCCGCGCTCATTTCGGCTGTGACCAGAAGCGTCTTTGGTATCAGAAGCTCAGGCACATACTGCTGTGCAAGCTGGAAAGTATACAGCTTGTCAGAGGTTTTTTCGATCAGATTAATACTGTTGATACATACAGCACCAAGGCTTTCAAACATGCGCAGTACGGCGCCTTCGTGGTAGCTGTTCAGATCTCCCATGAAACCCACCAGCACAAAATCCGGACAGGCTGTCTGCTTTCCTTTAATCAGAATGCTGCTGCCTGCACCGCCTGCTGCCACATCTATATCCTTTACATTTACTGCTTCAAGCTCAAGACCTGCAGCGGAAATTATCTTTTGGACCAGTTCAAGCTCTTTGTCTATTTCTTTGGTACTGCCGGTAAGAAGTATACCCTTCATAATTTATGCTCCTTTCGAAAATCCATATCTGAAAGTGTAATCACGTTTATTTGATTTTAACCACAAAGCGGTTACTTGTCAACGATACTTTTGCAGCCGTTTATCTGATATATATACACATCTCAGGCATCAATAGTATATTTTCATTGAAAAAATTCAAAAACAGAATCCGCCGGAGCTGTATGGCTTATTGCAACATGTATATTTCCTCCGCTTTTGTGGAACAATTTTAATAACATATATTACTAAGGAGGCCAGGTATGAATAATCTGACAGGAACACAGACCGAACAGAATCTCAGATTTGCTTTTTCGGGAGAGTCCGAGGCTCGAAACAAATATACTTTTTTCGCCAAGGTGGCAAAGCAGGAGGGCTATGAACAGATAGCTGCCATATTTGAGGAAACTGCTTTAAATGAAAAGGCCCACGCAAAGCTGTGGTTTGAGGCGCTATCGGGAATAGGAAGCACTCTCGAAAACCTTAAAAACGCCGCCTCCGGCGAAAACTACGAATGGGCCGAAATGTATGCAGGCTTTGCCCGTACGGCAGCGCAGGAGGGCTTTCCTGACATTGCCGCTGCTTTTGAAAAGGTCGGAGAAATAGAAAGAAGCCATGAGGACAGATACAATCAGCTTATTGACAATATGTCCGGAAACAAAGTATTTGCAAAGGACAGCGATGTCAGATGGATATGCAGAAACTGCGGTCATATAGAGGTCGGAGCGGAAGCGCCGCTGAACTGCCCCGTATGCAGTCACCCTCAGTCATATTTTGAGCTGGTTTCAGAAAATTACTAGTCTAAGAGTTCCCATTGCCAAGTATGTATATATAGAGGTGATGGGAATGATTTATTATGCTAAATATCATAAGGACGGCAACTCCTTTATAATCACAGAGCAGCAGGATATATGCGGTGAAAACAAAAAAACTCTTGCGGAAACGCTGTGCAGGCAGGATACAAATATAGGCGCAGACTCCCTTACAGTCTGCGACACCTCGCAGCACTTCATATCAATGGTTTCCTACAGCCGAAACGGTATGCGCCAGCCTCTGAACGGAAACGGCATTGCCTGCCTGATCCAGTACTGTTACGAGTACGGCTTTCTCCTCGAAAGGAAAGCATATATAAAGACCGATGCGGCCCTTGTGGGTGTAAAGATAAAGAAAACATCGCCGTTTACAACCGCCGTTTATCTTCCTCCCGCAATATTTTCGGCCGAAAGCTGCTGTATGCCGGAATCGGTATACACCGAAGAAATATACATAGAAACAAGTTACGGCAAAATACCGCTTACCACTGTAAATACCGGAAACATATACTCGGTAATATGGTCTGATGAATATCAGAAATGGCACCTTAACAGAAAAGGAAGAAAGGCATTTAGAAATGAGCGGCGGGATTTTATGAGCAGACTTGCACGCGAGATTTCCGGAAACAGCATATTCCGACTGAAAACAGGAGTCGTCTTTGCTGAAATGATTGAATACAACACTATTGCACTTAACATCTACGATAAAGACGCCTCGCCGCTTTCCTCCTGCCTTACTGCCGAGGCAGCAGCCGCAGTATGCGCATTAAAGAAAAACAAATGCAGCGGAAGCAATATTGTTTCGGGAAAAACCAATCTTCGCATCACATATGACGGCGTTATAGAGGCTGCCTGCGTCACGCACAAGGCATCTGAAGGATTTGCAAAAGCAGACAAAAAATGATACAGAGGTATGGGCTGCCCATACCTCTGTATACATATATAAGTGTAAGT
>URGK01000065.1 GCA_900547295.1 uncultured Eubacteriales bacterium
TGCTCCGGGACTTTTGCCATCTATATGTACCTGACCCTCGTATTTCATACAGAGTCCCGCCAGAATTTTGAGCATCGTGGTTTTACCGCTCCCGTTTGAGCCAAGCAGACCTATTATCTTCCCCTCACCGATTTCCAGTGATACATCATCTAATGCCGTAACAGTATCAAAGGTTTTGGTCAGCTCCTTAATCTCCACTATAGGAGGTGACTCTACCAGTCTTAGTTTTCTCTCCATTTATCCCACCTGCTTTCTCAGCGTTTCTCCATATCTTTCACGAAAAAAATCCAGCATTTCCTCCTCTGAAAAGCCAAGGTCCGCCATCTGTCTGATAAAAGCATCCGCTGCCCTTGAGCCTGCCTCGCGGCGCATCGCATCTATTCTGCTTCTGTCATCAGTCACAAATCTGCCTATGGCTCTCTCCGACACGAGTATGCCCTCTCTCTCAAGCTCCATTAATGCCCTCTGCATGGTATTGGGATTTACCTCAAACTCCGAGGCGAATTCTCTGACAGACGGCACCTTGTCGCCTGCCGCAAGCTCTCCCGAGGCAATGGCATCTCTTATTCTGTTCATTATCTGCATATATATGGGCATATTGTCTTCTAAACTTCTGTCCATAGCAGTTCCCCCTTTCTTTAATTATGTACTATCGTACTAGTTATCTAATACACTAATACATGAGCAATCTTTTGTCAACACCTTTTTCAGAATTTTTTAAACAAGCCTGCACATCTGCACTTAATACCTGTATCTTTTCCATAAAAAAAGAACCCCGGCTGTTCCCAGTCAGGGTCAGATTTTCACGTTCGCGCTGCTTGCAAATCGCACTTTCGCTCTTTTTGGCTTCGCTTGCGTAAAACCCGCCTTGCGAATCGCACCTCTGGTGCTCTTCGGGCGGATTGTTTCACGTTCGCGCTGCTTGCAAATCACACTTCGTGCTCTTTGGCTTCGCTTGCGTAAAATCCGCCTTACGAATCGCACCTCTGGTGCTCTTCGGGCGGATTGTTATGGTGGAGATGGCGGGAGTCGAACCCGCGTCCGAAAGTATTTCCACAGGAATTTCTCCGAGCGCAGCTGATGATTTAAGTTTCGCCTTTTTAAGCACCCATCAGCAGGTTCATAAATCGGCTAGTCCGTTGTTCCCTGACAAGGTCGGACTCACTTGTCAGGTTTTCCTGTATGGTCGATGCCAGATCCCATACCTACAGGTAAATATGGGCTGACACGCGGTGCAGAACTACGCTGCTAATGCGAAATTGTTGTTATTTTTAGCGTTTATATTTAACGTGTCCTTTTTAACGCAGACTGGACAAACTGCGGCTCGCTTATCCGGTTTCCACGCCCCCGTCGAAACCTTTACATCCCCTAATATTAATATCTTGCGGCTTTGGCCATTCTTCTCTCCGCATCACGCTTGGCAATATCATCACGCTTGTCATAAAGCTTCTTGCCTCGCGCAACGGCGATTTCCATTTTGGCCCTGCCGTCCTCATTGATATACACCGTAAGCGGCACAATAGTAAGCCCCTTGAGTGTTGTATAACCTATGAGCTTGCGTATCTCCTGCTTGTGAAGCAGCAGCTTTCTGGGTCTGAGCGGATCAACATTAAATCTGTTGCCCTGCTCATAAGGACTTATATTCATACCGTAGACTATCATCTCTCCGTTTTCTATTTTGGCATAGCTTTCCTTGATGCTCACCTTGCCGGCTCTGATAGATTTAATCTCAGTGCCGGTGAGCACAATGCCCGCCTCATAGACCTCTTCAATAAAATAGTCGTGTCTTGCTTTTTTGTTGTTTGCTACAAGTTTCTTGTTTCTTTTCATCACAATCCCTATATCTTACCTATATTTTTGAACGGGTACAGTCTGAAAAACGCCTTGCCGACAAGGTCCTTGTGCTTGACGCAGCCAACCTCCTCAGACCTGCTGTCTATGCTGTTGCCCCTGTTGTCACCCATTACAAAATACTCGCCCTCAGGTACGGTTATATCCACATCGCCCGGTACAACTCCCGGCTCTCTGATATAGTCCTCCTCTAAAAGCTCTCCATTAATATATACGGAATTATCCTTGATAAAAACGGTGTCGCCGGGCAATCCGATGACTCTTTTTATCAAAAGTTTTTCTCTGCCGTTTTCCTGCGTAAGATTTGAATGAAGCACCACTATATCTCCGCGCTCCGCCTCATTGTGCCTGTATATCTTCTTGTTCATAAGAAGATAATCCCCCGGCTGCAAAGTGTCTGTCATAGAGGTTTCGTGAACCACCACAGGTCTTACAAACTGTATAACTATAAATGCTATTGCCGCCGCTATTACTATATCTCTCAATATCTCTTTCATCAGATAACCCCTTTACAATTTGCCTATATCCCTGAACGGGAACAATCTGAAAAACGCCTTGCCGACCACATCGTCTATTTTAACGCAGCCGACCTCTTCATATCTGCTGTCTATGCTGACTCTCCTGTTGTCACCCATTACAAACAGCTCACCCTCCGGCACAGTAACCTCGACATCTCCCGGCACTACGCCCTGCTCTTTGATATAGTCCTCGTGAAGAAGCGCTCCGTTTAAGTATACACAATTATCGCTTACTTTAACAGTATCTCCCGGAAGTCCTATAATTCTTTTAATTAAAAGCTTCTCGCTGCCGTCCTCTCTTGTAAGTGAGGAATGAAAAACGATTATATCGCCTCTCTTCGGCTCTCCGAAAGTATATGCCTGCTTGTTTAAAAATATATAGTTATTTTCAAATAAAGTAGCCTCCATTGAGCTTTCTTTAACTACTGTCGGCCTTATAAACTGTATGACTATTATCGCTATAATCGCAGCGATAACAACGTCTTTGATAATCTCCTTCACTACCTGATCCTTCCTATGTCACCCAGCGGCCATATTATAACCTTGGCATTTCCCTTGATTTCTTTCATCGGAACAGGACCTATTGTCCTGCTGTCCGCAGTTTTTTTGACCGTTCTGTTGTCTGCCAGAATAAACACGCTGTCCTTATCTATTGTAACACTGTATTCGCCCAGACATTCTGAGCTGCCGTTTACCTCGTGAAGCTTGCCGTTTCGATAAAGATTTCCGTCTTTAATTTCTATTTTGTCACCCGGAAGTCCCACAACTCTTGCAATGATATTGTCATCTGCATAGTCTTCGGAATAAACCTTTTCCATTACCACAACCTCATTAAGATCAGGCTGCCCTCTCTTTGCGGAATATGAGTCCTTGACAACGCATATTGCCTGCCCGTCTGAAATTACCGGCTCCATAGAGTCGCCCTCCATCATTTCGGGCGCCACCAGCATCGTCATAACAAATGCCAGAACAAACGCAATTATGTACGGCCTGTTATTTGCTCTCCAGTTTTTTTTATCTTTACCTGCCATTAATTATTCTCCTAAATATCAATTCCTGTAAGTTCTCTGGTTATTCTCATAAATTCCTGTGACGGCGGTGAAACAAATTTCCTGCCCGAAAGATATGCAAATATACCTCTGCATTCACCGAATTCAATCCTGCAGGCGTGAAGCAGCTGCGTGTTCAGATTAAACCGTCTGCCAACCATTGCATTTACCTTGGGATTGCCGTATTTCCTGTCCCCTATAAGCGGATATCCGGCCTCCGCCAGATGCGCTCTTATCTGATGAGTTCTGCCGGTCACCAGATGAACCTCCGCAAGTGTAAATCCGCCGCCTGTTTCAACAGGCTTTACTGCAGTCTTTATTACTTTACCCGAATCCTGCTCAATAGGCAATACCCTTACGAGATTTTCCCGGTGGTTTTTTTCAATTCTGTCCTCAAGCACAAGTGACTCCGTCATAGTACCGGCAACAACAGTCCTGTAGTATTTACCTATGGCATCGCGTTCTCTCAGCATCTCATTGAGCGCTTTTAGAGCCGCGCTGTTTTTGCCGAAAAGCACAATACCCGTCGTATTCCTGTCAAGCCTGTTGGCAGGCGCAGGTGAAAATGTTTTTTCGGCCCTGGGGTTATAGTCGCCGTTTGCTATAAGGTAGGCTGTAACCTGATTTGCCAAAGTGTTCTTTTTTTCAAACTCATCTCCGTGAGTAAGCAGGCCGAAAGGCTTATCCGCTATAAGCAGGTTTTCGTCCTCGTAGATTATTCCAAACTGCCGCTTTGCCTTTGCGTGAGCCTTAACCGCAGTCAGCTTTGAAAGCTCATCATCTGATATATACAGCGAAAGCTCGTCACCTGCCTGAAGCATATGCTCCTTGGGGCATCTTTTGCCGTTTACCTTGACGTCTTTTCTGATTGCCTTGTATATATAGCTCAGCGGCGCGTTTTTTAAATACTTTTTGAGAAACCTGTCAAGTCTCTGGTTCCCATCGTTTTTCTCTATAATTATCTTAACCATTATTCTATTATACAATAATTTGCCCGCTAAAAAAATGTTTATATCATTTTTAATTAAAATTTCATATAACCGATAGCCTAAAAGCCAAAAATATGATACATTATATATAGTTTTTTAAGTTCAGGAGATACATTATGAGAAACTTTTTATACAACAACAGCGATATACTCGTAGCCTTAGGTATAGTGGTTGCAGCAGGACTGCTCATATTCTGGAAGATGGAGGCGCTGCTCAATTACGCAGGTTAATCGCAAAGGAGATTTAGATGAAACGCAATTTAAAAATACTTACAATTCTGAGCCTTGTGGCAGTGCTGCTTGCTTTTGCGGGCTGCGGCGCAGGCAAAACCGCAAATAAAGAGACTGCAAAGGATTATACTCTGCCGGAGGCTGTGGCAGATGTCAGAGATCAGGCAATGGACTATGTTCAGGATTATGCCAAGAAGCTTGAGGGAGGCTGGACCGACAGACTGGAAATGCTCATCTCGCAAAATCTCGGCGAAGCCACAATGAATTCTTCCGAATACACTGCCTTGAGCGCAACTCTGACAGGCTATATGAATGAATGCGGCGCAACATATATGTACGCCCTTGTACCGAACTCCGAGGGCAGCTACTATATCACAGTTGACGGTTCCGAAGATCCGGATACCTGGGGTACAGACTACGGCAGCGAAGTGCAGTTCAAAGAAGCCTTTGAGGCAGGTCTTGTTGCTTCGGCGCGCTCAGGCTGGCAGGACGGCGACGGCAAATGGTGCTGGTCGGTATTCTCGCCGCTGTACAACACAAACGGCAATATCGTTGCAATCCTCGGCATTGACTATCCTGCGCCTGTCCTTGCAGATTATCCTGAATGGGACAGAGACTCCGAAAGCTGGAACGGCCTGGACAAATAACTGTTAATCTTTTTCCGCAGCATATGCTGCGGATTTTTTCATTCTTCAAGCATTCTCAGCAGACTTTCAAGCTTTGCTCTCTGCATCGGGTTCATCATAGACGAAAGCGATTTTATTGCCGCAACCTGCTTCCTGAAAGTTTCAGGGTCTTTTTTTATCTCGTTTTTAAGCTTTCTTATTTCTGCTTCCATCTGCTGCTGACTCATACTGCTCACATCTTCTATGTTTGCTTCCGTAACAGGCAGTCCCAGCTGCCTTGCCATATCCATAATACTTTTATTATTCATTTTAAATCCTCCTCATATGCACAATATGCGCAGACGCTGCATATTATGTATTACAATAAGGTCCGCTTTGCCGCAGGCGGCCAATCCGGAGGTACATATTATGAATATAAGTCCTGTAAAAATAATTCTGCTGCTGCTGCTTCTGTCAAACGACAGCAGAAATTCCCAGCCTGCATATTTTGATACATTCAGACTTGACCTGCTTTTAGATAGACTGCATCACACTGTAAACGCACTTGAAAACGTAAACAGACTGAGGCAGTTTAACCTTGATACGCTGTCACTTCCCGAAGCAAAGCCTGCGCCTCCGCAGGAGTCTGCTCCTGATATGAGCAAAATGATGGAGTCCTTCGGCCCTATGCTTAATATGCTGATGAACCAAAAATAGTAATGAAAAAAGCTCCCGGCTGGTGTATAATATATTACAGATGTAAGTTGGGAGGTAAATTATGGCTTTAGTTACTACAAAGGAAATGTTTGAAAAGGCCCTCAAGGCAGATTATGCCGTAGGCGCTTTCAATGTAAACAATATGGAGATTATACAGGGCATTGTTGAAGCCGCTCAGGAGGAAAACGCTCCTCTTATTCTGCAGGTTTCGGCAGGCGCAAGAAAATATGCCAAGCCCGCATACCTTATGAAGCTGGTTGAGGCGGCTGTTTTAGATACAGGTCTTGATATAGCTCTTCACCTTGACCACGGCGAAGATTTTGAAATATGCAAGAAATGTGTAGACGACGGTTTTACATCAGTTATGATTGACGGCTCCAAGCACCCGTTTGAAGAAAACATACGCATCACAAAGGAAGTTGTTGAATATGCTCACAGCAAGGGAGCTGTTGTAGAGGCAGAGCTTGGCAAGCTTGCCGGTATCGAAGACGATGTAAACGTAGATGTCAGAAACGCAACCTTTACAGTTCCTGAGGAAGCTGCTGAATTCGTTGAAAGAACAGGCGTTGACTCACTTGCCATAGCAATCGGCACAAGCCACGGCGCATACAAGTTCAAGGGCGAGCCAAAGCTTGACTTTGAAAGATTAAAGACAATCCACAAGCTCATTCCGGATACTCCACTGGTACTTCACGGAGCATCAACAGTCCTGAAAGAATTCGTAGACAAATGCAATCAGTACGGCGGCAATATTCCGGGAGCGCAGGGGGTTCCTGAGGATATGATTAAAGAAGCTGCAAAACACGGAATATGCAAGGTAAATATAGATACCGATTTAAGACTTGCTCTGACCGCAGAGGTAAGAAAGTATCTGAGCGAAAACCCTGCTGAATTTGACCCGAGAAAATATCTGGGACCTGGCAGGGATGCTATCAAATCAATGGTATCTCACAAGATAAGAAATGTCCTGAACGCATCAGGCAGAAGATAGACAGTACAAAAAACCCTAAAGACCGGCGAGAGCCGGTCTTTAAATGCATAATGCTTTAAAGTCAGATTAAGCTTCCTCAGCTACAATCTTATCAAATTCTGCCACTGCGATTTCAAACTCTGCATCATCAATGTCAACGAGGTCGTATTCATCTTCGCCTACTTCCTTGTAGCCGTAGATATATACATCGTCTGTGCCGTCATCAGGTATTAAAGCGATATATTCTTTGCCGGCAGCTTCGAACACGCCCATAATTTCACATTCAACCTCATCACCATCATCAAATTCAAGTGTGATAAATTCAGCCTCTTCATCTATGCCATCATTGTATCCCTTTGATTTGTTATCTGCCATTTTAATATTCCTCCGAATTGTTAATTTCTTAGACTTTACTATATATTATCCCCGAAAATATTTCAATATATTTTGAGCATTTTTTTCTGTTATTCCATCAACTTTAACAAGTTCCTCTGCCGCAGCCGCTTTTATTCTGTCAACACTGCCAAAATATGCAAGAAGGCTGTTTCTTTTGACAGGGCCTATACCCTCTATTTCATCAAGTACAGAGGTAAGCATATTCTTTGTTCGAAGCGTCCTGTGGTAGTCTATTGCAAACCTGTGAACCTCCTCCTGAATATTTCCTACGTATTTAAACAGCAGCGGACTGTCCTTTATCTGTATCGTACTGAACTCTCCGTCCTTTTCATAGACAAGCTCCTTGGTTCTGTGGCTGTCGTCCTTTGCCATACCAAAGGCGGGTATGTCTATCTGCATAGCCCGAAGAACCTTGTTTGCAGCGGCAACATGCCCCTTGCCTCCGTCTATAAATAGCATATCCGGGTATGTGTTAAACGCGGCATCGTCTGCCTGCGCTCTTTTAAATCTCCTGTACAGAACCTCCTGCATACTGCCGTAGTCATCAGATCCCTCAACGGTTTTGACCTTAAATCGTCTGTAGTCTTTTTTGAGCCTGCGGCTTCCGTCAAACACAACCATGGCTCCTACCGAATCCACACCGTTGATGTCGGAAATATCATAGGCCTCCACTCTGTAGCCGTGAGGGCCGTTTTTCAGACAGGAATATACAGCATCTATCTGTTTTCTGAGTGAATCCTCCCGCTCAGCCCTTGCCTCCGCTCTGTCATCTATTGTCTTGGCCATTTCAACAACATCTTTTCTGGCAAGGTCAAGTATGGCTTTTTTCTCGCCTTTAAGAGGCATAAATACAGAAGTCTTCCTGCCCCATAATTGCGACAGATACTCTGACAGGATATTCGCATCGGAAAGCGCCTCCTCTGTGAGAATTTCTTTTGGCCCCGAAGTCAGTTCTCCGTAATACTGCTTGATAAACGAGCTTATCATCTCACCGGAGCTTTCCTCTCCCTCCGTATGCATCTCAAAATTTTCTCTTCCGCTCAGCTTGCCGTCCCTTACATAGAATACGACTATAAATGAGTCCTCTCTGCCTTTGAGTGTCAGAATTATATCCATATCCTTGTCACTTCTCAGCACAACTCTCTGCTTCTCATTTATAGCCTCAAGCGCCATAATGTTATCTCTGTATTTTGCAGCAGTTTCAAAATCAAGCTGCTCTGCCGCAGCCTCAAGCTTTGCTTTCATTTCATTTACAAGAGATTTTGTACTGCCTCCGAGAAACTCTGCAACTTTGTTTACAGTCTCTCTGTATTCATCTTTGGAAACATAACCTGTGCATATGCCCCTGCACTGCTCTATGTGATAGTTGAGGCATGGTCTGAAACCCTTGGGGAACCTCTGAGCGGAGCATTTCTTGAGTCTGTAGATTTCACCCATCAGATCGACTATCCTGTTTACTGCGCCTGCATCGGAATAAGGCCCGAAATATCTGGCGCCGTCGTTTTCGACACGCCTTGTCTTGAGTATACGAGGATAATCCTCTTTCATTGTGATTTTAATATACGGATAGGTTTTGTCATCTCTCAGAAGTATATTGTACTTAGGTGAATATCTCTTGATTAAATTGCACTCTAAAATCAGAGCCTCCATTTCGGTTGCGGTGGTTATATATTCGAACTCCGCAATATGCGACACCATGGCCGATACCTTGCTGTCCATATTCTTCTGGCTCTGAAAATACTGCCTTACTCTGTTTCTGAGGGATACAGCCTTGCCTACATATATTACTTCGCCAAGTCTGTCCTTGTGTATATATACTCCCGGTGAATCGGGAAGTTTTTTGAGGTTTTCTTTAATATCAAACATATCATCACAAAAGGTCATCGTGTTAACGATGACCGTATTTTCTTTCTCTTGCTATTTTCATGGCCTGTCTCTGTCTCTGCTTCATACGCTTACGCCTGTTCACAATTCTGATAATAACTAGCACTATCGCAAGAAGCACCAGAACAATAGCCGCTATAAGGAGGGCCAGCTTGCCTGGATATGCCACGTGACCGTTGTAGAGGAAGCTGAACATTCCCTCTTCAACCTTGTCTGCCGTAACTATATTCGTTGTGGTAACAAGCTTCTTGTTCTTATATAACTTGACCTGACCTACTACCGTACCCTTTGCAATCGGCGCCACTATTTTATCATTCCAAACAATGTCTTTAGTGACAATGTCCCTGCTTTCACTTTTTTTGAGGTTTACCGCAGCATAGTAATCTGTAACGGTTTTAACCTCATCAGGCTTGCCACCCTTAACCTTGATGGTTTCTACGGCTTCTCCCTTGTCATACACAGTATATGTAGAATAATTTGCAAATCCGTACTCAAACAGCGCTATTGTATCTGCAAATCTGCCGAAATCAGACGAATGCATTACAACCGAAATCAGCTCTGTGCCGTTTTTTTCGGCTGCAGCCGTCAGACATCCAAGAGCCACAGGAGTATATCCCGTCTTGATTCCTATGGCATTTTTGTAATACGGTTTGCGGTATTCTCCGTTTACAACTATATCGTTATATTTGTCTGACAGCAGTCTGTTGGTGGTATACAGCGGTCTTTTTTTATTTTTGTTTGTCTTTGGAACCGTATAGCTTGTCATTGCAACGATTTCTCTGAAGGTTTCGTTTTTCATGGCTTCCTTTGCAATCATTGCCATATCGTAGGCTGTAGACACATGCCCCTTGTCATCAAGACCGTTGGGGTTTACAAAGTTTGTGTTCTTTGCCCCCAGCTCCTTTGCCTTGCCGTTCATAAGATTTGAGAAATCTTTGATGGTGCCGGACATAGTCTTTGCAAGCGCCACAGCGCAGTCATTTGCAGATGTCACCAGCATTGCCTTGAGAAGCTGCTCCACTGTGAATTTCTCACCCTTGTGCATATATATGATATTACCCTCTGTGTACGGCGTTTCATCGTCTATGGTAACTACCGTATCCATATCCAGATTCTCTATCGCAAGAAGCGCTGTCATTATTTTGGTCATACTGGCAGGTGTCAGCTGAACGTCTTTGTTTTTGGAAAACAGAATTTCTCCTGTCTTTGCATCAATTAAAATTGCAGTTGTTGCCTCAAGCTCAAGCGCATCTTTTGACGATGCGCCATAGGCACATACCGAAGTCCCCAGAGTCATAGTAAGGGCAACTATAACAGTTAAGGCCACAGTCAATAGTCTTTTCATAAGAAGTGCACTCCTTTATTTTTCAAAGAAATAGTCGGCAAGCTCATAGCCTGATCCGAATTTTGAGCCTGTGGAACCCGAGGTTTCATTAAAGGCTCTTGTATCATCATAAGGTTTCTCGTCCGTACTGTCATACAGAACAAACGGTACAGGCTCAGGTGTATGAGTTCTCACAGCTATAGGAGTTCTGTGATCCGGAACTATGAGAAATCTGAAATCCTCACCGTCTGCCTTGAGTCCCTCTACTATCGGCTTTACTATTTTGTCGTCTATTCTTTCGAGGGAAAGAACCTTGCCCTCTGCATCTCCCTGATGACCGCATTCGTCAGGTCCCTCAAGGTGAACATATACGAAGTCTTTGCCCTCTCTGAAAGCTGCAAGCGCCGCATCTGCCTTGCCCTCATAATTGGTGTTGAGCGTACCTGTACTGCCCTCTACGTCTATTGAGTCAAGTCCTGCGCATATTGCAATGCCCTTAATCAGATCCACCGCCGAAATAGCCGCTCCCGTAATTCCGAATTTATCTTTGAAAGATGAAAGCTTAGGCTTCCTGCCCTCACCCCATATCCACATTGAGTTTGCAGGGTTTAATCCTCTTGCAATTCTGTCTTTGTTTACAGGGTGATCTTTGAGTATATCGTAGCTTTTTTTCATCATATTGATGAACATATCGGCATGCTCGCCCTTAGGCAGATTGTCGCCGACTCTCTGTCCCAGCACATCGTGGGGCGGTGTAAATTCAAGCTCTGTAGTACCATTTTTCCATATCATGCAGTGTCTGTAGCTTACGCCTGTGTAAAGCTGGATTTCATCGTTCTGAAACTCTGCCTGCAGGGCTTTGATAAGCTTATCCGCCTCCGGAGTTGTGATTTCTCCGGAGCTGTGATCGGTTATAATTAAATCCTCGTATTCGCCCTCTCCTGTCAGAGTTATTACATTGACTCTGAACGATACGTCTGTATCCTCCATATCAATTCCTATTGATGCAGCTTCAAGTGGTGATCTGCCTGTCAGATATACCGCAGGGTCATATCCCATTACTGACAGGTTGCCGGCGTCGCTTCCCGGCGCGCAGCCTGTTGGTATTGTCTGTACCATGCCCACCTGTCCTTTTGCTGCAAGCTCTTTAGTGTATTTCATATCTGCCGCTTCAAGAGTTGTTTTTCCGCCAAGAGCCTCAATCGGCTCTCCTCCTGCCCCGTCAGCAAGCACTATCAAGTATTTCATACTGCCTCCATTCTGTATATGAAAAGCCTTTCCGTACAGAAAGGCCTTTGAAAAATACTATTTGTTTTCTGCTTCAAATTTCTTCATAAAATCTATAAGTGTGTCTACGCCCTCCATCGGCATCGCATTGTATATGCTTGCTCTCATACCGCCGATTGATCTATGTCCTCCGAGGTTTACAAGACCTGCGGCTTTGCCCTCTGCAACGAATTTCTTGTCGAGAGCCTCATTGCCTGTAACGAATGTAACGTTCATAAGCGATCTGTCCTCTGCCGCTTTGACAGGGCAGTTGTAAAGTGTGCTCTCATCAATGTATTTATGAAGCTTTGCAGCCTTTTCTCTGTTTACTTTATTAAGCTGTGCTATGCCGCCCATAGCTTTGATGTTCTTGAATACAAGACCTGCCACATAGATACCGAAGCATGGCGGTGTGTTGTATGCCGAGTCGTTGTCTGCGTGAATTTTGTAGTCAAGATATGTAGGGCAGGTTTCAGGTGCATATCCGAGAAGATCCTCTCTGATAATTACTATAGTAACGCCTGCCGGTCCCACATTCTTCTGGGCGCCTGCATATATGAGGCCGAATTTTGATACATCTATCTCCTCTGACAGTATGCACGATGACATATCTGCTACAAGAGGAATGTCTCCGGTGTCCGGAATGTATGAATAGTGGGTGCCGTAAATTGTATTGTTGTAGGTGATATGAACATAGTCCGCATCAGCTCTGAAGTCCTCTTTTTTAACTTTAGGGATAAAGTCATAGGTTGTATCCTCTGATGATGCCGTTATCTGTATATCTCCGAATTTCTTAGCTTCTTTGTATGCTTTTTTTGCCCAGCTTCCTGTGATAATGTAGTCTGCTTTTTTGGAGTTTCTCAAAAGGTTAAGTGGTACCATTGCAAACTGCAGTGTACCACCGCCCTGCAGGAACATTACCTTGTAGTTCTCAGGAATATTCATTATATCTCTTAAATCCGCTTCCGCTTCTGCAAGTATTTTTTTGAACTCTGCCGATCTGTGGCTCATTTCCATTACCGACTGTCCGCAGCCCTGGTAATTAGGCAGATCTTTTGCAGCTTCTTCGATTACGTTAAGAGGGAGCATTGATGGACCTGCTGAGAAATTATATACTCTGTCATATTTACTCATTGTTTTGTCCTCCCGGTTAATTAGTCTATTTTAACCATTGTACCACTTTACTAAGCTCCAGTAAAGTGGTATACTTTTATTATTATTATTTAATTTTCGAGGTGATACAATGTTTAAAATAGCAACACTTAATAAAATTTCACCGGTAGGACTTTCACATCTTACCGATAACTATACTATTACCGAAAACGTTGATGAAGCAAATGCAATTCTGGTAAGAAGCCAGGCTATGCACGATATGGATTTTTCGGACAATCTGCTTTCAATCGCAAGAGCCGGCGCAGGAGTAAACAACATTCCTCTCGACAGATGCGCAGAGGAGGGAATTGTCGTATTCAACACTCCGGGAGCCAATGCCAATGCCGTTAAGGAGCTGGTACTTGCAGGTATGTTTATGGCTGCAAGAAATATCCCTGAGGCTGTAATATGGGCCAAAAGCCTTGACAGCGATGTGCTTAAGGCATACGAGAAAGGCAAGGGCCAGTTTGCGGGAACAGAAATCGCAGGCAAAACTCTGGGAGTTATCGGCCTCGGCGCAATAGGCATCAAGATTGCAAACGCCGCAGAAGCTCTGGGAATGAACGTTATCGGATATGATCCGTTCCTGACTGTAAATGCGGCTCACAGAATTTCAAATACAGCAGAAATCGTAAACGATATGAAAGATATGCTGGGCAAATGCGACTACATAACAATTCACGTTCCTGCTACAGACTCAACCAAGGGTATGATGAACAAGGAAGTGTTTGACCGGATGAAAGACGGCGCTATCTTCCTTAATTTCTCAAGAGACAAGCTGGTAAACGACGCTGACCTTATGGCTGCAATAGACTCAGGCAAAATCAGAAAGTATGTAACCGACTTTGCAACAGATGAGCTGCTTCACTACAACAATGTTATAGCTATTCCTCATCTTGGCGCTTCCTCGGCAGAGGCGGAGGACAACTGCGCTACAATGGCTGCGCTTCAGACTATGGACTACATCGAAAACGGCAATATCGTAAATTCCGTTAATTTCCCTGCTGTAAGCCTGGGAGCAAAAACAGGCACAAGAATAGCTGTGCTTTCAAAGGCAAACGACACTATTATTTCAGATGTAACGGCAGCGCTCAATGCCAAAAACGCCGTAATTTCAAACATCATCAGCAAGACAAAGGGCAACTTTGCATATACGCTGGTTGAAACCCCTGCCGCAGTTGACTCACTTGAAATTGCAAATGACAGTGTAATCAGAGTAAGAATAATCTAGCTGTCTATACAGCAATACGCCGGCTCACACCGGCGTATTTTTTATCTGTTATCAAACCTTTCTTATTACTCTGTTTATTTCCTCGCACAATATGCAAAGTCGTAAAAATACTTTTCGATAAACGCTCTGTCTGTTTTATACTCGTTTTCACCCACAAAATAATCGCACATAACTTCCCTCAATCTAAGGAGTTCTTTAAATATGCCACGATGTTCTGTTCTCTTGAACTGCGCTCCCTGTATGAACAGGTCTAAAAGTTCAAGTCCACGCTCAAAGGCTTTCATTTCTTTTTCCCTGTCACCCTTATCTTTTCTCTTTGCAGCCCTGCCAAACTCACTTCCTATGTTTGCAAGCTGCTGTGCCAGTGTCATCGTCTGCCATCTTCCTGCCGCAAGCTCCCTGTGCTGATATTCTCCTGAATTTCTATCCATTTTTCAACAGCCTCTAAAATTTTATTTCTGATGTTTTCATCTTCTACATCTCGTGAACGGTTATTCTGCTTCGGATGAATATTGATAAGTGAGTCAAACTTCACAAATTCCTCAATTTCGTCCTCGTCTGCAAGAAAATTTATCCCCCACAAATTACGCAATTCAGAACCCTCCTCAATCAAAGCTCCCTCGATATCTGCGTGCAGCTCGACATCAACCCCTATTATCTGCTTTTCGATGTCCGCAGCCGCCTTAATCTTATCCTCAAAATATCCGCTATCCATTTTGTTTAGCTCATCTCTGCTGATTTTTTTAGAAATTATCTCCATTTATATTCTTCCTCGCTCTTTTTTCTCAATAACCACTATATCGTCTTTTATCGCAGGTCGCAATATTTTCTCATGCAAAGTCCGGGTTATTTCGCCACTCTCCATAAGTATTAATCCCTGCAAAACCAAAGCCAAGGTGCAAATAATACCTTGAAAAAAGCCTGTGAACTACTCCGACTTATAGAAGTCGGAGCTTCCTGCTTCAACCACTACTGCG
>URGK01000066.1 GCA_900547295.1 uncultured Eubacteriales bacterium
TTTATTTTCTTCTTTTTGTCCTTGTGACTGTCCGGCAACTGTCTGCTGCGTGTCCTTGTCACTGTCTGCCAAGTGTCTGCCAAGTGTCCTTGTCACTGTCTGCTGCGTGTCCTTATTAGTGTCCTTGTCTGTGTCGGGAACATCTTGATACAATGCGTAATTTTCAACGGTTATAATGGTATGCTTACTGTCTGCCTTACAGGTAATCATACTGTCGCTCTCAAGTATGGTTAATATACGTTTCACTGTATCCTTGCTACACTGCCACTGTGTCGCGAGTTTTCTCAGACTTGTAACAAATGAGCCTCTAGGAACAGTAATAACAGAATCGCCCACAACAACCTTTTTGTCCGCATAATTTGCCGACATAAGTATGTCAATCCACGCCATAAGATACAGTGGTTTTGTAAAATCCCAAAGGAAATGTTTCCTGATGCTTCGGTTTAGTTTTATCCAGTTTCCTTTGCTCATTTTCTACCTCCTTAGAAAGGTACATCTTCGTCATTTATTTCTTCAAATCCGTCCGGAAGTGCCGCCATATTATCTGCATCATCAGGCTGTTTTTCGCCCCATTCGATGAACTTTACCTGCTCGGCAAGCACGCCTGTTGTATAAACTGTATCGCCGTTTTTATTCTTGTAACTGCCTGTCTGAATCCTACCTCTTACAGCAACCATTCTCCCTTTAAAAAGATATTTTTCACAGGCCTCGGCAGTCTTTCCCAGAGCAGTAACTCTGGGAAAATCGGTCTTTTTTTCATCACCCTTTTTAAAGGGCCTATCTATTGCAAGTGTAAAATTCGCAACCGCCATCTGATTTTGCGTATATCGTATTTCTGGATCTCTTACAAGCCGGCCGATGATGACTACGTTATTCATTCTCTTTATCCTCCACCTCATCTGCAGGTATGTCTTTTTCCATACTCTTTAAGCTCTTGTCACACATTGCAGCAACCTGCACAAGCTCCTGTATAGCTTCTACAGCGAGTTTTCTTATTCCTTCGATATTTGCTACCCTTGCATCTTCATCAACGTCTTTCATGCGGATAGAGTTCCACAGATACATCATACCTTCCTCGGTTATGAGCTCTATGTTCTCTGCAGCCTCTTCCACTTCTTCCTTAAGCACCGCATAGCCCTCGTGCCACGATGCGAACATAGGGAAGCTCTTGTTCGCTACTTCAAGTTCTTCTGCGATCATATTCTCTATTACATCAATCATTCCTTTTTTGCTATCTGTCACTTATCTTACCTCCTACGTTTACCTTTGAGTTCTGCGCAAATCTTTCAAGATCCTCTCTGGTAACCTGAGTCACCAGAGTAGGACAGCTGTTAACCAAATCAATAATCGCTCTCTTGCTGTATACGGTTCTGTCACCGGAAAGCAGGTACAGCAGTCTGTTTGCATTTATAGGTCTTACCTCATCAAAGCTGCCTTTGTTGATATTGCCTGCCAGATAGTTATTCATTCATTTCACCTTCCTTTTCATCAAAACCCTATTTCAAGGTCAAAACTTTTGTATTCGTATTTACCCAAAACGGTGCCTGTAACCGTTTTTCCCTGCATAATCATATCAATCACTCCATTAGGTAAAAGCCTGCTATCTGTCACACATTTGGCCATAACATCACCATATCTGGTTGCCACAAGCACTGGGTCTCCCTTCTTCAATTCCACACCTAACGGAACTGCAAAAGTATATCTTTTGTCATTACCTTCGTGTTTCACCTGCACAATATTAAGCACCTTTTCCATATTAATCATCTTTTCCACCGTCTTTCACCTCTCCTGTTTCAACTTCTTCTGAAATAACTTCTGCCTCAGCTTCTATAGCATCTTCATAAACTGTTTCATCTGTCACAGAATACATATCCTCTGACAGCTCGTGTTTTATAGTCTCATCGCTCGCAATCGCTTTTACGAAATCGCTTTTCATCGGAGCATATTTCAGGCACTGCTTGAGCACTGTTTTCTTCGCCATAGCATCAAAGTTTGACTTCCAAGGTGAGAAACTGCTGTTAAAGCTCTGTGAATATTTCTGGGCGTGTGCTTTGATATCATCTACAGACATTACCTCAAACCCGTATCCGCCGGTCTTTGTCCTGAACATTGCGTAGTATCTAACCACCTCGCCTCTGTTCGTATCTGCAGGTATATGCTTAAGCTTTGGATCAATTCCGAATTCGCATTCCCATACATCGTTTTCGTGTACTGCCTGCGCCTGAATAATATCAACCTCTCCGGATCTGTATGCAAGGTCAATAAGACCTTTATAGCCAACCTGGAACTGCACCTCCAGCACACCTTTATTCTTGAAAGGTATCAGATAAGCCTGTCCCAGCGGAGTGTTCGGTTCAAGGCCAAGCTGCGCTGCACTCATCATTGCAGCAAGGAATGACTTTGGAGTACATTCCGGAAGCTTTGGCGTATTTGATACTGCCGATAACATCATTCGTGTAAATCTCTCAGGAGTTAATACTGACGGCAGCGCCTTCTTGATTTCCCCTTCCATACTCTTTATGTAATCTCTCAATGTTTTCTGAGGCTTATCAAGCTTTGCCTCTTTTGCCTTTGCTATTGCGTTTGTCATTTTACTATTCTCCTTCCTTATTTACTCTGAGCACTCTTGACTCAGTAGTTTTCATATACTTGTCAAAGCCCATATTCGGAAAATCTTTAAGCAGCGCTTTATAATCAAAGCTTGTCCTGCCCTGTACCTTATATGTCACTGTATAACCTGCGTGATGTCCCTTCTCAGCGGTTTTCATAAACGTTTTGATATTCTGTTCCTGCAGATTTTTAAATCGTGTCAACTCCTTAATCTGTTCTTTCAGTGCCGAAAGCTGTATCAGACTGCCGGATATAAAGCCAAGGTCTATATCGCTTCCGTCACTGTCAGGATAAACAGCGTTTATTGCTTCGCTTGTTGCATCGCTTCCGTCTACCGGAGGCTCTGTGTTGTTCTCAACATGACTCCAGAACTCTTTTTCCATATCTGCAAGGTCCGCAATATCGTTTTCGGTAATTCTTACAAGGCTGTCACACCATTCCGGCTGTTCTAGATCTTCATCAAGCGTGATGCAGAATATGTAGAAGTTCCGGCTGCCGGATAAGGCCGCCAGATACCATGTGTGTTTTTCAGTGATCATCATGTAATGTACGCACTGGAAAAACCATGTTGCTGGTATTTCAGACTTTCTGAACTTTGCTGCGTTCTCAAAACTGTTTGTAGTTTTGATTTCAAGTCCTGCATTACCGCCAACAATAAATCTGTCGATATTTGCGCAAGCCCAAGGGTATTTGTCATTGAACCATGTATAATTGCTTTTCTGGACTTTAAGCCCTGACATCTTTGTAAAATACTTTGCAACAAAGTCCTCAAGGAAACTTCCGACTTCCGTTATCAGGTTGCCTTCAAATTCCGGCATCTTGTTTGTTTTCTTTGCCCATAATGAATAAGGGCTCTCATATGGGTTCTGTCCGCATGCTGCAGCTGCATCCGAGCCTCCAAGATATTCGTGTCTCAGTGCAAGCCACTGGTTATGGTCACCCGCTTTGAATTTCGTTATCATATGCATTACTTTTCCTTTCTATCTGCCACTGAAATAATGGTCTTTATGTTTTAATATCGGAGTACCAAAGCTGTGGTAGCTCCCCTCTCTGAAATATAAAATGTCTTTGTTGCTTCTCTGCTCCAGCTCTGCTGTTACAGCCTCAAAGGTTTCCTGCGTAATATCAACGGCATATATGCTGCCACAGGCAACCACCTCAAACTGATTTCTCTGATTTATGACAGCCTCAATGCTGTCAGGGAAACCTTCTGCCTCAACTCTGTTTAATATCACACAGGCCACAAGCCTTTTGCCTGTATAACCCTGATTGCCGGCTTCTGCTTCCACGCACGCCGCGAGATACTCAAGGCTGTCATAATATGCTTCCGTCTGCACATCTTCTTTTGTCAGGACCTTTACAGGCTCTGCCTCAGGGAAGATACTGTGTCTGCGCTGCAAGCTCGTTATAAAACTGTTCTGTTGCAATCTCATCTGCAATATCAATCTTTCCCAGCATTCCTATCGCAAGGATAAATGCCGACAGGATCAATGCCTTTGCTGTTGTCTTTAAGATTTTCATATCTTATATATCCTTTCTCATTTACACATCTCTTGTTCGCCTTCCTGAGCTTGCGTATAACAAGCTTTGTCCGGTCTTTCGGCAGCGTAGTGTTTCTTTCTATCTTCCGCCGCTTTCTGTAGTTTCTTTTAGCCCTGCCCATAACATCAGCTCAGGGCATTGTGCAGCTGTGTTGCCACATCAGGGATAAAATATCTCTTTTTAATTGACTCCAGATCGCGAAGATAGTGATCTATCTTGTGCGGGTCCTTATAACCCATATACTCCATCAGCTGGTGTCTGGTTATAAAGCCGGAACCGCTGAAGGCTTTCATATCTTTAATAAGCTCCTGTCTGTTCATAAAATACCTTTTCCTTTCTCCACTTTCGTGATATAATTCAAGTGATATAATTCTTGTTCAATTAAGAACCTCCCAGTTCTTATCCCGGAGCTTTTGCTTCGGGTTTTCTTTTTATACAGGTGTTATGTTCATCAGGTCGTTCATCAGATTGTACAGCTTTCTTGCTTCTTCCTCTGTAAGAGTAATGCCTCTTGACATACGCAGATGCTCCTCGTCCCAGTCCCTGATATCAAACACCGGCTGCCTGTCACCCCATTTGACAATATTGAGTTCTTTCTTCCACCCTGACGGATATTCTGTAAGAACTCCGAGGTGCGCCGTAATTTCAAATTTTATGTCGTTCATAGCTGTTCTCCTTTCCTAATACTTTTCTTGGTACCGACACAGCAGAGCTGCTGTAGCAACAAGGTTTTTCAATGCTACTTTCAGCTCTTCCGCAGTGGCATTGCTGTGCAGCAGGCTTTCGGCTTCTGCAGCTTGTCTGTTGATTGCTGCTCTCAGTCCTGCGAGTTCATTCAGCGTATCATCGTTTCTGATCTGAGCATCAATAGCATCCGCTATCAGTTCATACTCTATCTGCGCCCGGCGGTATTTCTGTTCACCTGATACCTGATAATTTTCCTCGGCCGTTTCAGCTCTCTTTCTGAAAGCTTCAGCCTTCTTCTTTGCATAAGCTATGTCCATAAGTTCCTCCTTTCCTAAAACACTTTCAAAACATCTTTGATAATGCCTAAATAGCTGTCCATATTCACGTTTACTTTTCTGTATATACCCCCAACAAAGAAAACTTTAACAATCCCGTTATCATCGAGTTCTGCCCCTATAACCCGGTGGTTTGTCTGTGACAGCAGCTCACCAAGATTTTCGACAAACAGTTTTCTGTCTTTCAGGCAGCCTTCCTTATCGCCCATTGAGTAGAGCGCACCCGCCCATGTTTCATTTGCTCTCATAGCTATTTCTCCTTTCATTCCTCAGATATGGCAAGTATAAGTTCAATAAAATCCACTCCCATTGCTTTCGCCGCCTGCTTCACACACTTCACAGAAGGCTCTACCGGCTTACACGAACCGGGACGCTTATTCTTTTCAAGAACAGAAATATATGCTTTGCTTATTCCGCTTGCCTTTGAAAAGTCATCCATACTCATACCCTGTTCTGTACGATATGCTTTTATTATTTCGCCCAATGTTCTATTGACTACATCTTCATCTCGCACAGTCCACCCCATAATGTAAGCAGGGGTTGTATTCAGTGCTTTTGCAAACTCTATGACTTTGCTCTGACTTATATCATTTATGCCTAACTCTATTTTGTTGATAGTCGTATTTGATTTGTAACCTAGCTTTTCTGCAAGTTCCTTCTGTGTTAATCCCAGTTCTATACGCCTTTTCTTTATTTGTTCACCAATCATAGAAATCATCTCCTTTCATACGGTTTTTAATGTTTACTATTCAAGTCCACCATAAAATACCAAGTTGTTACGACCGCCATACCATCCGCCGTCATATGGTGTACCTGTAAGTCCACTGTTATCATCGAATTTTATTTTTAGGTATGTACATTCGATATCGTCACAGTTTTCTGTTACCACTTCAGTTACTGTGCCATCATAGCCATAAGTTCTGATTTTATCACCAACCTCGAATTCATTGACCTTCTTTGGTTTCATCATCTTTCTTACCTCTACTTTTCTCCTTTAAAATAACTTGTTCATATGTAGCTCTTTTGGTTGTTTGTATCTTGTTGAGATACTTAGTTTGCAAAAAAAATATCAGTCACTTGCTGCTCCGTAAGTTTATATCTTTCACGAATTAATGCAATCTCTGTCTGATTAAACTGTGCTCCAGTTTCATTTATTTTCGCATTCAATCGTGAAAGGCTTAAACCCATAGCTTCTGCAAGGACTGACTGTGAACCGTCATACATTTTTATCATCCCTTTTAATAATCGTGAGTTCATATTCTTCTCCTTTCTTTTGTATCTTATTAAGATACAAACAATATAACACTTAGCAAATGTCTTGTCAAGATATTTTTTCTTGTTTTTTTAAAAGTTTATGTTATAATCAAGATACAAGGAGAAAAAATATTATGAAAACAGCAGATAAGATAAGAACCTTTCGATTAGCAAAAGGTTTATCACAAGAACAACTCGGTGAATTGGTCGGCGTGCAAAAGGCAGCAATCAACAAATATGAAAAAGGACGTGTTGTTAATATACCACGCACTACATTGAAAAAGCTTGCAGATGCACTACACGTAGCCCCTGTTGATTTATTAGATGACACCGAATTTTCACCTGACTCAAACGCAAAATCCAACCGCATTAAAGTCTACGGCTCTGTTCCTGCTGGAATTCCTATAGAAGCTGTAGAAGATATTGTTGACTGGGAAGATGTACCTCAGGAGTGGATAGACAGAGGCGACAGGTATATTGGTCTAAAGGTTAAAGGCAACAGTATGTATCCTAAATATATAGAAGATGATACTGTTATCGTAAAGCTGCAGCCAGACTGCGAATGTGGCCAAGATGCAGTTGTATATGTAAACGGATATGAGGCTACTCTTAAGAAAGTCGTTAAGCAGCAGGACGGAATTATGCTGCAACCTTTAAATCCTGAATACACGCCAAAGTTTTACCCTTACGGTCCTGAGGAACCAGAGATACGCATATTAGGTATTGTCGTTGAAATAAGAAGGAAGGTGTGATATGAGTTATCACAGAAAATATGTCGAAACTAATCCGGTGCCAATAGAGTCACCAGCAAAGCATAAGTATGATGAAGAAGTTGTAGAAACAAAAACACCACCTTTGAGATGGTTCTGGTTTTATAAGAATATAACCCTTACCGGAGCATGTTTATGGGGTGTCTTTGACGTTGTAGTATATATACAAATGATTTTATCCATTGGACACGATGTAAACTATTCTTTTTATATATTTATATGTGCTTTTTTGTTTGTAGCAGCTTCATTAACCGCCAATATATATCTGCTGATTAACTTACGAAAATTCAAACCACTTGCTTACAAAATAAATATGATAATTCTTATTACTAACGCTATCTTTGTTAATATTGATTATGATTACTCTCAGCAGTACATTATAAACAAATTTATTGGCTCTGCCATATTTGCAATTCTTAACATAGTCTATTTTGAAAAACGTAGATACTTATTTGTTCGTGATTGTGATATGTCAAAGCGTAGCAAAAGAACTGTTTTACTATCATCTATAGCTGCTATTCTTGCTATGCTTGCATACTCTTTGTATGTTGTAAATATTTAACATTGGGTTAAGAAAGGAATTTTAATATGAGTTATCATAAAAAATACGCTGACATAAAGCCTATACAGGCTGAGGTGCAAGAAGAAAAACAGGAAGTTACACAGGAAGCTGTACATAACAATAATCATATATACAAAATTCTGCTCATTGTCGCTGCTGCACTTCTTGTATTATCTATAGGCATTAATATATATCAGTTCTCAATGCCTGAAGAAAAAAACAATATAGAAGCCTATTGCAATAATTGCGGAAATCGCACTACAGTCTTTTATAACGAAAACAAAGACCGATATGAAAAGCTCTGTGACAAATGTATTTACATATCAGATGATAATGACAATACATCACCGATAAATAATTATTCGAATTCATCTGATGGTTTTTCAAGCAATTTTGAAAAGAACAGAGAGCAGGACCAGCGGTATGAGGAATATCTTAAAAACAATGATAGAGAGAAACTAGACAAGAAAGCTGCAGAGCAAGGCAAAAAAGCTGCTGCAAGTGAATAAGAAAGGAAGGTGTGGTTATGAATAATTTAAACACATCAGATGTAGCACGTCAAAATATTTTAAATAACAAATATGCTCTTTCTATTCTAGAGCAACAACTCAACCCTAAAGCGTTGTCATTTGACGGCGAAATCGTTTTTACCAAAGATATGATTGCTAGTTATTTTGAAGTTGATACTCGTACTGTTGAACGGTACATTTCAGATTATCGAACAGAACTCACGAGGAACGGATATCGTACATTATCTGGTCGTGACTTAATTCAATTTAAAAACGATAATAAAGATTCTTTTGGTACCGACATAAATGTCGGTACCAAAACCACAATCCTTTCAATTTTCACCTTTCGGGCTTTTTTAGACATAGGCATGTTGCTCTCAGACAGCGATGTCGCAAAAGAACTCCGTAATGCAATTCTTGATATCGTTATTGATGTTATGAACCAACGTTCGGGTGGCAAGACAAAATATATAAATCAACGTGATTCTGATTTTCTTATTTCATGGCTGCGCGAAAATAATTTCAGAAAAGACTTCACCGACGCTTTAGACCTCTATGTTGACATGGGGTCAATCAAATATGGAATCTTTACTAATAAAATATATACAGATATTTTTGCGGAAAAAGCTGATGAATATCGTCAAATTTTAAAACTCAGTAAAAATGAACCGTTGCGGGATACAATGTATTCAGAGGTTTTAACTTTGATAGCATCTTATGAATCAGGCCTTGCATATGAACTGAAAATCGCATATGAGGAGAAGGGCAGAAAGCTAACACAAAAAGAAACACGACAAATATTTGAAAAATATCATACACACCCTAGAAACGCACCATTTCTATACGATGTACGCTCCAAAATGGCAAGCAGAGATCTTGCTTTTCGTGATGCACTTCATCAAAAGCTTGAAGAGTACATACACCCACTTTCAAGCGATGAATATGAAAAATTCATTGGTGAAAAAAGTGTTTCTATCGAAGAGCAATTAGAGGCTGCCAGAGATGTTTTTATAAGGTTGAAGGAGTATTGATATGTATTATCTATCTTATGACGACATAATTCAGATTTATTCCAAAGTTGTTGAGGTCAGCGGTGGAGGTTTTGCTGGAGTTCTTGACACTGGCAAGGTGAAAGGAATACTAGAGCAAGTAAAAAACGACTTATACTATCCCGAAATAGAGGACAAACTTACATACCTTTTTTACTCTTTTGGAAAGTATCATTGCTTTACAGACGGAAACAAACGAATAGCACTCGCAGCTTCCATAGCTTTCCTCAATTACAACGGTTACGTATTTATTCTTTCACGTTTTATACGAGAAATGGAAAATGTCAGTATCCACGTTGCCAGCGGTGCAATTAATAAGGAACTTTTGCACAAAATTATTTCTTCTATCATTTATGAAAATGATTTCTCAGAGGCCTTAAAAACTGAAATTGCCCTTTCTTTGCAAAACTTTAATGGGCTCTGACTATAAACTATCGTTCAAAGAATATTATATAAAAAACAAAACCCCCTGCGCCAACAGAGGGTAATGTCAATTGGAGTACATATCATACAACCAATAAGCAGAAACATTGTATCATATGTAGCTCTGAAAAGTCAATTAAGGGTGTATTTTTGCGCTCACTTTTAGGAGGAATACAATGTCTAAAAAATATACTAAAGATTTTACCTTTGACGGCAAGCGGTACAAAGTCAGAGGTAACAGCGAACAGGACGTCATTATAAAAATGGCGAATAAGATACGAGACTTGGAGGAAGGTAAAGTTGTTGTTTCAAATACAATGAAGGTTCGCGATTGGGCCATCAAAGCGGTTGAAACATATAAGACAAATCAAGCAGACATAACAAGAGAAAAGTACATACAGCGTATGAACCACTGTATCCTTGAGCACATCGGCGATATGCAACTGAAACAGGTAAAACCTCTGCACTGTCAAAATGTACTCAATCTACAGGCAGGAAATTCAAAAAGACAAATAAATGAAGTACACCAAACTCTCAACTTTATATTCAGTAAAGCTGTTGATAATGAACTTATTCTGAAAAATCCTGCCGAAAAAATAACAAAGCCGGCAGGAACTAAAACATATCGGAGATCAATTACAGACAACGAGCGGTATCATCTGCTTAAGGTATGCGATACAGACAGCAGGTTTATACTGTTTCTTCTTATGCTTTACTGTGGCTGCAGACCGTCAGAGGCAAGAGAAGTTAAAGGTATGGATATAAAGGTACTGGAGGGTCAGCCGGTGCTGCACATCAGAGGGACTAAAACGGACAATGCAGACCGTCTTGTGCCTATTCCTGATGCTCTATATCAGAAGATTAAAAATGCGTCTAAATTCGATTATCTGTGCACTACCGGAGCAGGCAAGAAGTACAATCAGACATCTTATCGCAGACTGTGTGAGAGGTTATACAGAGAGCTGAATATATCTATGGGCTGTACGGTTTATAGAAACCAGCTACTCCCGCCTTATCCTTTGGCAGAGGATTTCGTGCCGTATAATCTGAGGCACACATATTGTACTGACTTGCAGAAGAAAGGAATAGATATCAGAACAGCGCAATATCTGATGGGCCACAGTGATATATCTCTGACCGCAAATATATACACGCACGCCGACAATTCGACTATACTTGAAGCTGCCAAAATAATAAACTCTTCAAAAAGTGTCGTAGGTGATGTCGTACCAAATAGCACCAAAACGCACCAAAACGTGATATAAATTTACATTTGATGTAAATTGCAAGCAAAACAAAAACCGCTGAAATCACTGAAATATCAATGTTTTCAAGCGGTTTGAGATTGGCACTCCCGAGAGGATTCGAACCTCCGACGCACGGTTTAGGAAACCGACGCTCTATCCCCTGAGCTACGGGAGCAGATTTACCTATAAATAATACCACAGGTTATATGTATTTTTCAAGTCTTTGAGCATTTTTAAATTTCAGACTCTTTTATCTATATATTGTTTTTTTAATGTTTTTTTGTTTTTTTCGATACAAAATGTAGTATATGTAGTAGAATATATACTTACAGATACAAATTAATCTTAGGAGGGATTTTTTATGAGCGTACAAATTACAGGCAATGCCCCTCACGATGAGGCAATGGCATATGTTGATTATCTTCAGAACAAATACAACAGAAAACTGGAATCCCTGGATATTAATATAGATGGGGATTTTGCAGATCTTAACTACAAATTCACACAGGTACCTTTCGAACGTATCAGACGAATTACAGGCTATCTTGTAGGCACTATGGATATGTGGAATGACGCCAAAACCGCAGAGGAAGCCGACAGAGTCAAGCACTCTCTGGGCAGCAGCGAGGGTATGGAGCGAATTTGATTTCAAAAGCCGGATATTTAATCCGGTTTTTTTACCATCAATATTGAACAAAAGCCCCTGCAGTGTTAGAATAAATAGTGTTTTTTAATACAAAATTTACAGGAGAGTACTAATGTACAAAGAAGCTATACGGCCTGTATGGGCAGAAATAAATTTATCCAATCTGGATTATAACATAAAGAATATCAAAGCCAAGCTGGGAAGCGGCACCAAAATAATAGGAGTTGTCAAGGCTGACGGCTACGGTCACGGCTCTGTCAAGGTCGCTGAGGTTCTCAGAGCAAACGGTGTTGACACATTTGCCGTATCAACGCTTCAGGAGGCTATCGTTTTGAGAGAGGCAGGCGCAACAGAGCAGATTATATCCCTGAGCCTGACTCCCAACTTTTATTCAAACGTACTTGTCGAATACGACATCACCCCTGTTATAAGCAGTCTGGAAAACGCCAGAGCAATTTCAAAGACTGCCACCGAAGTCGGCAAAACCGTATCGGGCTTCATTGCCGCAGATACAGGCATGGGACGAATAGGCTATCTAACATGGGACGAAAACGCCGTTTCTGAAATCAAAGAGATTTCACAGCTTCCAAACTTTAAGATAGCGGGTCTGTTTTCTCACATGTCCACAGCAGACTCTGCCGACAAAACATTCTCACGTCAGCAGGAACAGTGCTTCAATGAATTTTACGACAAGCTTATAGCCGCAGGCATAGAAATTCCTATGAGAACCTTTGCAAACAGCGCCTCGGTAATGGAGCTTCCGTCAGTATACTTCGATGCGGTACGTCCCGGAATTATACTCTACGGCTGCTATCCGTCAGATGAGGTCGACAAAAGCAGTCTTTCACTAAAGCCTGTAATGTCGGTAAAAGCAACGATATCACATCTCAAAGACGTACCGGCCGGATTTTCTGTCAGCTACGGCAGAGAATTTATATCCAAAAGACCGAGCAAAATAGCAACTATTGCCCTCGGTTATGCAGACGGCTACCCAAGACCGTATGCGCCTAAGGGAGAGGTTATAGTGAACGGTGTTAAAGCGCCGCTTGCCGGCAACATCTGTATGGACCAGTGCATGATAGATGTAACCGATGTGCCCGATGTCAAAGTCGGAGATGAGGTTATAGTAATGGGCAGCGACGGCAAAAACACTATTCTTGCCGATGATATTGCCAAGGCTACGGGAACTATTAATTATGAAATCATCTGCGCTTTCGGTCAGAGGCTTCCAAAGGTCTATGTCAGATAAGCAAGGTATTCGGAGTATGCTTTATGCGTACTCTTTTTTCATATATGTTATTAATTTTTTTCAATACATTGATATATACTTGTATTATCAATACCGATACGGAGGTCTGTTATGAATTCAGAATATATGCGAGTGTTTAAGGCTTTTACAGATGAGAGCAGAGTCAGAGTTCTTGAACTGCTTTGCGATGGCGAGCAGTGCGCCTGCGTCCTGCTTGACGATCTTAAAATCAAGCAGCCGACACTTTCACATCATATGAAAATATTATGCGACTCAGGACTTGTTACAAGCCGTAAAGAGGGCAAGTGGAATTATTACTCCATCAATGAGTCTGGCTGCACCTATGCAAGCTCCCTTATAAATGCTCTTAAAGAGAAGAAAATGGAGAGTATTATCAAATTTATGTCCGGATATTTTCATATGCTCAGACCAGTCAAAGCCCTCTTCAAAACAAAGACACAGGAAGAAAAAGAAGCAGACTGTATGGACTGCAGCTGCTCCTGTATGAAATAGGCTTAAAAAACAGTATGGGGTCAATATCTCCCATACCTGATTTTAAATCTGCTTCTCTATAACTCTGACCACAGTCCCGTAGGCAAATATCTCAGCCGCTCCCTATGCGGAACTTCATCTGAAATTCCTTCTCTGATTAATATAAGCGGGGCATATCAATACACCCCGCCTGTCATTTATCTTCTGCGTTTGCCGCCTCCGGCAACTTTCATTCTGTTTATTTCCTTGGCAAGCTCTATTCTGGCCTTTTCGATATTGGCAGGATCCTCATATTCGGCCCTGTGCTTTATCCAGTCCTCAACAGTAGCCTTTTTGCTAAGAACTCTTTCCATATCAATATCCTCAGACCATTCGGCCGCATCTGTAAAGATAACAATGCTCTCCTTGACATCTATAAAGCCTCCCGACACAGCAGCCACCTTGAATTCATCATAGGTCTTGCCTTTTTCCTGAATCCAAAGCTCGCCCACATCCAAAAGCTTGGTCGCCCACGAGTGATTTGCCATAAATCCCTCATCGCCTGTCAGAGTTGTTACGATTACAAGCTCGACCTCTCCGCTGTAAAACAGCTTTGACGGTGTTATCACCTCAAGTTTAACGCTGTTAGCCATGACTCTTTTCATACCTTTCTACAACTTCATCAATGCCGCCTGCCATCAGGAACATCTGCTCAGGAATCTCATCATGCCTGCCGTCGAGAATTTCTCTAAAGCCTCTGATGGTTTCCTTAAGCGGTATATATTTGCCCGGAGTTCCCGTAAACTGTTCGGCAACACTGAAAGGCTGAGATAAAAATCTCTGGATTTTTCTTGCTCTGTTTACTACAAGCTTATCCTCCTCGGATAATTCATCCATACCCAGAATTGCTATTATATCCTGCAAATCCTTGTATCTCTGCAGCACCTCCTGAACACCTCTTGCCGTATTGTAATGCTCCTCGCCCAGAATCAGCGGGTCCATTATTCTTGAAGTGGAATCCAGCGGGTCAACAGCAGGATATATGCCCAGCGCCGTAATGGCTCTTGAAAGTACGGTAGTAGCGTCAAGATGCGCAAAGGTTGTTGCAGGAGCAGGGTCTGTAAGGTCGTCCGCAGGCACATATACTGCCTGAACAGACGTAATCGAGCCCTTTTTGGTCGATGTAATTCTCTCCTGCAAAGCGCCCATCTCCGTTGCAAGTGTCGGCTGATAGCCTACCGCCGACGGAACTCTGCCCAGAAGCGCAGATACTTCCGAGCCTGCCTGCGTAAATCTGAATATATTGTCTATAAAGAGGAGTACGTCCTGACCCTCGACATCTCTGAAATATTCCGCCATGGTAAGACCAGTAAGAGCAACTCTCATTCTTGCTCCCGGCGGCTCGTTCATCTGACCGAAGACCATCGCTGTTTTTTCTATTACTCCCGACTCTATCATTTCATAATAGAGGTCGTTGCCCTCTCTCGTTCTCTCGCCTACGCCGGCAAATACCGAAATACCGCCGTGCTCCTTGGCTATATTGTGGATAAGCTCCTGTATA
>URGK01000067.1 GCA_900547295.1 uncultured Eubacteriales bacterium
TCTGATGTGAATAGTTTCTTCATTGTGTTATCTCCTTTAATCTTTAATCCTTATCGAAATAAAAACGCCTCTTTTCTGAAAAGAGGCATATAACTTACTGAATTCCTCATCTTTCAGAATTGATATTCTGTAGGATTTAGCACCTTGTTGATACAGGTTGCCGGGCTTCACTGGGCCTATTCCCTCAGCCGCTCTTAATAAGGATTATATTTAGTTCTTCAACATAATATATATTATATTACATACTTCACAATTGTCAACTTGTAATTTCTTCAGAATAGGGTATACTTAATGTGATTGATTATTAAAAGGAAGGTAAGGCTTTTGAATAAATCAGAACTAAAACTTATAAAGGGAGGGCTGTGCGACAGCCCTGCCAGCAGAAGCATATCATTCATATCGGCCTATGTGACGGACACAAGGCTTATGGGTGTAATATGCATGTATGCACACTGGATAATAGATGATGAGGACCTGCACCAGTTCTTCTATTTTGACTGCGAGGAGCACGGCTTTGAACGCTACAAGAGTGTTAAGGGCAATGATATGGCTCAGATTGTCATAGTTGAGCAGTCCTTTGCGGGAGGACTTGGCGGCAGGCAGATAGACATAACTGAGAAACAGACAAGAGCTATGCTGCAAAAATATGTGGATTTCAACAACAGCCACAATATCAAGCTTCCGCCTGATGCGGCAGAGTACGAGTTTGTGACCGAAAAAAGAATTGACTTTACAGACGATGAAAAACAGGAGCTGATGAAAAAGGAATGTACGGCGATAACCTCGGAGTATCAGACTGCAAACTATTTTCTTATGAGATGCTTCGGTCACGATTATGAGGCTGCAAGGTTTCTTGCAGAGGACAACGTAGATGTTACATTGTATGACGACTGCAAGGCGGCGGCGCTTTACCGCAATGTCATAGATGAGATTTCGGAGGGCAGATATATGTGCGAAAGCCTTATCGACTCCGGCGAGAGATACACGCTGCTGGTTTCAGAGGTTCACGTTGAGAATTTCAGGGTTACTCATTTTGAGAAATGCTCAGGCTTTAAGGTCAGCTCGGCAGAGGCGGCAATGATGCTTGCAAGACCTGAATTTGTGACAGTGTATGATATACTTACAAGCCCTGAAATATTCGATATGGGCATGATGGAGCTTTCCCTGAACTCAATGGTTACATCTCACGAAAACGGCAGGTTCTATATGATTTTCAACAAGAACAATGAGCATGTCAACAAGAGAGTGTTCAAAATGAGTGAGGATGTGTACGGTATATATTATGTTACGGCATTCGGTCAGCTCATAGCTGCGGCATACAGTATCGAAAACATTCACAGCCTCGAAAGAGACTTGAGGAGAAGTGACCTGAGCAAATATCTTGCGCTGGTTTCAAAATATGAGTTCAAAGAGCCGATACTGTATGATTTTGTGCAGAGTGATTTTGAGGATTTTGAGGATTTTCTTGACTATATACAGGACTTTTTTAACGAGGACGATGACTGAAACAAAGAGTAGATTATGAAATGGATTAATGTATACGGCCTTGTAATGATTGCAGTTATTATGATACCTAATATTGCTTTTGCGGTCAGGTGCAGAGACGGGTTTGAAAACCTGTGGCAAAACAGATTTGTTGAGATTGCAGAGCAGGCAGGCAGATTCAGCTGCTTTGCCCTGATGATTTTCAATATACCGGGGGTTTATATGGGTTTTGAAACAGACAGCGCCCTGCATATATACCTTGTAGCAGACGGGCTGATGATTGCAGCCTACTGCCTTATCTGGATTATATGTTTCAGAAAGCCGGGAATGTTTCGGGCGATAGCGCTGTCGGTGCTTCCCGCTGCCGTATTCCTTGCAAGCGGGATTATGAGCAGATATATACTGCTTGTAATAGCTGCGGCAGTATTTGCCCCGGCGCATATATTACTTAGCTGCAAAAATGCAGTGGCTTTACAAAAGGAGAAATAGATTATGGCATCATCAAAGGAATATCTGGAGTTTGTACTTGAGCAGCTGTCGGAGCTTGACGATATTACATACAGGGCAATGATGGGAGAGTACATCATATATTACAGAGGCAAAGTGGCAGGAGGCATATATGACGACAGGTTTTTAGTCAAGCCTGTTCAGGCTGCAAGGGAGCTGATGCCGAACGCACGCTTTGAAAAGCCATATGACGGAGCAAAGGATATGCTGCTGGTAGATGAGCTTGAGGACAGAGAGTTTTTAAAGAAGCTGCTTGAAGCTATGTATGAGGAGCTTCCGGCACCCAAAAAGAAGAAATAGACACAAGAGGCAGAGGGCTAATACCCTTTGCCGATTTTTTTGCCCCGAAGTTTCCGCAAGTGTCAATTGACTCACATGGTAACTATACTGAATTTGTATTTCGGTAATGCTACAATCATTATATATAACGAAATTTAAGATTGCCGCGGTGAATGGTTCCATTTATATAACATCACCGCAGAGTCTTTAGAGGAGGAGATATTGTTTATGAGAAGCATATTAACAAAAAAACTGATGGCAGTACTGCTTGCGGTATGTATGATAGCGGCGCTAATGCCTGTGGGCGTATTTGCGGCAGATTCGGCAACACAAACGGCAGATTTCACCACAGGGGAATGTGAGAATGCAATAAACTTACTCAATGATTATAAAACAGGTCAGACGAACTCTACCTGGGATAACGGCAGCAAGACTCTCACCCTGAACGGCATTAACTTCACCACCACTGCCAAAACGGCTGTGAAGCTGCCTGCCGGGTCCACCATCGTCCTCAAGGACGGAACATCCAACACCATCCAAAGTGGCGGTGTTACTTTGAATGTAAGCGGCGACTACTCGAATCAGACCTACATCAACGCTCTGGACGCTGCGGGCAGCCTCACCATTAAGGGCGAGACGGAAGGCACAGGCGCCCTGAGCGTTGAGGCTGGTGCTCTCAAAAACAACGGTGACGGATGGGTCTATTCGACCGGCATCAGCGTAGATGGCAACTTCACTGTGGAGAGCGGCCTGGTTACGACCCGTGGCGGCTGTGTGGAGTCTGACGGCAGCTGCTTCTCTTACGGCGTCAAGATGGATAGTGATACTAAGAATAAAGCGTTGATGGTCACTGGCGGCACCCTTACGGCCATTGCCGACAAGGCGTATGAGCTGGTAGAGGGCGGTACTAAAAGAGCGGTGTTCTCACGTGGTGTGGAAGTGTACCGGGGCAGTGTTATTGTGTCCGGCGACGGCAAGCTGCGCGCCGAGAGCGTGAAGGAGATGGCAGAAGCAACCGTAATGTCCAACGGCCTGTATATTTCCGCGGGCAACCTGACCGTGGAGCAGTCCGCTGAGGTGGCTGTAGCCGGTGCCCGTGCCGCATATATTTCCGGCGGCAGCATACAGCTGCAGGGCGGAAAGCTCACAGCTACCAGTACCCAAGAGCCCGATTACAATGGGAATCTCGGCTACGCCATATCTGTGAATGGGGACAAAACCGTCGCAAATTCCGGCAACATTACTGTCAACGACGGCATTCTGGAAACCGTAAATGGCCAAATCTATATGTACACGATCGACGCCATGAAAAATCAGGGCATGTTCACCGTTACCGGCGGCACCATTGTGAACAGTGGCCAGTTGTACGGAGCTAAAAAAGTGGATATTTCCGGTGGCACTATGAAGACTCAGGGCATCGACACTGATGCGCTGAGTCTATCTGGCGGCACGCTTACCATTCGGGAGGCCGTGCGCAAGAACCCGTATTATAACAATCTGCTGGTTCGCCCTGCTTTGGATGTGAATACTCTCACCGTCAGCGGTGGTACCCTGTATGCAGCATGGTATTGGGGCGAGTTCACGCCTATCGTGTTCCCTATAGATGACTACTACGGATACGCTGACCCCTTGGTGGAGATGAAGGATAGCAGCAGTAGTGCCACCTTCACCGGCGGCACCACCACCCTGGATACCGGCAAGGCCGGAAACACCGCCCTGCTGATCAAGGGGCAGCTGAACATAGGTGATGACATGGCGGAGACCGGCGCGGATACTAACCAATGCCAGATAAAGTCTGATATTCCTGTAAAAATCGCGGCTGCGACAGCAAGCACCACTATTACTATCGTCGATGTTGAGAATGTGAAACTCGACTATCAGCCGGGCAGCACCCCGCAGGCGTCAGCCAAGCCGGCAGGCGCTAATAAGGATAAATATGATATTCTTTTCGAGCGCTGGGAAAAGCTTGAGCAAAACGAAGCAGGCACTGTTACATACTGGTATTCCGACGAAAGCTACTATGAGAAAAACGATCTTAAAATCACTGAATTTGAAAAGGATGTACAGTATAGATACTCCATCAAGTTGAAAGCAGTAGGTGACTATAAGTTTGATGATAATACCGGACTATATATAAATGGCGGGGATTTAAAATCAGATGCAAATCCTGTAACTGTTTCTGATGACGGAAAAACTATCTGCTTTGAGGGCGTAATGACCATAACTCCAAAAGCTTTCAGTGGAGGAGGCTCTTATGTGCCTGTTCAGAAGCCTGAAATCATTACAGGCGAGGGAGGCAAGGCAACCCTTGAAAACAACGGCACAACGCTTGTTATAGCCCCTGACGACGGTATGCAGATTTCAAAGGTAACTGTAAACGGCAATGAAGTAACAGTTACTGATAATAAGATTACAGGACTTAAAACAGGAGATAAGGTAGAAGTAACATTTGATAAAATACCACCGGCTAAGGAAGAAATTGATAAGGCCTTTAAAGAAAAGCTCCTTAATCTGGGACTTACAGTCAGAACCTCAAAGACAACTAAAAAGAACGTCAAGGCTGTGGTTAAGGAAACATCAGAATTAAAGGACCTTATTAAGGAAATTAAAGATGCAGGATATACTGTTAAATACAAGTTCTACAGGTCAACTAAGAAATCATCGAAGTATATCGCTACAGTTACAAAGACTGAGAATACATATACTAATACAACAGGTAAAAAAGGTACAAAATATTATTACAAGGCAAGACTTGCGGTATATGATACCGATGGAAATCTGGTAGCACAGACTGAATTAAAACAGTGTAAATATGGTCTTAGGACGTGGAGTAAGTAAATAACGTGAATAATGTAGGCGGTCGTAATGGCCGCCTATTATAATGGAGTTGATTGTCTGGAAAATATAAAATATATAACCAACAATTAGAAAAAATGCTTGACAAAGGCATGATGTATGGATGTAATTGCTAATAATCCCTAAATTAAATAAAAGAGGTTAAAAATTATAATTGCATGCAAAAAGGAGGTTAAACTTTGGGCTTATTTACAGACAATCGCAGAGAGAGATTCAGCTTTACTGATGATATGGTATTTCATATGATATATGGACAGGGAACAGAGGAGTCAAAAAAAGCCCTCATAGCATTACTTAATACCGTAACAGGAGAGGATCTGACGGAAACACCTATTAAGGACATCAATATACTTAATCCAATTGACTATCGCAAAAGAGAGAACTATAAGCAGGTTGAATTTGATATCAGGCTCGAAACAGATACCGGTGACCTGTTTGATGTGGAAATGGAGAAGCAGCCTGACAGATATTTTAAGGACAGATGTGTGCTGTATGTAATGAAATTAGGCGATAAAGCATTGGATAAAGGCGAGAAATATGATAAAATAAGAAAAACAACAATGGTGGCATTTGCGGGAGGAAAACTGCTTGATGATGAAGATATATACCATGAGATATTTGGCATCATAGGTGAAAAAAGCCGGAAAAGGCTGTCCGGCAACCTGAGATTTCATTTAATAGAAATAGACAAGGTGGATAAAACTAAGGATATATCTGATATGACACCGCTTGAGAGAGTGTCGGTTTACTTCAGATATGCAAATGACCCGAACAAGGAAGAATTGATAGAGAAGCTGATAGACAGCGGAGAGGAGGCGATCATTTTGACAGAGAATATATTCAGAGAACTGACGGCAGATGATATAGCCTATGAGAAAATGCTGGCAAGGCAGAAGTTTTTATGGAGATACGGTTCAGGTCTTTCGGCGGCAAGAGAACAGGGACTTAAGGAAGGTATTGAGAAGGGTCTTGAGCAGGGTAGGAGCGAAGGCGAGGCTTCCGGCAGAGCTGCTGAGAAACTGGAGATGGCTAAGGCGCTAAAGGCTAAGGGTGTTGATATTGATATAATTGCTGAAACTTCCGGTTTAGATGCAGAAGAGATAGAACAGCTATAAAGAGTGGCGTGTGTATATTCATTTTGGCAAATATACCGTGGCAATACGGCTTGACTGCCTGCTTTTGATTTAAAACCACACGATAATTTACAGTACCATTATTTATACATACAAGACATTGTTTGCAGAAACGAAAAAGGTCGATGCATTAGCGGGAATAAACCGTTAGAGCACCGACTCTTTATATATAGAGCTAGGATTGTTTTCTCTTTCTTTTTAAGATAAGTGCCAGCGCAGCCGCCAGAGTACAGCAGCTTGAGGCAAACAGTGTAAACCATAATGATAAATTACTGCTGTCACCTGTCTTAGGTGAATTTGAATTTGTAGGTGTGGTGTTATTACCATCAGGTTTGGCAGGGTTTGGCGTATTATTGTTTCCTGTCTGCTTTAAAAACAGATAGTAGCCTGTAGAGCCGATTGTAAAGCTTGCAGTGCCTGAAATCTTAGAGTAACGCAGCTGCTTCAGGTGTCCGTTTGTATCCATATAATACAGCTTGGTATCTTCATAGCCCTTTTGCATAGTAAGCGTGATGGTGACATTTCCTGCAGGTTTTACATGTTTATCATTGTTATCGTAAAAACCCAGATAATACGGAATTGAATTCTTGTCAGCCTTTGGTAAATTGCCTGTAAGCCATTTGTGCGCTGCAGGTTCATCGGAGACTGTTACAGGCACGATAATTATACGCATGTTGGTATCGGCTTCGTTTTCGTTGCTGCCGCTTAGCGTTACTCCGCCCGGAAGCTGCACGGTGTCAAGTCCCGGTACACCTAAAGTAATTTCATAGTAATCTTTAACCTTCTGATAATTGCCGTACACCTCCATTTTTGCACTGCCGGGAACATATGATATATGTGTTTGCGCCGCATATGCAGATACGGGGCATAAAATCAGAAGAGCAGTCATAATTGCCGCAATAAGTTTTTTCATAATAATTCACTCCCCTTATTCAGCTTTTAAATCTGTATTTAATGCAATAGCCCCTGCGCTCTGATATGTGTCAGGCGCATAAGCCATTATTTTTAATGTTATTGATGAGGTGCCCTTAGGAATCTCATCAAGTTCTATCGATTGTATATATTCGCCCGGCTTTATAAGACCGCTTTCTCCGAGAATATTCTCATCTTTATCAAGCAGACGTGCCTTGAGCCAGATATTATTCTCAGCAGGGTTTGTAAGCCATATGTCTGTTTTACCGTTTTCTGCGGTAAGATTGCCTGCGGCATAGAATTTAAAATCACCTGCGTCGAGGTCACCGTAGCCTGCCGATTCAGGTACATCAGGTGTGCCTGTCTGCGCAGCAGGGTCAAACGGCGGCGGTGTGAAACTTTTGCCGCTGCCTGAGGTCACAAGCATTATGACCATAATTATTGCAGCTACAGCGCATATTACAACTGCAGCCGGAAGCAATAGTTTTTTCATATATGTAATCCTCCTGTATCGGATAATTCATCTGTCATATTTACCTCGGTATGGACCGGGGCAAATATCATAGATGAGATATCTATAGAGGAATGACAGAGCATTCCTCTATAGAGGTTAATACAGTAATTAAGGTGTTACAGTTTTGCTTAAGGCTACTGTTATTGTACCAAGTTTTACTGATGTTGTATGGCTTGCATCTAAAGCTCCTGTAAGTGTAAGAGCCGAAGTACCTTTTGGAGCAAGGTCATAAGTTGTGCCCTCTGCAGTTGCAAGGTTGTAACTAGCATTGTCGAATGAACCTTCAAAGGTGTCACCGGCAGCATTGAGTTCTGTATTTTTTGTGAATGTTAATGCAACATCAACCGGTACATTTGAGTGGTTTACAGTTGTTATAGAGTTGCCGCCATTAGCTGTCCAGCCGGGTGCAGCAGCGGAATCATACTGATGTGTTGAAGGATTCCACTGAGTACCGCTTACAACAGTATAAGTAAAGTCCATTGCGTCCCAGCTGATATCAACGCTGTATACATCACCGCCGATTGTGCTGCCTGAGTATGTACCTGTAACATCAATATCTTTGCTGTATGGCAGAGATGTGGCTTTTTCATTGCCGGCAGCTGCAAATGCTGTTGCTGTCATGCTCAGTGTAAGTACAAGTGCTAAAGCTACTACAAATAATTTTCTTGTTTTCATAATAGATTCTCTCCTTTTCAATATATTTTCAAAACGCATATATGCGAAGTGAACGTAAGTTATTTAACTGTAATTTTTACTGGTATATCTGTATTTACTATTGTTTTTTCGTGTGTGTCAGGCTGATAGTAGAGGACTACGAATTTGCCGTCATAACCTCCTGCCTGAAGTTTCCTTGCTCCGGATCTCAGTAAATCCAGTTTTCCAACCTGCTTGCCAGGTGAGATTGTACCCGACTGCGCAACAACTACATCGTGGACTACAATCTGGAGTACCATATCCTGATTGGATTTGCTTGGATTTGCAAAGAATAAAGTTGCCTGCTTCTTGTCAAGGTTTATATCCACATTGGTGGAGTAAGTAAGGCTTACTGCGCCGCCTCCCTTTGTCTGCTTGAGTTTGTCCGCTCCGTCATCACCTATATCCTCTGCGTATTTTTCTTCGTTTACAGGCGCATAATCAGGTGAAAGTGTAGTACGCCCGACAAGCAGAACCACTAACAGAATAATGTCAAGCAGGATAAACAGTATAAGGAAGATAAGAAGTTTCTTTTTTTTCTTTTTATCGTCCTGATTTATGTTTGAAGTCATTAACTGTTACCTCCCACTGTTGTTATTTTTATGGTTATTGTACCAAGTTTTTCGTTAGTAATGTCTTTTTTCGGTTTGCCGGAAGTCAGTGTGAGCAGAGCTGTAGTTGTGTTCTTGCCGCTGCCGTCCTTTTCAAGCCTTAGCGAGTTTTCACCGCTGATTGTAGCTGTGAAGTCAGGAAGTGTATCCGTAATATTGCTGACAGGAGTAAAGCTAAAACCTGCATTGACAGCGACATTACTGTTATTTGTGACCGTGATTTTATTCGCGTCATCTGCAGCCGGCTCCCACGATCCCTCATCATATGAATGCTCATCAGGGTTCCATTTGCCGTCTGTGTATTTAAAACTCATAGCTCCCCAGCTTATATCTACCTGAACATCTTCTTTATAGTTGCTGTAGGTACCGTCACTGCGGTAGTAAACAATAGCTGAATCAAATAATGGATAATCATCATATGGTGTTATGTTGTTGTCAATGTTCTGTCTCCATATCGCATCGGAATCTTTGCTGGTTTTGCCGTTTACCAGATAGCATACTTCACCGCTGGCAAAAGCTGATTTGTTTTTTTCTGCAGGTGCAGCTGAGCCGCTTAAGGTCTTACTTCCGCTGCCGATTCCCGCAGGTGCAGACCTTCTGAGATAATAGTTGTCGGCAAAACGCGAAGTCTGATTATTACTGTTTCTGCACCATCCTATGATTGCGCCTGTATGGGTTTCACCACCGTTGCCTACGTTTCCGTAATTGTAACAATTTTTTACAGTAGCATACTCATTGTTCACATAACCTAATATCCCTCCGCTGTACGGATCTGAACCTGCAGTACCCTTTACACAGGCAACAGTGCCAAGGTTTGCGCAATAACTGATACGCGCGCCCTGGTTGCTGTATCCTACGATGCCGCCGACACAGTCGTCTGAGTTTATAACGTGTATCTCTCCTTTATACATACACTTTGTGACATTAGTAGTAGTGTTTTGAATCTCTCCGATAATACCGCCGACGTGTTTGTACTGACCGTCTGTGTTGACAATGTCAATGTCCGAGGTTACGCCGGAAATCGAACCCCCGTCCATTTTAGCGGCGATACCGCCGACAGAGTTATAACGGCTGTCGTAATATATATTTTCCTCAGGAAGTGTAATCTTACCGTACACATTGAAGTTTTCCAGTGTTGCATTTGATACAGTTCCAAAGAAACCGGGTCTTAAATGGGCACCTGTAATTTTAAGCCCTGAAATTGACTTTTTCGTTTTTGTGCCCGAGAATATGCCCTTATAAGCGTTAGCTTCAACAGTGTTGTAATTGCTTGAATTATTCACACCTTTAACTTCACCAATCGGAGTCCAGTCACGGTTTCCCAAATTAATATTTTGTGAAAGCACTGCATTTGCAGATGTGTTCTGCGCATCAAATTCCGCGTGGTCATGATCATTGTTTACCAGTGCTGCAAACCAGAATAACTGCCCTCCGTTGGTAATGTTGTAGAAACCTTTATAAGTACCGCTGGACACCAGAGTTGCAGGCTGATATTCTCCGCAGATTGTACAGAATCCATTGTGGTTTTGAGTTGCATAATCATGATCCTCAACAGCTTTGCGAGTAGCTTCCTTCACTGTTTTTACATTATAATTTGAGCTTGCAGATGGAGTAACCGATGCCTCAAGCTTCTTGCCTATGTCAGCATTCCGTACAGTATATGTTGCCTTGGTGGCCCCGGCAATTGCCGTAGTAGTACTGCCGGATACGGTGTACCACTGAATTGCTGCATCATCTCCGATATCATCTGGCAGTATGACGGAGATATCCTGACGCGGATGTGGCGCATATGTGGAAAGCCTAGGCACATCTAAATCTCTCTTGGTCGTACTGAAAGTAATTGTCTTGGAGTAATCTTTGAAGTCATTCATTCCGGACAGAGTAACCTTGATGGTTATAGAGCCGGAAGTGCTCGGTGTAAATGTAGTACTGCTGCTGTTGGCGTTTGCAAAAGTTCCGCTTCCGCTTGTCACGCTCCATTTCACTGTCGGAGTGCCGGTTGCTCCGCTGCTTTTACACAAAGTGCTGAGGTTTTTATATGCGGCAGTCGAACTTATTCTGTAGGTACTGACAGATACTGCAATAGCCACATTTTGTTTTGCGCCTGTAAAGTTACCGCTGATAGGCACATTATTGATTGCTGCCTGGTTAATCTTAAAGCTCAGATTGCTTCTGCTGCCGACAACGGCATTATTTGTCATTACCGTTGCTCTTGAGTTATCGCTTGTACCTGTTACGGTAGCTGTACCGGAACTGCAATGTTTATTATTCGTATAAATAATGCTTGCTCTGTTTGTGGCAATATTTTTACTGCCGTTGATAGCCGCGCCGTCACGGTCCGTGCTGCTGCTGTAGGAAATTGAAGCTATTGTTGTAGTCGCCTTATTGTCTTCGCCCGGATATGTGCAGTCTGCAAGGGTAACCTTACAGTCCATAAGGTCGTAAACTATATATGGTGTAATTGAATACATACTGCCCTGTCCCTGTCCGTCTCCGTAATTATATGAAAGCGGTGATGACAGATTGAGTTTGCTGGCGGTTGAAAATATAAGGTTGCTTTGCGTATTCCATGAAGCCTTGGCAACCGCATTACCGCCTGAACCACCGGTGCCGCCGTTATAGCTATTATCTTTTTCTCTTCCGCCTGAGCCGCCGTTTGCAGCTGATGCGGAAATTCCGCCGCCGCCTGAGCCGCCGCTTCCGGGTTCGGCATCGTATCTACCCTTCTTATTGATTCCGTGTCCATTAGTACCGGTACTGTGACCTGGCTTGCCTTCATTACCTGCAGCACCTGCGGCGCCACCGTCACCACCGTCACCACCGTACGAAGTGTTGTCATTTTTATTTTCAGCATCGGAGCATTCAGCGCCGCCGCCGCCACCACCGCCGCCGTTAGGCCAGCCGCCGCCGCCGCCGCCGCCGCCGCAGCCCTCAACGGTACCGCTATGGTCAGAACTCAGTTCTCCTCCTGAACCGCCGCCTGAGCCGCCGGCTCCACCGGCACCGATTGCAGGAGCGGCAAGACCGCCGCCGCCACCGCCGCCGCCGCCGCAGCCGCCGATCATATCATCTTTACCTACATTATTGGAATAACCACCAGTACCTTTTCCGCCGTTACCGCCGCCTGCAGCGCTTCCGCCTGCAGCATTCAGATTAAGTCTTCCTGAAATATATATTTTGCCGGGAACGGCGCCTTGCGCACCGGCGCTTCCCTGATTTCCTGCAGCGCCGCGATGGTCATCATCGTGTTGGATATCTTTACCATGAGGCATAACGCTTGCTACAACAGGGCTCTTATAACTTGCACCGCCTGAGCCGCCATTGCCACCGTTGCCGCCGATTGCTGCTGCCGCTCCGCCGCCGCCATTGCCGCCGGCTCCGGTATACCATTCATAGGTTTTTATTATTGGAGTATTTAAAAATGTACGCACTGAATTTCCACCGTTGCTGCCTGCAGCAGCATTACCGCCCTTTAGTGTAAGAGTGTCCTGTGGAGCTGCTGTCGATGTGGACAGTGTCTCATCGTGCGCACTGTAGACGGTAAGTGTAGAACTGCCTGGTACGTATATTGCAGCTGTTGCACCAGTTGTGCCGCTTGCATTTGCTCCGTTAAGTGTAACGCTGCCGTTTATTATTATTTTTGCTGAGGCATTTGCCGCTATCGTAATAGGGCTTTTACCGGTTGCCGCCGTATAGTTTACGGTGCCGTTTATCTGTACTGTTTCTCCGTTTGAAACAGTCAGAGGGAAATTACTGCTTGTTACTGTTCTTGTCGGCTTAGGCTGCCAGCCGGTCGCCGCCTGCACCGCTATGTTGTCTGCTTTGTCCTCTGCTTCCGCCGTACCTGTCACAACGGGCAAAGTCGCAAGCACCACAGTCAGAGAAAGCAGCACTGCAAATAGTTTGTTGTGTTTCATATATCTGTCCTCCCAAAGAATTTATATATGTTCAAGGGAGGCTGTTCCGAACAGCCGACGCTCCCCTGCGTGATATCGTATCTATACACATAATAAATTATATATAATGTTATTTTTTAAATTCAATATGAATGACTTATTTGGTCGTAAAATGACCTTTTTAGTGAAAAACGGAAGTATACTCACATTATTTTTGGCGAAAAAACACAAAAAAAGATGATTTTTTTCAAAAAAAACAGGCCGTCTCATACTTTGGTAGGATGACAGAAATCTGCGGACAGGAGTATAATTTATAAAAAAGGAATGTTTTTTTATAAGCGAGGGTATTTCGTAACAGATTGGAGGCGATTTTGTGCGTATTGCAATTATAGATGATGACAGAATTCAGCAGAAACAGCTTCACGATATGATTGCAGATAAGTTGACCGAATATGGTTATACAGGTTACATAATAGATATGTTTCAAAGCGGAGAGGTGTTTCTCGAAAAAGGCTTCGACGATTTTTATGATATCATTGTGGTTGATATTTATATGGGCAAGCTGACAGGGATAGATCTTGCACGAAAAATCCGCAGTATAGATGAGGAAGTCCGTATTGTTTTTTGCAGCAGCAGTAACGAGTTTGCCGCAGAAAGCTATGAACTGAATGCTTCATATTATATACGCAAACCTGTAAGCAGCAGACAGGTGGGGCTTATGCTCAAAAGAATGAACCTTGATGTAATTGAAAAAAACAGAACAGTAATGCTGCCTGACGGGCATCGGATTGTTCTTAGAGATATTATATATACGGATTATTTCAATCATGCTGTTACTATTCATATGAAAGGTGCGGAGCCGTACCGGATTCGTATTTCACAGAATCAGATGGAGATGCTGCTGCTTGACTACGACTATTTCTTTTCACCGGTCAAGGGCATAATAGTGAATTTCTATGAAGTAGTCAGGAGTACCGACGAGGATTTTGTTCTGAGAAACGGCAGAACAGTTCATATTACGCGCCGCAAAAGCAGAGAGGCAAAGGAGAGATACCTGAAATTCCGCTTTGACAGGCTGAAACGGGAGAGCGTGGGCTGACGCCTCCTGCAGGCCGTTTCTATGTGGGAACTGTATATTTGAAGATATAATTAAAACAGGAAACAAAGGATTTGACCTCTGCTACCTGTTTTTTTATGTCTATTTAATGTCGAGCGCGAACCAGAAGGTGCTTCCCTCGCCGACCTTGCTGTCTGCTCCGTATTCGGCCTTGTGGCCCTTGAGGATTTCTCTTACTATGGAGAGTCCCAGACCTGTACCCTTGGAGCTTCTGTGATAATTGCTGCTGACACGGTAGTATCTTTCCCATACGTGAGGCAGATCCTCAGGGGCTATGCCTCTGCCGTGGTCTGAAACCTCAAACCTTACCTTGCCCCTGTCATTATCAATTCTGACCGCAACATATATATATTTGTCATCACCGCAGTATTTGACCGCGTTGTTTACAAGATTTGCGATTACCTGCTTGAGCTTTGACTCATCGCCCGCAACTGTGCAGGTTTCTGGAACGTCCAGTACTATATCGTAGCCCTCCTGTTCGACTAATATGTCGTAGGAGTGGACTATCTCTCTTACCGCCTCGCAGAAATCAAACTCTGAAATCTCAAGACTTATTACACCCGACTGCATCTTAGAGAGGGTAAACATATCGTCTACCAGCAGATTTAGTCTGTCTGTCTCTTCAATTATAACGGCGAGGTGCTCGTTTCGCTTCTGCTCGTTGTTGCCCGAAAGGTCTCTTATCATCTCCGCATAAGACTTAACCATTGTAAGCGGAGTCTTGAGGTCGTGGGATACATTTGCTATTAAATCTCTTCTGAGCTGGTCTGATTTTGCAAGCTCGTGAGATGTATATGTCAGCACATCGCCCAAATCGATTAT
>URGK01000068.1 GCA_900547295.1 uncultured Eubacteriales bacterium
AGTTTCCTTCGATAAGCTTTGCTCCAGCCTGTTCTGCCATCTTCGCAAGCTCTTTCCATTCCTCTACGCTTGAGCCCATTATTGACGCTACTGTGATGTGGTCAGGATAGTCTCTGTTTAATCTGTACATGAACTCGAAGTTCTTCTCTGTCGGTTTATCTGATATCTGCTCCATGTTCTTGAAGCCTACCCATGGTAATCCTTCCTTGTTTGTCTGGTCAAATCTCGGTGAGCATTCGTCTGCCACGAAAATTCCCACTGTCTTGAAGAAACATCCGCCCCAGCCTGTCTCATAGCACTTTGCAACCATATCGTAGTTGCCGCCTACAGGTGATGATGATAAGAAGAACGGATTGATACAGTCAACGCCTAAGTATTTTATTGATAAATCTTTCTTAACTGCCATTCTACTTCACTCCTTTCTCTAAGTATGCAGCTATTGCTGCTGCTGCTTCTTTTCCTGCTGCTACGGCTTCTACCACTGTCTTGCCTCCGTTTACTATATCTCCGGCTGCAAATACCTTTGCAACGTTTGTCTTGCCTTCTTCTGCTGCCACGCCGCCTTTTTCGTTTGCTGCTACGCCCTCTACAGGCTCTGCTTTCTGACCTATTGCAAATACCACTGTATCACATGCAAGCTTTAACTCTGATCCGTCAAGCTTTCCTTCTCTTCCTGTGAATGTCATTGCCTCCACCTTGCCTGCTCCCTCGATTGCTGCAGGTGCCATATTGGTTGTCATTCCGATTCCAAGTGATAATGCATACTGGAATTCATTCATGTTGCCAGGAGCCTCTTCCAGAGTTCTTCTGTATACTATTCTTACATCCTCTGCTCCAAGAAGCTTTGCTGTTACTGCGCAGTCAACTGCTACGTCTCCTCCGCCTATTACAACAACTTTCTTGCCTTCCTGTTTGCCGCTTGTTCTTGCCGCTTTCAGGTAATCTGCTGCTGCATATACTCCCTTTAACTCTGTTCCAGGGATTTCCGGAAGCTTTGTTCCCCACAGACCTGTTCCTACAAATACTGCGTCATAGTCGTCTACGTCTGCTATTGTTACTTTCTTTCCGAATTCGAACTTAACGCCCATTGCCTCTACCATTGCAACGTCGTGGTCAATTACGCTCTGAGGAAGTCTTGACGGTACGATTCCGTATGTAAGCATTCCACCTGCTTTTTCCTCTTTTTCGAATATTGTTACGGCATAGCCTGCTTTTCTCAGCTCTGCTGCTGCTGCAAGTGATGCAGGGCCTGCTCCTATGCATGCCACCTTACCAGGTTTTGCTTCGCCTGCTTCAAGTGTCTTCATTCCGAAGATTTCTTCCTGTTCGATTGCGTATCTCTGCAGTTTTCCTATTTCAATAGGTCTGTCGATACCGCATCTTGAACAGGCTTCTTCGCAAAGTCTGTCATATGGACATACTCTTGCGCAGCTTCCGCCTAATACGTTGTTTGATCTGATTGTTTCTGCTGCACCCTTTACGTTTCTGAATCTGATTGATCTTACAAACTTTGCAGGGTCTGTTCCTGCCGGGCAGCCCTTGCTGCATGGTGCGTCATGGCACAGTAAGCATCTTGCTGCCTCTTCGATAGCAGTTCTGTGTGTGAATCCTGCTACAGCTTCAGCAGTATATGCCGCTTTTACTACTTTACTCAATGTAACTCCTCCTTTAAATGTATATATCATCAATGAGAAACCGGCGAAGGATCACTCCTTCGTCGGTTTTATTAACTTGTTGCTGTTCAGTTTATCTTAATAATATTAGAATTCGTCGCTTGCGTCGCATTTAAGAACTGCATTAAGAGTTGCTGTTGCGATAGCTGTGCAGTCTTCGTCTGATACGTGTTCAGGTTCGCAGTGTGATAAACCGTCTTTAGTTCTTGCAAATAACATAGTTGTAGGTATCATGTATGCACAGAACTGAGCATCGTGTCCGGCACCTGATAAGATCTTCTGCCATTTAGCTCCCATTTCTTCCATTGATTCTTCTACGAATCCAACTAATCTCTTATCGAAGTATACAGTATCTCTTACCCACTGTTCTTCGATATCTGATGTGCACTGGCACCAATCCTGAGCTGCCATTTCTTTAAGAATATCCATACAGTGTTTTCTTACCTCTGGATTTGGATGTCTTACGTCAAGTGAGAATTCAGCTTCATCGTTGATGCAAGTATGGATTCCAGGGTGAACATAGATTTCACCTGTTGTATATACGAATTCAGGTTCGCCTTTCTTAACTACTTCTGCATTGTATTCATCATATCTTTTGTGCATTTCACATAAGAAAGCTGCTGCTGCATAAAGAGCATCATGTCTCTTAGCCATTGGGAAGGTACCTGCATGAGCTGTAAATCCATGGAATCTTACTCTGTAGTTGAACATACCCATTACTAACTGTACAGCACCGATTTCATTGCCGTTGTCTTCCAGGATAGGTCCCTGTTCAAGGTGTGCTTCAAACATTGCACAGTATTTGTCAGGGCTGATTCTGTTTTCTTTAGGACCCTTAAACTTAGTTGCAGCTAAAGCTTCACCAAAGTTTGCATATGGAGATTCGTCCATTGGCTTTGAAGCCATCATATTGTCATATTCAAAGTTAACAGCGAGTTCCTTTGGAAGATAGTCGTGGCAGATGATACCTGATACCATCATTGCAGGCGGATATAATGAACCTTCTTCGTTTGTCCAGATCATAGCTGTTAACGGGTGTTTATGAGGAATATTCTCAGCAACCACTGTTTCAAGAACTTCCATACCTGTCATAACGCCTAAGATACCATCGTAGTTACCACCGTTTTTAACTGAGTCGCAGTGTGAACCCATAACGATTCTCTTAGCATTTGGATCTGAACCTTCGATTGTTGCATACATGCAAGCTACGTCGTCGCACTCAACCTTGGCACCGATTGCTTCCATTCTTCTCTTGAATTCTTCTCTTGCCATATGAGCTTCTGCTGAAAGTGAATATCTGGTAATTCCACCATGTCCAGCATCACCGAACTTTGACATTGTTTTGATTTTGTCTGACATTCTTTCTAAACTACACTTATACATAATTCATCCTCCTTGAATCTATATAATTTAATAACACAATTCAAATCCAGTATTGAAACTGGTTACATTTAAATACTATCACATTTTATAAAAAATGCAAGTGCCAAAGATAAACTGTCTTTAACAATATGCGTATTTTAAAAGGTTTTGGATAGAAATTTTAAAAAAAAGTTTTTTCAGACAAAAAACAGGCTGCTATTTTGAACAAATAGCAGCCAATCTTATAGCAAACTAGTATATTTTTGTTTTATAGCTTTAATTCAAGCTTTTTTTCCGGACAGATAAATGTGCATAATCCGCAGCCGGTGCAGTATCTGTCATTAACCTCAACTCCGCCTGCATTTCTGGTTATTGCACCGTACATACACGCCGCCTCGCACCTGCGGCACTCTGTTTCACAAGGTATATCATCTATATTGCAGATTACAGGCTCGGCTTTCATTTCATCGAAAGATTTCATTTTTTCGAGGGCCAGTCCTCTTATCTGCTCCACATCTGAGATGTTTTTTTCCTCTGCCCACATTTCAAGCTCTCTGCTTATCTCTCTTATCTTCTCGGGACCGTTTATCATAACCGCTGTTCCTATCTGTACGGCAGAGGCTCCCAGCATTATATATTCAAGCACATTCCTGTAATTTTCAATGCCTCCGATACCGCACACCGGCACATCTACGGCCTGTGCAATAGACGCTACCGCGGCAAGTCCTATAGGTCTTATAGGCGCTCCCGAATAGCCTCCGTAGGTAGGAAGCATAGGTCTTGCATTTTCTATATCAACCCCCAGTATGCATCTGATGGTGTTGATAGCGCTTATGGCAGCGGCGCCCGCCTCTTTTGCGGCCTTTGCAACTGCCGTTATGTTGGTTGCAGTCTGTGAAAGCTTGACCATTACAGGTATTTTTACGGTCGATACAACCTCCTTTGTTATTTCAAACACAACATCTGCGTGAGAGGCCGCAACCTCTAAAGATTCTCCCATAGGATTGGAAATGCTTATTTCTATGGCGTCGGCTCCGAAGCGCTCCATTTTGGCAGCAAGATAAGCAACCTCAGACGGAGTATGAGCCGACACACTGGCAATTACAATGCCGCCGCCGCTTTTGGCAATCTGCATTTCTCTCTCCCAGCCCTCTACCTGTATGTCACTGTACAGTCTTATGTTCTGCGCGCCTTTGCCGTCATATGCAATTCGGGGACTTACATCCATTATGGCATCGCTTACTATACTCTCGGTTATAACTGCTCCCGCGCCGGCTTCGATGGCCTTTCTGATGCTGTGTCCGTCTTTGTTCCACGGACCTGCAGCTACGATCAGGGGGTTTTTCATATTAAGGTTCAAAAAGTCGGTTTTCATCAGAACATTTCTCCTATTCTTTCTTTGTGTCCGCACGATTTTCTTATTTTGAGCTTAGGCAGAAGAAGTATTTCTTTTTTGGTACTGCCAAAGGCATCGTCCTCTCCCTCTATGAAGTCAAACAGAAGTCTTGCTCCCATAACTCCCATTTTGTGGAGAGGTTTTTCCATTGTAGTAAGCTTAGGTGTAACAAGGTTTGACATTCTGATGTTGTCAAAGCCCACCAACGCTATATCGGAAGGTATTGAAAGTCCGCTGTCCGCTGCCGCATCAATCACTCCGAAAGCAAGGGTATCGCTTGTCGCAAGAATTGCTTCGGGACGCTCTTTCATCTCAAAGAATTTCCTGGCTCCTATATACCCGCCCTCTATTGTATTCGGAGCATACACTATATGCTCGGGTTTCAGATCAAGTCCGAAATCAACTATGGCCTGCCGAAATCCCTCCAGTTTATGTCTGTTTTCTGCAAGTGGCGTCCTACCGCAGAGCATTCCTATTGATTTATAGCCTATGTTCACAAAATGTTCAACTACTCTTGCAGCCGCATCGGTACTGTCTATTCTGACCATATGTACATTTGAAACATCACTGTTTTCACCTATTACAACAGACGGGATTTTGTTGTCCTCAAGTATTTTGAAGTCCTTTTCCTCAAGGTAAGGATGAATCATCACTATGCCGTCTATATGTCTGTGAACAAGCTGCTGCATATATCTTCTTTCTTTTTCGATATCGTTTTCGGCATTGCACATAAGAATAGTATATCCCTTGCTGTGAGCCACGTCCTCAACACCTCTTGCAACCTCTATAGGCGCGGGATTGAGTATATTGGGAATCATCAGCGCAATGGAGCCTGTTTTGTTGAAATTAAGCCCTCTTGCAAACCAGTTTGGAGTATACTCCTCTTCTCTGATTATGTCTTCGATTTTTTTTCGGGTTGCTTCTGCCACAGTTTCGGGGTGGTTCATAACTCTTGATACCGTAGCTACGGAAACACCTGCCTTTTCGGCTATATGACGAATATTCATATCTTATTCCTCCAGGAGATCCGGGTCATGAAAATCCGATCCTCTTGTTATTTTAAGATTGTATTTATTCGCAAGCGATACAAAACGCTGCGCTTCATCATCCGTATGTTTCGGATAATAGCACTCTACTCCCTCAAGTCCCTGTGATTTAAGCCTTGCTATGAGCCTGTCCATATTGTCAAAGAATTCATCGGAGCCCTTTTCTCCAAGCCCTCTTGCCACTCCCGGATGAGCAAGCACCGGAATTCCTCCCGCTCCTATGATAAGCCTTATTATCTCATCTGTTGATGCAACTTTCCTTTTGATGGCGCGAAGTCTTTCTGATTTGAATACCTTTTCGGTAAAGGCGTCTTTAATATCATCTATATATCCCTTGTTTACAAGGGCTCTTGCAAATATAGGCTTGCCTATGAAGTCCTGCCCCTCTCTCATTTTAAGGTCTGCTCTTGTCAGAGGATATCCCATATCCGCAAGTTCTTTGATAATCTTCTCATTTCGTTCTTCTCTCCACGCTCTGATATCCTCTATTCTATCCAGCATAGGCCTGTTATGAGTGTCTATATTATATCCCAGCATATGAAGACCTATATTCTCCTCTGCCGTCCTTGTCGAAAACTCAATTCCCGGAACAACTTCAATGCCAAGTTTCTTACCCGCAGCTATACCCTCTGCAACTCCGCCCACGCCGTCATGGTCTGTTATGGCTATGCTTTCGTAACCCAAATTCTTAAATCTGGTTACAACCTCCGCAGGCGACAGACTGCCGTCCGAATAGTATGTATGAATATGGTAATCCACTTTTTCCTGTCTGTTAAAAATCATATCATCAAAAGCTCCTTTCTGATTTCATCTGCGGCAGCTTCTCCTTTGACTGTTCTGATTATCTCAAGAGCAAACTCCATAGCTGTCCCCGGACCCTGCGATGTAATTATATTCCCGTCGGTCTGAACACGAGAAGAAGAAACTTCTGCATCTCCCAGATGCTCCTCCATACCCGGATAGATTACGGCCTTTTTTCCTGAAAGTATTCCGCAGCCTGCAAATACCATAGGCGCTGCACATATTGCCGCAAGGCGTTTGCCTGATGCGTTGAATGATTTAATCATATCAGTAAGGCCGCTGTGCTGTGCCATATGGAGAGTTCCCGGCATACCTCCCGGAAGAACTATTATATCGCATTTATCGTAGTCGGCTTCTTCAAAGGTGGTATCTGTTTCTATGACGATGCCGTGAGCGCCGGCCACCCGCGTTTTGCCTGTGATAGAAACAGAAACAGCATCAATGCTGCTTCTTCTGAGTAAATCTATAATTGTAACGAATTCTATTTCTTCTGTGCCTTCGGCAAAATGAATATATATCATCTGAAATATCTCCTCTCGTTAAATATATCTCTTGATTTGGTGCAAAGCCATGTAACATACATAACCGCAAGTGACACTATAACGCAGCCAGCTGTAATAACCAACGCCGCATTCTTTAATATCTGAGTGCCGAGTATCTGTGAAAGCACAGTTCCCTGCGGTATTCCCAGCACTGTATGATTTACAAAGCCTGTAACCGGAGGAATAAATCCGTATACTAAAACGACCAGTATAATTCCAAGCATTACAGCCATGGACCATATAAATTTCCTGCGGTAAAGAGCTTTGGTATCATATCCTCCCTTGACAAGCACAAGGAATATCATCACACTTGCTATAAAGCTCATAATTCCCAGTACCACCGTAATATTATCAAACAGCTTTACCCTGTCAAGAATACCATAGTCGTCATCCGTAAAGTTGGCAGCCTTGCCTATATAATAGTCGTAAAGCTCGTTTGTCTTGTTTACGGCATAGAAGCTGTCTGCGCTTCCTTTCATATAGTCCGAAATCTGCTGAGCCATCTCCGCAGGCTCTACAAATATGCCTGCCTCCTCCAGAGTCTGAAGCGGCAGCTCCTCTCCATCTTCGAGTGCCTGCTTTGCTTCAATGGTCTTGTTGAATTTCCATTCATACATATCAGGTACTCTGGTTATAACGTTTAAAACCAGTGAAAATATAAACAGGGGTATCAGTGCTATCAGAAGCGAAGCATACCATCTGCTCGGTTTTTTTCTCTGATATCCGTCAGGTACGTAATACATATACTCTCCTAATCATCTATTCTAATTATTGTTGCGCCCAGTTTGCGGAATTTCTCCACGAAGTTCTCATAACCTCTCTCAATGTGATATATCTCCGCAATCTCAGTAGTGCCCTCTGCAACAAGGCCCGCAAGCACCATGGCTGCGCCTGCTCTGAGGTCGGTTGATATGACCTGCGCTCCCTGCAGCGGTCTGCCGCCGTATATAATCGCGCTTCTGCCGTCTATTTTGATGTTGGCGCCCATACGGTTAAGCTCCGCAACGTGCATAAATCTGTTTTCGAATATGTTTTCGATTACAACGCTGGAACCCTCCACTGTTGTAAGCAGCGCCATAAACGGCGACTGTATATCCGTAGGAAATCCCGGATACGGCATTGTTTTTATGTTAGTTGAAACAAGAGGGTTGACATTGCCCTTAACAAGCAGCCCCTCGTCTGTTTTTTCGACTACGACTCCACATTCTATCAGCTTTGCCGTAATTGCCTTGACGTGATCGGGCACGGCGTTTTTAATCAGTATCTCGCCTCTGGTGATAGCTGCCGCAACCATAAATGTGCCTGTTTCAATTCTGTCTGGTATAATTCCGTGCTTGCAGCCTCCAAGCTTCTCAACACCCTCGATTTTGATGGTCTCTGTGCCTGCGCCCTTGACTCTTGCTCCCATTTTGTTGAGGAAATTTGCAAGGTCAACAATTTCGGGCTCCTCGGCCGCATTTTCGATTATAGTGGTACCCTCGGCAAGCACTGCCGCCATCATTATGTTCTCGGTAGCGCCCACGCTTGGGAAGTCAAGATATATAGACGCTCCCTGCAGTCTGTCGCAGGACATCTCCACAAAGGATTCTATTTCGTTGTTTATTATTTCGGCACCCATAGCCTGAAAGCCCTTGAGATGAAGCTCCACCGGTCTTGCTCCTATTGTGCAGCCGCCCGGCATATATACTCTTGCGTGTCCTGTTCTTGCAAGCAGAGGTCCTGCCACAAGAAATGACGCTCTCATTTTTTTGACAAGCTCAAAAGGTGCTTCATATGTGTTGATATTCGGTGTGTATATATTTAAAGTGTTTGTATCTGCCTTTTTGACAACAGCGCCGATATGGGTAAGAAGCTGTGTCAGCACGTCCACATCTCTAAGCGCAGGCACATCAAACAGCGTGCATTCTTCTTCAGAAAGAAGTGCCGCCGCCATTATTGGCAGGACAGCATTCTTTGCTCCGCTTATTTCAACCTCTCCGCTGAGAGGATTGCTCTTTTGTACAAGATATTTAGCCAATGTTTTCCTCCAGAATATTATTGTCTTATATAGTATACCATTTTTTCACCGTTTTTCAATGGCAGATATGCGGCAAAAAATAAAGATGGCCCGCTTTTAAGGCGAGCCCTGAAATACTATAACGATTTTAATTCATCGATACAGCTCTGGCATACATTCTTGTCGTGTATTCTATGTACATCATCGCCGCTTCCGCAGAATATGCACGCAGGCTGATATTTCTTTAAAATAATCTGATCTTCGTGAACGTAGATTTCAAGAGGATCCTTTACATCGATACCTAAAGTTCTTCTGAGTTCGATTGGAAGTACAATTCTTCCCAGTTCGTCAACTTTTCTTACAATACCTGTAGCTTTCATAGTGTTCTCCTTTCTGTTTAAACAGTGTTACTCCACTGTACTATCGCCCTTTGTAAAAAAGCCTTTAATAGTCGCAATGGAATTAACAATAACGCTTATGGCGTTTACTGCATTTTGATTGCCTTTAAGTGTTTCAGAGATGTTTGCAACTGATTCTGATACAACCCCTATGATATTATCAACTTCCCTGGTCTTGTCCGATATTGCCGAGGATACCACGTTGACATCTTCGAGTATGCTGTTGACGCTTTTGAGTGTCTTAACAAGCTTTACTGCTGCCACACACAGTATTACCAGCAATACTATACCTGCAAGTACCAGAAGAAAATGTCCTACACTTTCCAGGTTCAGAGTAATCTGCATAACAATACCTCCTTATTTTTGTCCTGTCCCTATTATGTAACAAGTGGAAAATAATTGCAACATTTTTTTGAAAAAACATCATATATTTTTTTGAGGTGATAATTTTGATGAACTATATATGGTCGGCAATGATAATCACAGGAATTATTTTTGCCTGCATAAACGGACAGATCCCTGTTTTTTGTGACGGTCTTATGCAAAGCTGCACCGATGCCATACAGTTTATAATAAGCATCGCGGGAGTTATGGCTCTGTGGACCGGGCTTATGAATATTGCCGATAAATCAGGCCTTATAGCCCTTATTGCAAAAAAACTCCAGCCCCTGATGCGATTTATATTTCCCGAAGAAAAAAATCAGAAAACAATCGCTATGATGGTTATGAGCTTCATTGCAAATATCTTCGGCGCCGGAAACAGCGCAACGGTGTTTTCGCTTAAGTCGATGGAAATGCTCGATGCCGAAAACGGCCGCAGTCCGTATGCCAGCAACACAATGTGCATGTTTATTGCCGTAAGCACCACTATGATACAGCTTGTGCCTGTGACAGTGGTAAAGGTGCGCACTGATTTAGGCTCACAGGACCCCGGAAGCATAATAATCCCATCGATTGTCGCAGGCCTTGTTTCAATGGCTGTCACTATATTAATTGCCAAACTGTTCGAAAGGAAATCAAAAAATGTCAGCGGTCTTTAGCACAATTTCAGGATTTTTTATTCCTGCTATAATTATTGTCATTCTGTCCTATGGTTTATACAAAAAAACTCCGCTTTATGATGTGTTCATTGACGGAGCAAAGGACGGTCTTAAAACAGTTGTCGAAATAATTCCGTTCATACTTGCCGTATTTGTCGGAATTACGGCTCTGACCTCGTCAGGCGTCATGGACTGGCTGCAGAAAATTTCCGCGCCGCTGTTTAACATTATTAAAATTCCGGAGGAGCTGATTTCCCTGATTCTGCTTCGCTCGGTATCGGGAAGCGGCTCCCTTGCTGTGGCGCAGAACATAATGCAGGTTTACGGCACTGACAATCTGATAGGCCGCAGCGCCTCCGTAATGGTCGGAAGCTGTGAAACTATTTTTTATGTTCTCGCGCTGTATTTTGGTGTTACCTCCGTAAAAAACATGCGCTATGCATTTCACGTCGGTATAATAGGATATATCGTGTCAATTCTGGCTTCGGTATATATCTGTATGATTATCTAAGCCCTCTCATATATCTGCTGTATTTCGTCTGTATAGCTGCCGTCACCGTTATATACATACAGATCCGGAAGCAGCCTAAGCTCCCTGCCTGCATTTTTGATGCAGTGTATAAGCACTATATTGGCAGCCTGCCCCGATTTGGGACATACAAATCTCACAGTCTTGGGCTCCAGTCTGTACTGCCTTGAATAATACATAATATCCACAAGCCTTGAGGGTCTGTGGACCATAAAAAATTCGCCGCGCTCCTCAAGCAGAAATGCAGCGGCGGCTATAAAGTCCTCCAACCCTGCATAAACCTCGTGACGCGCTATGGTTTTGGCGCTTATGTCATTTACAATTGCGCTTCCCTGCTCCATATACGGCGGATTTGAGGTAGCCGTATCAAAGCAGCCTTTAAGGCTTTCGTCAAGGTTCTTTACATTGCAGCAAATCATCTCAAGTCTGTCATCAAGACCGTTAAGTCTGACATTGCGAATTGCTCTCTCATACGAGTCCTGCTGTATCTCAACTCCGCATATTTTCTCTGCGGAGGTCTTGTGACTGAGTATGACCGGAATTATGCCCGTACCTGTGCCGAGATCTATGATTGCTAATTTTTTCTTTGCGATACTTGCCGCAAAATCGGCCAGCAGCACAGCATCCACTCCGTAGCAGAAATCCTGCGGCTTTTGTATCAGCTTCAGTCCTCCGAAACCTATTTCATCAAGTCTTTCACCGTCTCTGATATCCATTGCTAATCCTTAATCAGTTTTTTGATTTCAGCTAAGGTTTCGGCATCCATATCGTCATCTATTATATCATCATTACGTTTTTTACGGTTGCCGTGTCTTCTGATTTCCTCTTTGGTATAGGTATATATATCGTTGCTGAGTTTTTCCTCCTTGTCTCCTGAGGCTTCTTCCTGAACAAGCCTTACCTTTATTTTGTTTTCGAGTATGCTTGTATCGACAACAACTGCATTGCCCTCTTTGGTGCGTATTCTCTCGCCCACATCAGGCATACCTTTTTTCATTTCACTGTAGACATCGTTTTCATATTTCAGGCAGCACATAAGTCTGCCGCACACACCTGATATCTTGGCAGGGTTAAGCGATAAATTCTGCACCTTTGCCATTTTGATGGATACCGGGTGGAAATCCGAGAGCCAGCTTGCGCAGCAAAGGTCCTTGCCGCAGCAGCCTATGCCTCCTAGCATTTTGGCTACATCTCTGACACCTATCTGACGCAGCTCTATTCTCATTTTAAATACGCCTGCAAGGTCTTTTACCAGTTCTCTGAAATCTACTCTTCCGTCTGCCGTAAAGTAGAATATAACCTTGCTGTTGTCAAATGTATATTCAACGTCTACAAGCTTCATATCAAGCCCGTGTTTTTCGACTTTTTCCTGACATATATTAAGAGTTCTCTCTTTTTTGGCGAGATTTTCTTCGTGTTTTTTGCAGTCGTTTTTGTCTGCAATCCTTATAACCTGTTTGAGCGGAGTCACGATTTCTTTTTCGGAAACCTCTATTATGTCACTTGAAGCCGTTCCGAATTCCGTACCTCTGGCAGTCTCGACAATAACATTGTCCTCCTCGTGTATATCGAAATCGCCCGGGTCAAAATAATAAATCTTACCGGCATTTCTGAATTTGACACCAACTACTTTTACCATTATCTATCCTCCGATTTTAATTATCATTTCTTTCAGGGCATAAGAAATATTCATATTCTTCAGGATTTTGCGTCTGGCCTCCTCTATGGCCGAAATACTGCTGTAAATGCTGCCGCTGCTGTATTTCACGCTGCCCTTTATAATAAAATCCCTGTATATCTTCTCCAGGCAGTCAAGCACTGCCATGGTTTCACGCCTGTCCTTTGCAAGTTTTTCGGCATAGGCTTTAAGAACATAAAACGGCTCTTCCTCATATATCATTGTTTCAAGCTCTGCCGCTCTGCTCATAACTCCCGCATCTGCCCTGCGCCCTGTGCTTTCCAGTCTGTAAACCGCACATCTTGACAGTATTGTCGGGAGAAAATTCTCTATATTATCCGCCAGCAGAATTATCACGGTTCCCTCAGGAGGCTCCTCCAGAGTTTTAAGGAGTCTGTTCTGAGCCCATCTGGTCATAGTATCCGCATTTTCTATCACGGCTATGTTTCTGCTGCCTGCAAAGGGCTTGTTTTTGAGTTTTTCCTGGAGTTTTTCTATGTCCTCGTCCTTTACGCTGTTTTCAGGAGAAATGATAAACAGGTCCTCATAATTGCCATTATCTATCTTATGGCAGACAACGCACTCTCCGCAGCCGCCGCTGTCACACAAAACTGATTTTACAAAGTTCATTGCAAATGCGGTCTTGTCTACGGTATAATCACCTTCAAAAATATATGCGTGTGATATATTGCCGTTTGATATGGCGCGATTAAGCCTCTCGGCCGCTCTGCTGCCAAGTCCGTCACTTATCATCAATAAGCCTTTCCAGATATGTTCTGATTTCATCAAAAATATCTTCAATACCTCCCGATGCATCTATGCCTACAATTCTGTCCGCATAGGTTTTTTCGAGTTCCTCATAGCCGTTATATACTCTTCTGTGGAAGTCAAGCTTTTCGAGTTCCAGCCTGTCCTCCTGTCCCGGTACAAGCCTTCCCTTGCCCACCTCGGGGTCGAGTTTCAGCAGGAATGTGATATCCGGGATACAGTCCTCAACAGCATAGCTGTTGATAATCTTTACGGCTTCTCCAAGGTTTCTGCCATACCCCTGGTATGCAATAGATGAGTCTACAAATCTGTCACATATTACTGTAATTCCCTCTGCCAGCGCCGGTTTTATGACCTGCTGCACATGCTGGGTTCTGGAGGCTGCATAAAGCATGGCCTCTGTCATTGCGTGCATCTCGGAGTTGTTCCTGTCAAGAATAAGCTCACGGATTTTCTCTCCGATTGCAGTTCCTCCCGGCTCTCTGGTAAGCAGAACGCTCATACCTCTTGCCTCAAGGAATTCTTTTACTTTGTTTATCTGTGTTGATTTGCCGGAGCCGTCTCCGCCCTCAAAGGTAATAAATAAATTTCCTGTCATTATTTCACCCGCCTGGATTTGCCGATAACTTCTTCCATTGATTTAGTAAAAAGTATCAGAGCCAGATATCCCACAGGTATGCAGAGCATTATTGCAAGCAGTATTCTAAAAAATATCATAAAGCTCCTCCCTTCGTACATTATCCGCTCTTTTTACAGAGCCAATGTGCTTATTATATCATAAAATGCAGTGAACCTCTACCTCAAAGTAAAACCGGCGCCTAAAAAACTTTCACGCGAGTTTCAGTTCTACAAAAAAACAGGCAATCCACCTTACTACAGTAGATTGCCTGCATAATGCCCATTTACATATCAAATTTTAAAACATCTATAGTTTATCTATTTCCTCTGTAGATAAACCTGTATACTTTGAAATTTCATCAATAGGCTTATTATCGTTCTTCATGGCCCTGGCCATCTCAATAGCTTTTGAAGCTTTGCCATCGTCAAAACCCTCACGTTTCATAACCTCTCCGTATTCCTCTACCGTTATTCCCTTAAGCATACCCTCGACCTCCGTTGCATACTTATTAATAAAATCCACAAGAATACCTGCTCTCTTTGCTCTCTTTACCGCAGCAGCTACAGCATCTTCAAG
>URGK01000069.1 GCA_900547295.1 uncultured Eubacteriales bacterium
CCTCCATGTTTAAAAAATTAATATGGGCTATTCTACCACAGGTAATATGGTACTGGTTTGGTACCATAAGTCGAAAATTGTGACAGACAGGCAGCTGAAATGAGCGAAATTGAGGCAAAATGTTCTGATTGCGCCGCAGGCACAGGCAGGGGGTAAAAAAATGCAGGAAAAAGGAAGTCAGAGGGAATTTGTGGTTTGGAGATAACAAATAGGGCATAATTACAGGAATAATGTAAATATTTATGGAAATGATTGAAATAGTCTGAACAAGGTAGTAAAATATCAATAAATATATCTCAATAGGGGGATATAGAGTAAGTATATATATTCAAGGAAAGGACGATTAAGACATGAAAAAGATTTTAGCCATACTGCTTACAGTATGCATGGTAGTATGTATGATACCGGGGGCAGCGTTTGCTGATGCGCCTGCTGGGTGGAACAGTGTGACAGCAACAGAAAACACTGATTATAAGTTGGTAGATACAAATGGTGACAATACCAAAGATTTAGTAGAAATTTATACAAATACAGGACTTGCATTTTACTTTAAGAATTTAGGCACAAATAATTGTGATGCCAAGCTTATAAACAGCGTTGACATGTCAAAGCTTAATTCTACTGCGATGACATGGGATATTAATACAAGTGATTATGCTAAAACCTTTGATGGCAATGGCAAGTCTATTACGGGATTAGATAACCCACTTGTTGCAAGTATCGCAGAAGGGGGGGTTGTTAAGGACCTCACAATTTCTAATTCAAAGATAACTAAGTCAATTGGTAGCAATGAAACAATAGGCTTTATAACAGGAACAAATGCAGGAATGATATCCGGTTGTAACGCCGGAGGAACTGTTAGTGCAACTGTAAATAGCAGCTCGGAAATATCAGTTGGCGCTATAACAGGTACGAACAGCGGCACAATTGAAAACTGCACCGGCAATGCTTTGACATATACTGGTGCAGATACAAAACATTTAGATATTGGATCAATTGCAGGTAAAATTGAAGGAGGAACTATTACCGGCTGTACTGTGGGTTCTATTTCGGAAGGAACTTTGGGTAGTGGCGCAACATTGCATAAAGGAACTATAGCAGGTTGTGTTCATGAAAATGCGACAGTAACAAGTACAGATAGCAGAAGTACAGAGGCACCTGTAGGTAATATTGAAAATGATAAAATCTTGACTATTAATTCATCCAGATTGGATGGCGCTATAGGAAATGAAAATAGTATAATTAAAGGGAGAAATTCAACATTTTCAACTGTTACAGCAAAAAAGGCTGAGTTTTCAATAAATTCATCAGTCAATAAACTGAATATAACTGAATCGGGTGATAATGTATTAATTCTTGATAATGCGACGATTTCTGAATTGAACTTTATATTAGGAAGTGGTAGCGAACCTAATCTTAATATTTTAGCTGGAAGTGATAATAGAATATCAACAATTAACTGTGAAACTGCAAAACCGACAGTGAATAGAAATACAAGTGGTAAATTAATTGTAGATACTGTTACTAATAAAGGAACCAATTTTTATACTACAGCTATAACGGGTGGTTCGGAAACGTATACAACAAATATTTTTGGTGAAAATGTAATAGTATCAACAAGTAGCATTGGCGATAATGCAAATGCAGTGTATACATATAAAGCGGTAGCGCAGGCAGAGTTTGCAGGAGTTAAATATGCTACAGTTAAAGAAGCTTTTGAAAAGGCTGCTAAGGTCGGCGGAACAGTAAAGCTTATAGGAACCACAGGTATAGCTACAAGTCTTGATTATTCTGCTCCTGCTGTTGCATTGAATATTTCTAAGGATGTTATTTTAGATGTAAATGGACATGAATTTAGTATTAAAGGTACTTTTGATTGTATAGGAAATCTTATAATCAAAGACACTGTTGCAACAGTAAATCAGAAGTTAGTGACTATAGATAATAATATAACTATAAATAAACTGGCAGAAAAAGCAGGATTACAATTACAGAACGGTAAATATAAAAATGACCCTACTGCTTATGTAGATAAATCTTTTTATAAGGTTACTAAAGTTAGTGAAAGCGAATATACAGTAACACCTCTTGCTAAGGTAAAAATGACTGACAGTAAGATTTCAGTCACAGCTATCCCTAACCAGAAGTACAGTAAATATACTTCTAAATATGAACCTAAACCAGTTGTTAAGTACAATGGAATAACTCTTGCAGAGGGTTCTGACTATACTTTAACATATAGAAACAACACAAATATAGGTACAGCATATATAGACATCAAGGGCATAGGCAACTATGAGGGAACAAGAACAGTTTCTTTCAACATTGTTGGTGACAATGAGCTTTCAAAATATACAGTATATATCCCTAACATAGCAGATCAGGCATATACAGGTACATATGTTAAGCCTTATGTATCAGTATACTATGGCGGTGCTACATCAATAACAGCCAAAACACTGCTTACTGAGAATGTGCATTACACGCTCTCATATTCATCAAACATCAATGCCGGAACAGCGACAGTAACAGTTACAGGTAAAGGCGCATACAGCGGAAGCGTATCCAAGACATTCGCTATCAAGTACAACCTGTCAAATGCTACAGTAACAACAACACCTGCTACATATGCATATGACGGCAGAATCAAACAGCCGGCAGTTACAGTTAAGATCGGATATGTTACAGTTCCTGCATCAGACTATATTGTTACATACAGTAACAATCTCAAAGTAGGAACAGCTACAGCAACAGTTACTGCAAAAACATACGGAAAAAGTATGGGTAGCAATATGGCATACTTTACTATCACAGGTAAGGACGGCGTTATAACTCCGGAATATGCTGAATACAGCAAAAAGACTACCAAGTCAAAGCCTTTCGCTATAAAGATAGTAAGCAATACTACAGACGGTACAGGCTACAGCTATGTTTCAAGTGATACAAGTGTTGCAACAGTATCAGCAAACGGTACGGTTACACCTGTAGGATGCGGCAGAACAGTTATAACTATTACAACAACAGGGAACAAGGCATACAATCCTGCAACAGCAACAGTTACTGTTACAGTTAAGCCTACAAAGGGCATAATCTCAAGCCTTAAATCAACTGCTAAAGGTAAGCTGACTGTAAGATATAAGAAGCAGTCACCAAATGCTGATTACTATCAGATCAGATACGGCAGAGCAGGAGATTACACTATCAAGACTATAAAGAACACCTCAGCGCGTACAGGCAAGAGCACTATCAAAGGACTCCAGTCAGGTAAAAAATACTTTATCAAGGTAAGAGGAGTTAAAGTGCTTGAGGACGGTACCAGATTATACGGTACATGGTCAGTTACTAAGAATGCTGTAACAAAGTAGCTTGAACAATGTAAATATCATATAACTTATGGGCAATCGGAAAATCCGGTTGCCTATATTATTTGGCTTGATTAATTCGGCATATTTTGCATAAAATCAGAAACTCCTTAATAATATATATGAGTATATATATGAGGAGGATGTACTTATGTCATATGAAGACAATATACCTGAATTTGCATTAAGACCTGCAAAGGAGCCGGAGGAAACGGGAGATGGCTTTGACCCTACACCTTATGACAGACTTCTGTATGGCGAGGAAAAGGACACCTCTCCGTCAGCAGAGGAATATGAGAGCCCTGACAGCGAAGCGGCGGTGGCTGCAGAGCCTTTAGAAGAAAATAAAACAGAAGAATACAGAACGCAGGAGCCTGAACAAGAAAATTATTCACAGCAGGAACCTGTGGAGATTAAGACAGAAACAGAAGATAAAACCGGCTATAGCGCAGAGTCCGAAGAGGAAAAGGAAGAAGCAGAGCCGAAAAAGAAAAAGGAGTCTGTTAAAATCATACCTCTTTCACAGAACTCTTCGTTTTCAAAGATGAAAATTACAGATGTCAGAGATAAAATGCCGGAGAGAGTATACATAGAGGAGGACATACTGGTTCCCGATGTAAAACCTGACCTTTTATCAGTGCTTGCAATGGATGCTGCGGTGAAAATATCCGAAAAGGAAATACAGACAGGTCAGAGCGGAGAGGAAACCCTGTCAGCAGACGGAGAAGTTGTCCTGCAGACGGTATATCTGCCCGAAAAGGCATCTGAACAGGAACCCCTTATAACTATAAGGTCATCGGTGCCGTTTAAGGCGGACTGGACTGTAAATGCAGAGCCTTATTCCAAAATGAGCATACAGCCTCAGGTGGAAAGAGTCGATTATACGGTAATAAACGAAAGAAAGTTCAGAGCAAAGGTTACAATTACTCTTAATATGAAAGAATACAAGGATATGGAGCTTGATATATTCGAGGGCATTAAGGGTGAGGCAGTTCAGATACTGAAAGAGGACATAACGGTTACGGACATAGCCGCAAGTAAACGGGATATCATAGATATAAATGAGGAGCTTCCGTTAAAGGAAACAGGAGCAGTTCCCGAAAAAATACTCAAATATGATATAAATATTGCAGAAAACCACAGGCAGATTACAGGAGAAAAAGCCGTAATAAATGCATCGGCGACCTGCAATGTGCTTTATCTTGCAAAGGTAGAGTCAGAGGAGCAGACCGAAGCAATCCCAAGGCTTTATCAGGGCAAATGCGAATTTACACAGTTCATACCTCTTGAAGCGGCAGAGGGGTGCAGCGGAAGCAGAGTTTCCTTTGAGGAAAAGGATCTTAAGATAAGAATTGCAGATGAAAACGAGGCGCAGGCAGGCTTTGTAATGGAGGGCTCAGTAATAACCTCTCTGGATGTCTATAAAAATGTTACCAAAGGTATGGTGGCAGACATCTATCACAAGGAAAAAGAGATTACCTATGATATGGCAAAGGTCAGAAGCAGAGTACTCAAGGGCAGCGGCATGACGGATATAACGGTAAGGGAAACCGTGGTATCGCCTGAAGCAGAGATAAGTGAGGTCATATATATATCCGGTAAAATCAAAAACATATCGGCAATGGCCGAAAAGGGCAGAGCTGCAATAGAGGGGACTCTCACTGTAAAGCTTCTCTGTATGCCGGAGCAGAAGTCGGATAAACCGTTTTCTATATCAAAGGATATACCTTTTAAAGACAGTATTGATATAGTCAATTCACAGGAGGAAACGGAGATAAACGTCGCAGGAACTGTAAGAGAACTGTGGTTTGATGTGATTAACGGCAAGCAGGTTGAAATAAGGGGGAGCATCTGCGCCACGGCAGAGGTTATGGAAACAAAAGAGCTTAAGCTTATGAAAAACCTGTGCCTGCTTGAAAGCGAGGAACCCGACAAAAAAGGACCGTCAATGGTGCTTTATATCACAAGAAAAGGCGACTGTATGTGGGATATTGCAAAGAAATACAGAACCACTGTCGAAAGACTCAAGGCTATAAATGAGGTTGAAGCAGATAGCCTTGAAGAGGGAAAGAAACTTCTGGTAGTCAGATAGTATAAAAACAGAGCCGGATGTCAATAATCACTGTACCCGAGGAAAGAGAGGTATTGATTATTGATAAACACAGAAGAAAAACTAAAATGCAGATACATAATTATATTTGCGGCAGTGCTTGCTTTGCAGATAATACTTGCGCTGGCCTGCTGGGGCGGAAACGATGAAACCTATACAGGCTGGAATGAGCATCAGGGGATTATCCGCATGCATGTAACAGCAAACAGCAATTCACAGGAGGACCAGAGATTAAAACTCAAAGTGAGAGACCGGGTTCTGGCGTATGTGGGAGAGAATACGAAGAATAATGACTCTATAGATGAAACAAGGCTGTTTCTTATGGGGCATAAGCAGGAGCTTGCGGATATAGCCGAAGCGGTGGTTTGTGAAAACGGATACGATTACGGCATAGATGTGGAGCTTGGTGTCAGGTGGATTAAAGAGAAAAACTACGGCGACATAACTTTCCCTGCCGGAAACTACGAGGCCCTTAATATAACCATAGGCAAGGGGCAGGGTGAAAACTGGTGGTGCGTACTGTTCCCGCCGCTGTGCCTTGTCAAAGACAGGAATGTGAAGCTGAAATCAATAGTTATAGAGAAGATGAAACTGAGTAAAACCCTAATAAAATAGCACCATTCAAGGTGCTATTTTATCATTTCCTCAAGCTGTTCCTTGGTACAGAAGCCTACAGAGGTTGCTGCAGGACTGCCGTTTTTGAATACTATTACCGTCGGAATACTGGTGATATTAAATTTCATTGCAAGCTCTATCTGATCGTCTACATTGATTTTACCGACCTTGGCCCTGCCGGCGTATTCTTCTGCAATTTCAGATACCGCAGGAGCGAGCATACGGCATGGACCGCACCATGCTGCCCAGAAATCCAGCAGTACGGGTATCTCTGAATTTAAAACTTCTTTTTCAAAATTGTCTTTTGTGATGATTAATTCTGACATGATTTTTCCTCCCTGTTAAAGTGATTTGTAATACAGTCTGCAGTGGCAGTAGCCCTCAAAAGAGGGATCTGCTATCTGCTCTTTGAATTCTTTGCACATACAGATATTGTCCTCAGTTCTCTGCAGCTTGCAGGGGCAGTAGCCGCCTGTGCGTTTGAGTCCCTCTTTTATGGTCTTTACGATTTCTTCGTCTTTATTTAATGATACTTTCATTTTTAGTAACCTCCGTTACATGTAGTTTGACTGAAAACATTTAAAAGATACGTGTATATTATCATTATACTGCAGAAAGAAGAAACAAGCTGTAGTATATGCTACAATATGCATAAAAATATATAAACATATGTTTACAAACTTATATTTCGAGAGTATAATAACTGTAAGAAAAAAGGAGGGTGGGAATTTGGATATATATGAGAAACTAAAGATACTGGCAGACAGCGCCAAATACGATGTGTCCTGCTCCAGCAGCGGAGTCGGCAGGAGAAACAGCGGTACCATAGGCAGCGCAGCAGCAGCGGGTATATGCCACAGCTGGTCGGCAGACGGCAGATGCATCTCATTACTCAAGGTGGTTATGTCAAATGCCTGTGTGTATGACTGCGAATACTGCGTTAACCGGAGAACCGCCGATGTGCAGAGGGCTTCCTTTGAGCCGTCTGAGCTTGCGGACCTTACCATTGAATTCTACAAGCGAAACTATATAGAGGGTCTGTTTGTCTCCTCGGCGGTGGAGAAATCCCCCGACTATACCTGCGAAAAAATGATAAAATGCCTGCGGATACTAAGATATGACAAGGGATTTGCGGGATATATACATGCCAAAATCATACCCGGAACAGACGAAAAGCTGGTGCATCGTATCGGTCTGCTTGCAGACAGGGTCAGCGTCAATATGGAGCTTCCCACAGAGAGAAGTCTGCAGCTTCTGGCTCCTCAGAAGAAACCAAAGGAGATATTTTCACCTATGAGGCAGATTACAAATACACTGATTGAACGAAACGCTCTGGTCGGACCCGGTACTATGTTCAAGGGTCAGAAACTCAACACACCCGAAAACTACATTTCAGATATGAAGCTGCGCGGAAGCGGTTCTCTTGCTATAGGGGAGGAGCCCGGGGGCATTATGATGCTGCCGTCAAAACGCAGGGAAGTCTTTGCTCCTGCAGGACAGACAACGCAGATGATTATAGGGGCATCAGGGGAGACTGACAGACAGATTATACGGCTTACAGAGAATCTGTATCATACATTCAAGATGAAGAGGGTATATTACAGCGCCTATATACCTGTAGTCAAATCAGCGCTGCTGCCGGAGCAGGCTCCGCAGCTTGCCAGAGAGCACAGACTGTATCAGGCTGACTGGCTTCTCAGGTTTTACGGCTTTTCGGCAGACGAGCTGCTTACCGAAAAATATCCCGACTTAGACCCTGATTTAGACCCTAAGATATCATGGGCGCTTCGCAATATAGACAGGTTTCCTGTCGAGATTAATAAAGCTCCGCTTAGTGAAATACTCAGAATACCGGGCGTGGGCAATGTGTCTGCGCTTCGCATAGTGCGACAGAGGAAGCTTGCGGCAGTCAAATATGAGGACCTCAAAAAAATGGGAGTGGTTCTTAAACGGGCCAGATATTTTCTTACATGTTCGGGCAGGTATTACGGTGAGAGAAATATGGAGCCTGAATACATTAAAGACCAGATACTCGGTATCGAAAACGGTATACAGATGTCTATGTTCGGCAGCGGACTTGCGGCGCTTTCGGGAGGTGGTCTCAATGGATTACCTGTATGACGGAAGCTTTGAGGGGCTTCTTACCTGCGTTTATCATCATTACTATACGGACAAGGCCTCCGGCATATATACAGAGGACGAATATCAGCATAAGCTTATGGAGCAGGTTTATACAGTGCAGACTGATGAAACCTGCGCAGGCAGAGTGTACAGGGCTTTGGAGTCAAAGCTTACGGCATACGACCTGCGGAGAATATACAGAGTATTTCTGGCAGATGCGCCCCGTAGAGAAATGATAATTTTAAACTATATACGGCTGGGCTTTGCCAAGGGCAGTAATGTGTGGAAGCTGCACGGAAATCCCATAGTGCATGAGTTTCAGATGCTGGACAAAAAGGTAGCAAACGAAGTACACAGGCTGGAGGGACTTGTCAGATTTTCATATCTTGAGGGCGGCATTGCCTACAGCAGTATAGAGCCTGACCATCAGGTCCTGGAGCTGCTTGCGGAGTATTTCGCGGACCGTTTCAGAAACAACCCCTTTATAATTCACGATATCAAAAGAAACAAAGCAGTGGTTGCCTCAAGCGGCATATGGTATGTCACATATTTTACAGGAGAGGAGCTGCCGGAGCCGTGCAGCGATGAAAGGCAGTATCAGAAACTGTGGAAACAATACTTTGAAACCATAGCTATCAGAGAGAGAACAAATCCGAGGTGCCAGAAGACACTGATGCCGGCAAGATACCGGAAGCACCTTACAGAGATGAAATAAGCAAAGAGCTGCAGATTAGACCTGCAGCTCTGTTTTTATTCGTTTCAGTGAGTGTCGTACCGATGGTATCAGCAGTAATACAACTGTACCTGCGGCTTCCACACCCATATACAGGATATTGTACCACAGTGACCATGTGAGCGGTGAAAAGCCCTCCGGTACATATGCCCCAAAGAATACCACGCCTGAAATTACAGAGCATATGTATCTGCAGAGTACGCCAAACAGGTACGCGGGGATAAGTCCGTCTTTTCTGGCCATAAATATAAGGCCGGCAAGACCTATCGCGCCAAATGCCAGCGGATAGTCAAGCAGCAGCTGCAGCGGGTGTATTACATAAGGCTTGAAGATAAGGTCTATCATACCAACGCACATACCGCACATTACAGCGCGTCTTGTTCCGAAGAAATATGCGCATATCACTATCGGAAGCATTCCGAACAGAGATACAGAGCCGCCCTGCGGGAATGAGTAGATGGTAATCTGGCTGAGAACTATAGAAAGCGCAACCAGCAGTGCGGAAGCAACCATTGTTTTTGTGGTTGTTTTCTGTTTTTTGCCTGCCAGAAGCACACCGATAAAAAGAATAACTAATACTGCGACAGATATAATCTGTCCTGTTGTGGATTCAAAGAATCCCTGTAGCTTATCATAAGACATAAAAAAACCTCCTTGATGTCCAGGAGGGGAACTTAAATAATCTCAAGAAAAAACTCAAGATATGCTTGCCTACGCCGGTATTATCCGGGTCAGGTCCTGAGGGTATAAACCGTAAAGGTTAATCTCAGCAATTGCTCCCCTAGCATTAAAATATTGTTAACAGATAATATTCTACATGTAAATCTGAAATTGTCAATAGCCTATGCGGATTTTTCATAGGAAACAATGATAATCAGAGTTCCTTTTTTTACTGATATTATGGCTTTATCTGCCGCAAACTCATTACTTACTCCGAGCGGAAAGCTCCTTGACAGCGTCACGTTGTCAAGACAGTACTTAACGCCTGTTTCAGACACTCCCTCTGATATATCGGAGGCAGAGAACACTGAGAGATAGCAGCTCTCTTTGCGTGAAATTTCCATGCTGTCGCAGCATACTGCATATACCTCGTTTGCTTCATCTAAAAGGCGTATGCTGACGCCCTTTTCGGCGGCAGCGGCAATAAGTTGCAGATTTGCCACCGTATGATCCAGCCTGCCGCCAAGACCTCCGTATATTGTAATATCGTCAAAGCCATGCTCTATGGCATAGGATATGCACAAGCCTGTATCCGTATCGTCTTTTTCAGACGGCATAGTGACTACAGGAATATCATCGGGCAGATTTCCTCTGTAGGAGTCAAAATCTCCGATGATAAGGCCTGGAGTTATGCCGTATTCCCTTGCATATCCATAGCCGCTGTCGGCGCATATTATATATGAATTTTTATCTAATCTGTTTAGCAGCTTGTCTGCGTCTTTTTCTATAAACGATATAATTGAACAGGTTTTCATAAAAGCTCCTATCTGAGTATTTTTTCTGCCGCATCTGTAAACAGCTTCATATTTTCAATGCTGTCAAACTTAGCCTGCGCATTGTCGGCTCTGCCGCCGCCCTTGCCGCCGAAAACAGGTGCGTTATCCTTAATCAGCTTGCCGCAGTCAACCTTGCCGTTTGAATATACCAGAGCGGTCAGTGTATGCTCGTCACAGAACACCGCCAGCTTGCAACCTGCAAAATCAAGATGCTTTGCAAGGTTTCTGAGATCGTCTGTTTTAAACTCAGGGAAGGTATATGTATGCACGCTGCCGTCGTTTACCTCATCTGATATTTCCTCGGCCCTGTTTCTGATTACAGTCTGCCTGAGCGCAAAGAAGTCGGAGCGAAGCTCTTTTTGCTTATCCTCGTGTATTCTAATTTTATCCATAAGGTCGTCGGTGCCTGCGGAATATCTGCCGCCAAGCTCTGTAAGTATATTGTGCTTTTTGTCGTAATCCATAAGGGCGCGTTTTCCGGCCTCAAAATATATACGGAACATCCCCTTGTTAGGCTCCACCTTGTAGAGCTTGACAAGTCCCACCTGGCCTGCGGTGGATGGGTGTGTGCCGCAGCAGGCTACGCAGTCTGACGGATTGTCTGTACTTCCCACACACACGATGGTTATATCCTCATCAAAAGCCAGAGCCTTTCGCAGAGGCAGGTTTTCGGCTTCCTCTCTCCTGTCAAAATGACGAGTTATAACGGGGGCGTTTGACCATATTGCCTCGTTTGTGCAAAGCTCAACGTGCTGGGCCATTTCCCATGTCACTTCCGTGTATTCGGGCTTTTCCTCAAGACTTATATCTATGGTCATGTATTCATCGCCCATATGAAAGCCGCGGTTGACGCCGCCGTATTCTCTGAAAAACATACCCGAAAGTATATGTTCTCCGCAGTGGCGCTGCATATTGTCAAATCTGTGCTCCCAGTCTATCTGTCCTGAAACTTCATTGCCCTCGCCGAGCTCTCCTTTGGAGGCGCCGCCCTTTAATCTGTGAAATACCTGTCCGTTTTCTTCATATACATCGGTTACTTCAAAACCTGAAATATTTCCTCTGTCACAGCTCTGTCCTCCGCCTGTTGGGAAGAATGCCGTCTGGTCTAAAGTTATGATAATATCCTCGCCGTCTGTACGGGCAGAGGTGATTTTTGCATCAAATTCCTTTAAATATACATTTTTTTGATAAAGTTTTACAGTATTCATAAAAAACTCCTTGAATTTATTAAAAATAGTATAGCACAAATGTGTCGAAATAGTATATAATAAATAAAAAAGTACAAATTTGCTGTATACGCATAATTAAATTAAAGGTGCTAAACTGTGGATAAGCCTCATATATATGAAACAGGGAGGTGCCTATGGAGCTAAAAAAAATGCTTTTAATTGTGGTCGGCATATTGGTTGTTCTTTTGGCAGGATTACTGTTACATACAAGACAGGCGGCAGAGACTGCTGCCGATAAGACGGCGGTTACAATTGTAATTGACCCTGGACACGGCGGTGTTGACGGCGGCGCGCAGGCAGATGACGGTACTCCTGAAAAAAACATAAACCTAAATATAGCGCTTAAACTTAAAAAACTTGCAGAGAATGACGGCTGGAACGTTATTATGACAAGGGAGGAAGATACAGGCCTTTATTCTGAACAAAACAGCACAATCAGAAGCAAAAAGACCGAGGATTTAAAAAAACGAAAACAGATATTCGACAGTTCTGCGGCAGATGCAGCCGTAAGCATACATCTTAACAGCTATACGGCGGACAGAAGCGTCAGAGGGGCGCAGGTGTTTTATGCCGGAGGCTCTGAGGAAGGCAAAATGCTTGCAGAGTGTGTTCAGGAGCAGATGGGAAACAGGCGCAGGGCAATGGCCAAATCCGATGTGCTTATATTACAGCAGGTTAAGGTTCCGACTGTCATTGCGGAGTGCGGATTTTTATCAAACTATGAGGAGTCCCGAAAGCTTAGAACAGACGAATATCAGAATGAAATGGCAAAAAACATATATAGCGGAATAAAAAATTACATTGAAAACAATAAAGGGATAAAACGTTAAAAACAAAACGAGGAAGCAAAAATGTTAAAGGAAAAAAATTTTTACAAGGATGAACTGCCGGTAAATGTAGTGGTGGGTAACATACGCGAGTACCCGATACATTTCCATGACGACATTGAGATAGTGTATATTCTCAAAGGAAGCATACATCTCAAAAACGGTCACTATGAATATCTGATGAAGCAGGGCGACATCTATATATTCAATGACAGAGAGATACACAGCTTTGCCGCAACAGACGAGGAAAACATGGTTATGATGCTGCAGCTTGATCTCTCATACTTCTCACGCTATTATGACAACCTCAAGAACTCTTTCTTTGTTACTGATATGGAGGATGACAGCGATGAAAGCCTTGAAGTTCTCAGAAATCTTCTTGCCAAGATAATGATGGAGATACTTCAGAAAGGCTACGGCTATGAGCACAAGGTAATCGAAACGACTCACAACCTTATCGCCTGCCTGATCTCAGATTTCCAGTACTTTGTAATGGAGGACGGACGGTTTGTAAACGAGGTCAGAAACAAGGGTAACAAAATCCTTTCGGGCAGACTCAACAGAATTACAGACTATATGTACGAAAACTACAGCCGCAAGCTTACACTGGGAGAAATAGCTGACAGAGAGCATCTCAGCATATATTATCTTTCCCATGTTATAAGGGAGGCTACAGGACTCAGCTTCCAGGAGCTTTTAAGCTATATCAGAGTTGAGGAGTCAGAGAAGCTTCTGCTTGGTACCAACAAAAAGATAGGGGCCATTGCGGAGGAAACAGGTTTTTCGGCAGTCAGATACTACATAAAGCATTTTGAAACCTGGTTTGGAATGCACCCGCTGGAATACCGCAAAAAATATGCGGGCAAGGTAAGCGGCAGAGAGGTTATGGCAGATATTGAAAGATCCGCACCGGAGGAAATAGAAGATGCAATAAGGACTCAGGTGAGAGGAATATACAGCGATTATATGAAAAACAGCGCTGCCAAACCTGTCATAATTGATGTCAATATCTACAACAGCCAGTTCGGCATTGTAAACAAAAACCAGAATCAGAGCGTGGAGGAGTTTTTAAAGGGCGAAAATCTTAAATTCATTGCAAGACCTTACAATCTGATTAAGAGCCTCAGAGAGCAGGTTGTGGCGTCGGGCGACAATTATATAATAACTACATCGGCCAAATATCCTGAAGAGGTTAAGAGCCTGAGCATTCTTGTATATAACTTCAATGAGAAGCTTAAGGAGGAATTTAACGAATCCAGAGGCAGAGCGGACGACCTCAAGGCTATTTTGAACTACACCGACAATGTTGAGTTTCTGATAAGATGCTCCGGTATTTCAGGCGAGTTTAAAATCTCAAGATACAAGCTGACAAGAGAGAATATAATTGTGGCATATGAGGACAGCGGTCAGGTGGTGCCAAGCAAGAGAAACGCGCTTCTCAACAACTGGAGAACCCTGCCGTTTGTAGAGTTTGGAGATCTGGCGGTTTCAGATACACTGAGCCTTTCTTCAAATCTGTCGGGACTGAGCGCAGAGCTTATATTAATCGACAAAAAAGAAAAATAGCATAATTAAAATGCAGGACAGGTGAAAACCTGAATCCTGCATTTTTTATAACATAGGAAATATCGACCTGTAGATATTTCCGTATGTTTCAAAGAA
>URGK01000070.1 GCA_900547295.1 uncultured Eubacteriales bacterium
TGTTGTTTTTGCTAAAACCACCTGTAAAGTTAGACCACCACTAACGTCCAACCACAAAAGCGTTATAGCGCCAGGAAACCCTTTATCTATTATTTTACTTCAAAAAGCTCCTCAAAGTTTCTGTTAAGCCAGTAGTCCTCACCTTTTTCACTGTCCTCAGGCTTAGGTTTTGCCAGCAGCACCACACTTTTCCCGGAGGTTCTGTTCTCCACTTTAAACTCCATCTCGCCTCTGTCGTCGATTTTAAGCCTGCCGTTTTCTCTGCTGCAGTCCAGTATAACCGGAAATGCATCTACAGGGCATTTGGATGTAGCTGAAACTATGTGAACATCATCTCCGTTCTTAATATCAAGCAGCTCTCCGGCATACAGGGCCGCCATATATCCAAGAGCTATACCGCCGCACACATGACCGTGATATTCTATGCATTTGTTCCATAATTCTGTATTCATATCCACCTCAATAAAAAACAGGATCTATAGCAAGTGTAAACCCTGTCCTTAGATAAATCAATTACTATTTAACAACTACCTTCTTGTATCCGCTGTATTTACCGTAAACATTCTTGCCGTCTACTTTCTTGCCTGCAGCAACCTTTACATAGTAAGTGCCCTTTTTAAGCTTTAATGTGTATGAAGTCTTAGTTGTATATTTTACTGTTGCTTTTGTGAATTTCTTGCTCTTTGAGTAAGCAACCTTGTACTTTTCTGCTCCTGCAGTCTTGCTGTATTTAACTGTAGCCTTAGCTTTCGATCTCTTAACTGTCAGGTTCTTAACCTTTAAAGCCTTAGCAGCTGCTGTGTCCATAGCAGTCTTATCAACTGTTACAGCTATACCGGAAATTCCCTGCACAAGTCTTTTGCCTGCATTATCGTCTGCTGCTAATGAGCCTGCAATTACGTTATATGATGTATCTGCTGATGTTGTTGCTGCCAGATAATCTGCAATAGTCTGTCCTGCTGCAACTGTTCCTTTTGCTGCTGTTACTGAAACTGCAAGAGGCTGCTCTGTTGGCGCACCTGTAAATGCTGCATCTGAGCCCTTAGTTTCTCCGTAAAGATAAGCAGGACCGGCAAGGTATGCTTTGTACTCACTCTTAGTATATGCGGAAACAGCTCCATCTTTTACTTCTGCTGCATACAGCGCTGTAACAAAATCCTTGTTAATGCCTGCATCTGCAAGAAGCGTTTCTACTGTTACATACTGGTTTGAAGTAATACCATTCCAAACACCTTCTTTGTAATAGAACCCGCCGATTGAACCTGTTTCTGCAAGTGCTGCAAACTGCTCTGCGGTGTACTCTTTTTCTGCTGTAAGAGTTCCGTCTTCACCCTGAAGATATACTATAAATGCCGTAGTTGCTGCTGCATCGTCTGCACTTGCAGTTACTGTCATTCCGGCAAATACTGTCATAACCATTGCAACTGAAATGATTAATGATAATATTTTCTTTTTCATATTCTTCCTCCAACAAAAATTAAATTTATATCCATCTATATTCTATCTCTTTGTTTTTTTAATTTCTGTTGTCTTGCCAACACTTTTCGATTTAAAACAAAATAGTTTCGCCTAAAAAGCCATATTATATACAAAAGACCCTGCCAAGATAATTCCAAGCAGGGTTCCATATATCATAATTCTCTTTAAGTATTTTCTCTTTCTGCCAGCCTGCCGCTGCATATCAGTACGGCAAGTATTATGCAGTATGTAAGCGCTCCGGTATTTCCGGCTATAATATCGGTTACCGTATCGACCATTCCTCTCTGCATTTCACCTCCTGTAAGCCTGTCTGTGGTAAACTCGAAAATCTCCCATATACCGGCCCCCGCAGATGAAAAGAAAAATGCAAAGCCGCACTGGAGCAGCATATACAGCTTAGTATTTCTGACCTCCGAAACTGCTCTGTCAAACAGTCTGGACAGAAGCACCGTTGCAAGCCATGCCAGCAATATGCCGCTGAAACAATGCACTATCTTATCATACGGACCCACACTTCTGTAAAGATTAAGCACTGAGCCCACAGGTGATGCGCAGTAAACAAAAATCAGCCCGCAGTAAAACAGATTGTCTTTGACTTTAAGCAGCAGTGAAAATACAACCAGAACCGCAATGGCACAAAACGACCCTATAATATTTCCAACCGGCGGGTTTATTCCCGATTTTACTGCAATTACTGCTGTTATCCCTGTTGCGACTGCAAGTATCAAAACTGCTGTAATTCTTCTTTTACTCATAATCTATCCCACCTTTTAAATTTATTACGCTATAAACAGCATAATCATCCCTGCTAAAACAGAAACTATAGTAAGAAGCGCCGATACTGTTTTCAGGTCTTCCTTAGCGATAAATCTCACAATACCGCCTGCAAGTCCCGCAAGTCCGCAGGCGCCTGCAGCAACACGCCACATAATCCAGTTGATCGGCAATGCTGTAATATTCATTACGCTTATGAGAATTCCCCATGCCGCCATTATATACAGAATTGCTCTGTTTGCTTTTTCGTTTTTAACAATCAGAAGCAGTACCAGCCCGATAATACTTATAACGCTCATAATGACGAACATCAAAGCAAGATATCCTAATGCCATCTAACCCCCTCCTTATAAGTCTTCCTCTGCAACTTTCATCATAATTGCACATTCTATGCGCTTGCAGAACAGTTCGCAGCCTGCCTCATATATGCCTCTGATGCTGCCTGTCGCATGATATGCGTTTGCCGCGCAGCCACCTGAACAGTAAAGCTTCGCCCAGCAGTCGCCACATTCAGGTCTTGCATATACATTGCAGGAGCGGAAATCCTCTCTGATATTGTTATTGGTAACTCCCTGCCAGATATCTCCCAGCCTGAACTCCTCATCTCCTACAAACTGGTGGCACGGATACAGGTCGCCCCAAGGTGTAACTGCCATATATTCCGTACCGGAGCCGCAGCCTGAAATACGCTTGTAGATGCAAGGTCCGCCAGTAAGGTCCAGCATATAGTGGTAGAAAGTTATCGGGTTTCCTTCTCTGCTGCGCCTCAGCATATCCTTTGCAAGTATCTCATACTGTTCCTTGACGATTTCCATATCCGCTTCGGTAAGCGCCGCAGGATCGGAAGGCGCACAGACTACAGGCTCCATACTGAGCTCTGTAAATCCCAGGTCTGCCATATGGAACACATCTTCCGTAAAATCAGGATTTGCGTGAGTAAATGTGCCTCTCATATAGTAGTTTTTGCCGCCCCTTGCTTCCACCATTTTTTTAAATTTAGGAACAATTATATCGTAGCTGCCATTGCCTGCATAGTCCACACGCTTCAAATCGTTGATTTCTTTCCTGCCGTCAAGGGACAGAACAACATTGCTCATCTCTCTGTTTGCAAAATCTATAACGTCATCGTCAATTAAAACACCATTGGTTGTAAGGGTAAATCTGAAATTCTTACCGTGCTGTTTTTCAACGCTTCTGGCATATTCAACAAGCTGTTTGACAACCTCCCAGTTCATAAGAGGCTCCCCGCCAAAGAAGTCAACCTCAAGATTTGTCCTTGTTCCGGAGTTTTCAATAAGGAAATCCAGCGCTCTTTTGCCCACTTCAAAGCTCATTAGGGCGCGTTCTCCGTGGAATTTGCCCTGACTTGCAAAGCAGTAGTCGCAGTTCAGATTGCAGGTATGCGCAACGTGCAGACACAGCGCCTTGATTACATTACCTGAATGTTCCTTAAATGTACCCGCCATATCCGCAAAGGTATCAGGACTGAAAAGCTTGCCCTCTTTAATCAGACCCTTTATATCCTCAATACACTCACGCACATCGGCTTCGGTTACATCTCCTCTGTCTTTATATTTATCACATACAACCTGTGTAATCGTATCTTCATCATTAGCCTGAAACATTGCTATAACGTCATAAACAGGCTCGTCTACTACATGAATAGTTCCCGAGCAGGAGTCTAAAACAATATTATAGCCGTTCATTTTATACTGGTGAACCATATACAGGCTCCTTTCTATCTATATATAATCAATCCTGTTTGCTACGCAAATGGGGTTAGGTCTTTTCGCCGTAGCTTTCAGCCAATCGCGCTATGCACTCTTGGGAAAGCCTGACGTTTGACCTACCAACAGTTCACTTCGTTCACTGGGTTAGGTCATAAAAAAGCTGCCTTCTGTAAAGACGGCAGCCTTGGCTTTTGCGAAGTCCTATTTATCTTCTTTTTCGCATTTCTGGTTAGCAACACCACAGCTTGTCTTGCATGCTGACTGACATGAAGTCTGGCATTCACCGCAGCCACCGTTCTTAGCGCTTTCGCATAAGTTACGAGTTTCTATTGTTCTTATCTTTTTCATATTCTGCATCTCCATTCTGTTTGGTTTATCATCGTATTATACAGGCTTTTTCTGTTCTGTATTGCCTGTATTTATTTAGTATATCAAATCGAAAATTTAAAGTCAATGCTATCTGCTTAATTGCTCTTCAATTCTGCTTCTGACAACAGCTTTTATCTCCTCAAGGGAGCCTCTGCCTGTAAAGCCTGCCGCCTTGGTATGCCCGCCGCCGTCAAATTCAACGGCTATTTCTGCAACATCGGCATAAGTCTTGGCTCTCATACTTACCTTGATTTCCTCCGTTCCGTACTCTTTGAGAAACACTGAAATCTCAACGCCTCTGATACGTCTCAGCGTCGATACTATTCCCTCTGTTTCGTCCATACCTGTACCTGTTTCCTCAAGCATCTGCTGTGTTACATAAGCCATAGCTGCCTTGCCGTCTGCAAATATATCGAGAGTATTCATTATCATATTGTCGAGTCTTATCCTGCCAACCGATACATTCTCATATATCTGTATGCAGACTTCGCTGTGGTTCATTCCGCTGTCATACAGCGCAGCGGCTATTTCGTGAGTTTTTTTGGTGCAGTTTGAATACTGGAAGTTCCCTGTATCCGTAGTAAGCGCCGCATACAGAGCCTCTCCTGTATGCGCATCTATTTCATCTCCCATGGCTGTGATAATATCGTATATTATCTCTCCCGTTGCGGCTGCATCAGGGTCAACATACGCATAATCCGTATCAGAGCTGTTTGTTCTGTGATGATCTATGCACATTGTTTCTCTACCGGAAAGGAATTTGCCGTACCTTTTGGGTATTCTGCTCTCATCTCCGCAGTCAATATATACGCACAGGTCAGGGTCATCTATTATGTCCTGATTGTCAGTGCAGTAATCTCTGTCGAGAAATTTAAGGTTGCCCGCTATCTCATCTTCAATGAGAACATAGCAGGTTTTACCCTGTTTTCTCAGCGCGCCTGCAAGGGCTGCAGAAGAGCCTAAAGCATCTCCGTCCATATGAACATGAGGAAACAGCAGCACACTCTGCGCCTGTTTAAGCTTCTGTGCAATCTCTTTTATTGTGTTCATTATTCTTCCTCATCGTGCTTTATATCAAGCCTGCTGATTATATCGTCTATGTGTCTGCCGTATTCCATCGACTTGTCAATTTTGAAGATAAGCTCCGGTATATGTCTGAGCTTTATCTGATGACCGATTTCGCGCTTAATAAGGCCTTTGACGCTGCGGAAGCCCGCAAGAACCTGCTCCTTTTCCTCATCGGTAGGATTGCAGTTTTCGCCGCTTCCCAGTATGCTGACATAACAGGTTGCATAGCTGCCGTCGCTTGTTACGTCAACAGCAGATATGCTTATCATTCCCGACAGCCTCGGGTCTTTAATGCCCGACAAAAGCATCTGGCTTATTATTCTCCTTATTTCCTCGCCTAACCGGCCCTGTCTGTATCCTTTACCCATTTATCTTTCGATTTCCTCCATAACGAAGCATTCAATAACGTCACCGATTTTGATGTCGTTATAGTCTTCAATTCCTATGCCGCATTCGAAGCCGTGCTGTACTTCTTTTGCGTCGTCCTTAAATCTTTTAAGTGATGAGATTTTACCCTCGTGTATAACTATACCGTCACGAACAAGGCGAACCTCTGCATTACGAACAGCCTTACCCTCTGTTACATATGCGCCTGCGATAATGCCTACGCCCGGAACCTTGAAGGTTTCTCTTACCTCTATCTTACCCAGAACAACTTCCTTGAATTCAGGATCAAGCATACCTTTCATAGCGTCTTCAACATCATTGATGATATCATAGATTACTCTGTAGGTTCTTATCTGGATATTATCTCTGTCTGCCATACTCTGAACTGCCGATGACGGTCTTACGTTGAAGCCTATGATGATAGCTCCCGATGTTCCCGCCAGCATAACGTCTGACTCGTTTACAGTTCCCACACCTGTATGGATTATCTTTACTCTTACATTTTCATTCTTGAGCTTTTCAAGCGATGCAACTATAGCGCCGACTGAGCCCTGTACGTCTGCCTTTACAATAAGGTTCAGGTCTTTTACCTCGCCCTCCTGTATCTGGCTGAACAGCTGCTCCAGTGTGCTTGCTGAATTTCTTGCAAGAACCTCTTCTCTTAATTTAAGCTTTCTGTTCTCTGCGATTTCCCTTGCAATTCTGTCCTCTTTAACTGCATTGAATTCATCACCGGCCTGCGGAACCTCTGTAAGTCCGAGGATTTCCACTGCTGTTGCAGGGCCTGCCTTGGCAATCTTCTTGCCCATATAGTTTGTCATCAGTCTTATTCTGCCGCAGCTTGTTCCGGCTACAACGCTCTGACCTGATTTGAGTGTACCGTTTAATACAAGAAGTGTTGCAACAGGACCCTTTGCCTTGTCAAGTCTTGCTTCAACTACCGTACCCTGTGCAAGTCTTGCAGGGTTTGCCTTAAGCTCAAGCATTTCTGCCTGAAGCAGTATCATCTCAAGCAGGTTTGTAATTCCCTCGCCTGTCTTTGCGGAAACAGGAACAGATATTACATCTCCGCCCCAGTCTTCAACCAGTATGCCGTGCTCTGTCAGCTCCTGCTTTACTCTGTCAGGATTTGCCGCAGGTTTATCCATCTTGTTTATAGCTACTATAATCGGAACGCCTGCTGCTTTGGCATGGCTTATTGACTCTATTGTCTGAGGCATTACACCGTCATCTGCCGCTACTACCAGTACGGCTATATCTGTAACGTGCGCGCCTCTTGCTCTCATTGCTGTGAAAGCCTCGTGACCCGGAGTATCAAGGAACACTATCTTCTGTCCGTTGATTTCAACCTCTGATGCACCTATGTGCTGCGTAATTCCGCCTGACTCTGATGCTGTAACATTAGTTGATCTGATTGCATCAAGCAGTGATGTCTTACCGTGGTCAACGTGACCCATTACAGTAATAATAGGAGGTCTTGGCTTTAAGTCCTCTTCTTTATCCTCGAAGTCTTCAATGCCCTCTTCAACAAGGTCTTCCTCTACATTTGTAACTGTTACGTCAATTCCAAGCTCTGCTGCCAGTATCTCAACTGTCATTTCGTCAAGATTCTGGTTTATGTTAGCCATAATTCCCAGCTTCATAAGAGCCATAATTACTTTTGCTGTTGATATTTCAAGCTGCTCACAGAAGCCTGCAACTGTAATAGGTACAGTTATGGCTGTTGAGCCCTCAGGTATTACTATTGTTTCTTCCACCGGTTCTTCCTTCTTTGGTCTGTTGTGTTTTTTTCTTTCTTTCTTTTCTAACGATCTTTCTGTAAGGTCTTTGCCGAAGCCGCCTTTCTTCTGTTTGCCGTTTTCCAGCTTGGAGAATTTGTCGTGCTGTTCTTTATTTTTACGGTTTTTATCATCCTTTTTCTTCTGATTAGGTTTCTGCACTCCCATATCAGGAGCAGGAGCCGCATCTCTTCTCGGAGCAGGCTTTCTGTCTTTATCAGGCTTCTTCCGGTCATCGTTTTTCTTAAATCTGTCGTCTTTTCTTGCAGGACGGTCATCTCTTTTCTGATTTCCTCTGTCCTCTCTTCTCTTTGCAGGTCTGTCATCTCTGCCGGAAGGCTTTGTTTCTTTTTTAACTTCTTCTTTTTTAGGTTCTTCCTTTTTGATTTCAGCTGCCTTAGCAGACTCCTGTGCCTTAACAGGCTCTGCCGCAGGCGCTGCCTGAACCTTTGCTTCTTCTGTCTTAGGTTCTTCTTTAACAATTACCTCTGCCTCTATTTTGATTGCAGGCGCTTCCGAAGCTTTCTTTTCTCTTTCGTCAAGCTCCTTGTTTACCACAGGAGTACCCATTATAGGTTTTTTCCTCTGAGGCACCGCGTTCTTCGGAAGAGGTCTTCCTACAGGCGGTCTTGCCGCAGGACGTTCCTCTGTATGAGCCGCAGGCTTTTTAGGAGCCGCTTTTTTGGTCGGCATAGGCGGCTTGATGTTTGCTGCCTTTACCGTAACTCTCGGCTCGTTGTCGTTTTCTTTTTCTTTCTTTTTGGGAACAGCTTTTACAACCTTTGTTTCAGAGTTTGCCACGTGCTTTCCTCCCAAAGTGTTTCTAAGCTCTGCTGCGACTTTTTCATCTATGGAGCTCATATGAGATTTGGCTTCTATTCCCATAGCATTTATCTTCTCCACAAGCTCTTTGCTTGCTATGTTGAGTTCTTTTGCTAATTCATAAATTTTTATTGTCATTAGAACACCTCCTGATTCAGTGACTGTTCTTTGTCAATCTCCTGACTTATTATATCGGCAAAGTTTCTGTCGGTGACACCGAACACGCCTTTGTTGTCTTTCCCTGTAATATGGGAAAGACCCAAAACACTGCCGTAAATTTTATATGAAGTACCGGTTTTCTCTGCTTCCTTAACGAGCTTTTCTATTGAATTCTCCGAAAGGTCAGAGGCCAGTATTAAGAGTTTCAGTTTTCGTTTCTGCATGGCCATAATGCAGGTGTTATAGCCGGCTACAAGATTCCTTGACCTTGCTGCAAAGCCCAGATAGCTTTCTATCTTTTTACGCATCTTCCTTAAGCTTTGATGTCAGCTCCTCCACAAGAGCTTCTTCCTGCTCAGCGGATATTTCCATCTGAAGCCCCCGTTTTATTGCTTTTTTCTTAATCGCCATCTTGAGACAGGCTTCATCGGGGCATATATATACGCCTCTGCCTTTTGCTCTGCCTGTGGTGTCAACACACACCTGACCTTCAAAGCCGGCAATCCTTATTAATTCTCCCTTAGGCTTTGATTCCATACAGCCTACACATTTCCTCATAGGAATCTTTTTTTCTTTCAACTGAACTCACTCCCGTTTAAAATTTATTCTTCGTCTTCATAGTCATCTTCTGCGTACTCTTCAATCTGGCCGTCGCCAAAGTACTGAGAATGACTCTTGATATCTATTTTCCAGCCGCAGAGTCTTGCTGCAAGTCTTACGTTCTGACCTTCCTTGCCTATTGCAAGTGAAAGCTGATAGTCAGGTACTATTGCAAGCGCGGATTTTTCGTCGTCGTCTATTATTACTTCCTCAACCTTTGCAGGGCTTAATACGTTTTTGATAAGCACCTTAGGGTCGTCGCTCCATGTGATTATATCTATCTTCTCTCCGAACAGCTCATCTACCACGGCCTGGACTCTGACGCCTCTGTTGCCTACGCAAGCGCCTACAGGATCCACGTTTTCGTCCTCTGTATAAACGGCCATCTTGGTTCTTGAGCCTGCTTCTCTTGCAATGCTCTTGATTTCAACTGTTCCGTCCTGTATTTCCGGAACTTCAAGCTCAAAGAGTCTTTTAACTATCGCAGGGTGGGATCTTGACAGGAACACCTGAGGTCCCTTTGCTGTTTTTTTGACGTCCATTATATATACTTTAATTCTGTCGTTGACATTGTATTTCTCGCCGGGAACCTGCTCTGTCACAGGCAGCAGGGCTTCTGTCTTACCCATATCAACAAATATTGTGCCGTTGGAAATTCTCTGAACGACACCTGTTACCATTTCGCCCTGTCTTTCGATATAGTTGTCAAATACCATGCCGCGCTCAGCTTCTCTGATTCTCTGCACTACAACCTGCTTGGCAGTCTGCGCCGCAATTCTTCCGAAGTCCTTAGGGGTAACCTGATATTCAACAACATCTCCGACCTCGTATCTTGGGTCTATCTCCTGAGCCTCTTCAAGAGATATCTGTGTAAGCTCGTCTTCGATTTCCTCTACAACGTCCATTCTCATAAATACGTCAATATCGCCCTCTTCTCTGTCGATATTAACTCTGACATTCTGTGATGTACCGTAGTTTTTTTTGTATGCTGAGACCAGCGCTGATTCTATTGCTTCGATAAGTATATCCTTTGAAATACCCTTTTCTTTTTCAAGATCATAAATAGCATCAATAAATTCTTTGTTCATTTTCTTTCTTTTTGCCTCCTTAGAAAATTACCGCCAGATTGGTTTTGGCCACCTTGTCAAAAGGCAGCTCCACTGTTTTACCGTTTTCTTCTTCTATAGTAAGAATGTTTTCATTCAGTCCTTTTAATATGCCCTGATATGTCTTTTTGCCGTTTATGCCGCTGTAAAGCTTCACATCGACAAGCTGACCTGTATATCTTCTGTAATGGTCCTCTGTAATCAGGGCTCTGTCCATTCCCGGAGAGGAAACCTCCAGATAGTAGTTCTGCTCTATAGGGTCTGCCTCATCGAGCTTCTCACTTAAAAATCTGCTTACCAGCTCACAGTCGTCTGTGCTGATATATCCCTCTGTCCCCTCGGGTTTATCTATATACACTCTGAGGAACCAGTCCTTGCCTTCTTTTTGGAACTCCACGTTGTACAGCTCCAGCTTGTGCTCTGCCAGAAAGTCTGCCGACATTTCGGCTACAAGAGCTCTGATATTAATCTTTGCCATTTTTCCTCCATATAAAACTTAAAGAGCAGACGTTATCTGCTCTTTAAACTAATCGGTCTAAAATTATTGCACCTCTATGTTATCATAATTATTCACAAAGTGCAAGAAAAAGAATAAAAAAGTACATAAATCAGGAATTTTCACCTGAACCGGGTTCTATTCCTCTGCTGTTCTCCTGTAGGTAATAAGGTCCTCTGCTATCTCGTTTGCGGCGATTGAAACAGGTTTCTCAACATCTGCCTCTGTGAGTTTCGGCAGTCCTCTTGTAATATCTCTTGCTCTCTTGGCCGCAAGAATTACAAGGGTATATCTTGAATCCGCCTTTTTCCTTATTTCGTTAACTGAAGGGTATAACATCATAATACAAGTTCCTCCTTATATTTATTCACTATATATTCTGCACTGCCGGATACCTTTGCGTGTTCTGCCCTGATAATACAGGCCGCCGTATCTACAGCTCTGTTCAGATCATCGTTGACTATATAATAATCGTAGCCCTTGATACACTCAATCTCTTTAAGGGTTGTGCTGAGTCTGAGCTCTATGTTCTCAGAAGTCTCGGTACCGCGCTCTGTCAAACGTTTTCTCAGTTCTGTGAGCGACGGCGGAAGCACAAATATAAGAACCGCTTCGGGATATGCAGCCTTTGCCTGTGCCGCGCCCTGCATCTCTATCTCAAGAAGCACATCTCTGCCCTGTTCCAGTTTCTCTATTACTCTGGCTTTTGGAGTGCCGTAATAGTTCTTGTAAATTCTGGCATACTCCATCAGACCGCCTGCGGCTATCTGCTCCTCAAACTCCTCGTGAGTCACAAAGAAATAGCTCTCACCATGTACTTCCCCGTCTCTGGGATCTCTGGTAGTCATAGAAACCGAAAGGTCGATATCCAGTTCTTCAAGAAGTTCCTTGCATATAGTTCCCTTCCCTACTCCCGAGGGTCCGGAAATAACAAAAACCTTGCCCTTTTTCATTGCCAGCTCCTTAAACATCTTTTGTGCAGTAAAATATTATATCATGCGCATACCGTTAAGTCCAGTAAAAATATGGTTTTTACTGAATTTCGCAGCCCCACTGATAAATTAGGACATATTCTGTCTTCCATTCCATATATTAATTATACATTATACCTGTTTATTTGATTTTTAGTCCGTCAGGTTCTTGATAAATACATATATTGCGTGGTATACTGAGAATTATATTTCAGGAAGAGGAAAGGGTTGAAAATGAATAAAAAAATATCACTTGTTTTAACTGTTTTAATTATTCTTTCATCTGCAAATTTCGCATTTGCAGAAACAGCAGATGTAACTGCAGTTCCCGGCTGGAACGCCGAACATACCGTATATCTTGATGAGAATCTTAATCCTGTCAAAGGAATTGCACTCATTGACGGTATATATTACAGCTTTTCAGATGACGGGATACTTCAAAAGGATGTTTTCGGTACAAACAGCGCCGACAATAAGCTTTACTATTTTAACGCCTCCGGCAAAGGCTCCCTTTATACGGGTATATACAACGGTTCCTATTATGTCGAAGGGACTGCAAAAGATATTTCCGTATCATCGGCTCTCACGAAACTTGATGACGGTAAATATTACTATATTACAGCTTCAGGCACTATCTTCAAGCCTTCAGGTTCAGGTATATACAAAGCAGACAACGGCAGACGTTACTATTTTTACAGCAACGGCTCTGTAGAACATGTTACAAAAACAGGGATCCGAAAAATAGGCAAAAAAGCATACTATTTTAACAGCAATTCTTCTGTTAAATCCACAGGCAAAACACATTTTGCAAAGATTTCAGGCAAAACCTACCGCATCAGCAACAAGGGTTATCTGCTTACAGGCTGGCAGAAGATCGGTAAAAACAAGTACTATATGAGCAAAAAATCTTATGCCCGCATTGAGAATAAAACAACTACTGTATCGGGACATAAATACTGGTTTGGCAAAACAGGCAAAGTTATAACTTCAAAATGGAAATACAAAAACGGCTCCAGAAGATATTATTTCGATAAAAAAGGCAGAATGCTGACGAACACCTCAAAAAAAATAGGTAAATATGTTTACTTTTTTAACAAAAACGGAGTGCTTCAAAGAAACCTTATCAGCTATAAAGGCTTTAACTGGGTACTGTCACACCCTCTGAAAATAGGTGTAAACCGTACTAAAAACACTATAACGATTTATGCTGCAGGCAGTGACGGCGTATACGACATACCTGTCAAAGCTATGATCTGCACCGTAGGCTCTGCGTCAAGACCTACCGACAAGGGAACCTACAGAACAGGCTATATCTACAGATGGAAAGATCTCGGCGGCCGTACTGAATATCAGGACAACGGCGATGTTGTATACGGCCAGTATGTAACACACTTCTATGGTGCAATGTATTTCCACTCCGTATGCTATACTGTAAACGGCAATAATCACACACTGCTTACAGGAGCATACAACTGGCTTGGCAACAGCGGCTCTCACGGCTGTGTAAGACTAAAATGCTCAGACGCAAAGATTATCTACAATCTGGCTGCAAGACAGCGCTGCAAGGTTGTGGTTTACGATTCAAACTACGCCGGACCGTTCGGCAAACCTAAACTTAAAAAAATCCCATCGTGGCAGAACTACGATCCGACAGATACAAACGCATAGACCAAAACAGACCGGAACTCCGGTCTGTTCTATTGTCCAGATATTTACTTGCTCCAAGTCCTTGCCCCATAGCTGCACTGCTTCAGTTCAGTCTGTGCTATCAGATTCTTGCCGTCATATACCATCACCTTAGCCTTGTAGTAGTACTTGGTACCCTTCTTGCCTTTGGTGTTGATATATGAGTTTGAAGTCTTTGTCTTAATAGCCTTGTACTTTGAAGCTTTCTTAGTCGACTTATAGAATTTATACTTAACAGTATATCCCATAGCCTTTGCTTCCTTAATCAGGCTGTTTGAATTCTTAGCCTCTCCAATCTTAACCTTAATACTCTTTTTAGCTGTCTTTGAAGTGGTTGCTTTGAGTTTAGCTTCCTTGGTTAAGGAGTTTATCTTATCAGCATTCTGCTTAGCTATAAGTTTCTCTGCATCAGCTTTTTCTACTACTGCAAAGTTTGAGAAGTGTGAGGTTGTGAATTTAATATACTTCTCTGCTCCCACAGTCTCCATAGTATGATTTAATATCTCACAGATACCTTTATCATTGATATAGATAATAACTATATCCTTGCCTTTAAG
>URGK01000071.1 GCA_900547295.1 uncultured Eubacteriales bacterium
TCGCTTAGAAGTCGGAGCTTCCTGCTTCAACCACTACTGCCCGGCTGATACCTTATGGTATCGCCAGGTCTGATGCAGTGTCCACAGGCGTTGGGTTTGGCCGGTTCCTGACCTACCATATATTATTTACGCTACAGAAAACCCGGATTTCAGTATTCTCAGGCCTTCACGCCTTATATTTATAGCAGCGTTCCGGTCGCGACTGATTGTCAGACCGCAATCACATACCATTGTACGGTTTGCGAGGTTTTTCATTTCAGGGTGAAGCGCCCCGCAGGAGTGACATATCTGACTTGACGGAAACCACCTGTCTATTTTAACAAGATATTTACCTCTGTCAGAAAGTTTATACTCCAGCATCTTCAGAAATAATCCGTATCCGTTATCCATAGTGGCTTTACCGTTACCAAAGCCCTTATTGGACATAGCTTTCATATCCAGACTTTCAACACATACAACATCATACTGATTGGCTATCTCAGCAGATATTTTATGCAGATTATCCAGCCTCTGATTTGATATATGTCTATGGATTTTATTCACTTTACGAAGCTGTTTAATATAGTTACCGGATTTTGTTTCACCTTTTTCAGAGCCTTTCATACGTGAAAGCCTGCGCTGCTCTTTTGCAAGTTTTTTATGGCTTTCACGATAATATTTATGGTTGGTGCCTGTATTGCCATTACTGTCAACATACAGACCGTCAGAGGCATAATCAAGACCGACAGCGTTATCAGATATCGGAACAGGCGTAATATTTCTTGCAAATTCAAAAAGCACGGATACATAATATTTGCCATCGCCGTCCTGAGATACAGTTGCAGACCTGATAATCCAGTCAGCATCAGGCCGGCGATGAATTACAGCTTTAACCTTACCGATTTTAGGCAGCTTTACAGCATTACCAATAATAGCAACAGTGCCTTTCTGATTATTGGTGGTATAGGCTTTTCGGCTGTGTTTGGCAGACTTGAATTTAGGAAATCCATTCTGCCTTTTGCGGGATTTGTCGAAACAGCTTCTGAAAGCGCCCTGCAGATTTAACTGCACATTGGCAAGAGCAAGACTGTCTGCTTCCTTCAGGAACGGATATTCCTTTTTATACATGGCAGGTGTCACGGATGCAAATCTGCCGGTTTTTTTGTAGCTTTCAATCTTATCATTAAGCATAAGATTATAGACCTTGCGGCAGCATCCGAAGGTCTTTGCAAACATGGTTTTCTGTTCAGTTGTCGGATACAGTCTGTACTTAATTGCTTTGTTTGCCATCTTGCCTACCTTTTGTAATCAGATTATATGGGGTTGAGTTCAAAAGGTTTTTTACATAATCCCGGAGTACAATATACAGCAGATATCGGACCGATATTATACTGTATATTAGTTCGATATGACTTGCGATATTTCTTTTGAACCTGCTATCGTTATATTACTATGCAATACAAGGGTCAAGAAGCGCCGTGTTTATCGCAATTCATCCCACTACCTGTAGAGGAGGGGGATTTCCTGCTCACGGCGTGTTAAATACCTTAATCAATGTACTTTACTATAACTTCTCTATTTCCTCTACTGATAAACCTGTCAGCTCTGATATCTCAGCAATGGAATAATCTTTATCCTTCATGATCCTGGCCATCTCAATCTTCTCTGCAACTCTGCCGGAAGCTTCGCCCTCTGCAATGCCTTCGGTTCTGCCTTGTTCAATACCTTCCTCTCTTGCCTGATATATCTCGCTGGCACGGGTATGCTCTGCCAGCTCTCTTGACCGCTTTTCAACCCAAGCCCTTTCATCAAGGGTAACATCTCTGAATATATTCTCTGCCATATCTATAAGCCCCTCTCCATATTCAAGGAGTTCACTGGTATACCCTGCCTTATCCTCATTTCCGGCATATTTAAGATATGCCGCAACAAGCTCCAAAGGACTAAGCTCAGACACAGGCTTTGTTTCGTCTACAAAGCCCAGCTGTATGCAGTGAAATTCAAGTCTGTCCGTCATAGGCACACCGGTTTCTCTCTCCCTGATATCAAATACACAATGCAGTTTATCAGCGGCCATATAAGGCCTGCCGTCTGCTATTGTTACAACTATGCTTTTCTCCATCTTACCATAGTCTTCACCGCGCTTCGATGATTTTTCCAGCAGCGCATTGGCATAGCGAAGCGCTCTGTTGGAGTACTCCTTGAATTTACCTGACTGCGCTTCGATATCAAGTATGAGGCCGTTCTGGGTTTCCGCCATGATGTCCATTATAGATCCCTTGCTCTCATCACTTTGACCTATGATTATAGGGTTAAGTATTCTGATACGGGTTATAGGATCATCTTTTCTGTCAAGTATTGTATTGAGAAGCAATATCAGCGCCTGTTTTGATCTGTCATTATCCTGCCCGAATACTGCCTTAAATACATAGTCGTCAGTAAAACTAAAGTATTTTCTTCTTGTTGTTGTAAACTGTTCTGCAATATATGCTTTTATATCCTTTGCTATACTCATTATCCTGTTCTCTCTAATTCCTTGATAAATGTATTTATTCAATAATTTGGTTTCATAACCTGTATCAATATATTACCAGCAGAAACATAGTATGTCAATATATATTTACTATTTTTGGCACTATTATTTCATTTTACCAATTTACTGTAAAAATGCAGTAATTCTGCCTCTTTTTCACGTTTTTTCTCAAACAAAAAATCAATAAAAAAGCAGCCCTGAAGCTGCTGCGTAACCAAACTTAATCGGGGTCACATATTTTCGGGGGCTATTTCGGGGTTTTCCATATATTAGTATCCTTGTTCGGGGTCTTCAAAAAATTTTAAAGGCAATATCGTCATCTTCGGTATTGCCTTTTTATGTCCACTTTTCTATCATATTTCTGCCGGAAAATGTAGAAAGGAACAACTATGTTATATGATGATTTTATCACACAGCTTCTTAATATGGAAGATTCTCTTGTCAAAGTAGACAATATCGAAACAGACCTGACTGAAAAAGTAAAGTATGTCCACATATCTACAAAGCCTGTTCCTGCATTCTGTGAAAAATGCGGCTCAAGAATGCATTCTAAAGGACATGATATCCGAAAACCCGTCCACTCTATGCTTCAGGATGGTTTCAAACTTGTCCTCGTATACAAACAGCGCCGCTGGAAATGCACCAATCCCGACTGTGCTTTCTCATGTTATGAAAAAATCAGTTTCCTTAAAAAGAACCGCAGATGCACAGACCTTGTCGATATGATGATTGTAGACAGTTTTAGAGATATCCGCCTTACAGCAAGCCAGATCGCTCAGAAATTCCATGTTTCTGATACTGCTGCAATATACACATTTATGCGATATGTGGATATGAAAAGGCTTCCTCTTACAAAGGCCATATGTATAGATGAAGTCCACATAGGCTCTCAGGACTGTCGATATGCTGTAATCATTCAGGATTTCATTACCGGGGAGCCCATCGATATGAAACAAAGCAGAAAGGATTCTGTAATGCAGCCATACCTGCTGTCAATACCTAAAAAAGAACGTCTTAAAGTGGAATTTCTTGTTTCTGATATGTTCAATGCTTACATCTCCTATGCAGGCAAATACTTTCCAAATGCGGTTTCCGTCGTGGATTCTTTTCATGTCGTTCAGATGATCAACAGCAAACTGAAAACATATATGATATCAAAGGAAAAGGAATTCAAGGCAAGGGATAAAGAACGTGAGCGGGTACTTCAGCTGGAAAAAGGCAATCCCGGACTTCATCTGCCTATGTCGGATGAAGTATATCTTTATGGAAGGTGCAGGTGGGTAATTCTCAAGAACCGTGATACTCTTACCTGTCAGATTCCACATAAACCGGACAGACATTTCCGCTATTTCATGGATATATATGATTATGAAGAAAAGTTCAGAAAAACAGATCCTCAGCTTATGCTGATGCGTGACCTCAAAGAAGAATATATACAGTTCAACTCACGCAATTCCGGAAACAGAGATAATGCAGAAAAAGAACTTCCTCTTCTGATAGACAAATACCTTTCTTCAGGTGTCGATGAATTTGCTGATATTGCACGTTCATTAAAGAAATATTATGAACCGATACTTAATTCATTCATCACTCTTGAACGTACCGGCTCCAAAGGTCCATACCACAGCAGACTTTCAAATGGTCCTATGGAAGGATTGAACAGGAAGCCGAAAGACATGAAACGTATTTGCAGAGGATTTGACAATTTTGAGCATTTAAGAAACAGGTTCCTTTTTGCTGAAAGAAAAAACGCTCCTGTACTTGCCTCTCCACGCAGCATTTCCCAAGTCAGAGATGACTCGTTTACCGGAGCAAAAAGAGGAAGCTATACAAAATCGAAAAACACTCTGTTTAAAGATTCTGAGCCATAGGCTTAAATCAAGCCACCACCGAAGGTGGCTGTGCCATTGACGGTGAATTTAATGAAGAGTTACAATATCTGATATTCTGATGGGAAGTTCCCGCATATCTGTTTACGAGTTCTTCACCATCGGCATTATGCTTCAAAACTCTTCATAAAGAGCTGTCAATGGTGGCGAACCCAGTTAATTATTTTAAATCTTTTCCGGCAAAAAGAGGTGACAAATCGCTGCCACCTCTTGCATTTTTTTAATTGTCAGCCCCCGAAGTCAGACCCCCAATCAAGTTTGGAATTTCTGTACATACCCCGAAGTCAGACCCCTAATTAAGTTTGGAGTTTTTGCTCAAACCCCGATTAAGTTTGGTTACCCAAGCTGCTTTAGTCTAATATTCAATATCCTCCGGCACCGCTATGCCAAGATGTCTGTATGCCTGTTCCGACACCACTCTGCCTTTCTGGGTTCTGTGGAGAAACCCTGCCTGTATCAGATAAGGTTCATACACATCCTCAATTGTAACTCTCTCCTCGCCTATTGAGGCTGCTATAGTATCAATGCCTACAGGGCCGCCGTTAAATCTGGTGATTATAGTATCGAGAAGCTCTCTGTCAAGAGCCTCAAGGCCATATTCATCAACTCCGAGTGCCGCAAGAGCCTGCTGCGTTATCTCCGGAGTAATGCTGCCGTCACCTTTTACCTGTGAGAAATCTCTGACTCTCTTGAGTATCCTGTTTGCAACTCTTGGAGTTCCTCTTGAACGCTTTGCCATCTCCTCAAGCGAAGCCTCATCAGCATCCACTCCGAGTATACCTGCTGATCTGCGTATGATTTTTTTGAGGTCATCAGTATCATATAATGTGAATTTGCTCAGCACCCCGAATCTGTCCCTGAGAGGCGCCGAAAGGCTTCCTGCTCTGGTGGTTGCTCCTATCAGCGTAAACTTTGCAAGGTCAAGACGTATGGACCTTGCCGACGGACCTTTGCCTATAATTATATCCAGCGCATAGTCTTCCATTGCAGAGTAAAGCACCTCCTCAACAGAACGGTTCAGTCTGTGTATCTCATCTATAAAGAGGACATCGTTCTCATTAAGGTTTGTAAGTATTGCCGCAAGATCCCCTGCTCTGTCAATAGCGGGCCCCGATGTGATCTTAATCTCTACTCCCAGCTCGTTTGCAATTATACCCGCCAGAGTAGTCTTGCCAAGCCCCGGAGGACCATAAAACAGCACATGGTCAAGAGGCTCGCCTCTGAGCTTAGCTGCCTCTATAAATATTTTGAGATTGTCTGTCGCTGTTTTCTGACCTATATAATCCTCAAGCGTCTGCGGCCTTAAACCTATTTCGGATTTCTCCTCGTTGAAGCCCGCAGATGTCGCTGTTATTCTTTCTTCGTCCATATCTATACCCTTCTAAAACAGATTTTTAAGTGCTTTTTTGATGTATTCCTCAACGGTTGCAGCCTCCGCGCCGGCAAGTGCATTGAATGCCTCCGCCCTGCTGTAGCCAAGAGCCACAAGTCCGTTTACGGCCTCAGTCCTTGCGTCATCTGATACTGCTGAAACCGTCTGCTGCTCAGGAACTGAAACGTCGTCTGCCGAAACCTTGTCCTTAAGCTCAAGCACGATTCTCTGTGCTGTTTTTTTGCCTACGCCGTTGGCCGTGGCAATAGCCTTGTCATCTTCAAATGCGATAGCCTGTCTGAGCTGTGATGAGGTCAGAGCCGAAAGTACCGCCATTGCGGCCTTCGCACCTACTCCGCTTACAGTTATAAGGATTCTGAAAAGCTCAAGACTCTCTCTGTCCGCAAAGCCGTAAAGGCTCACATCGTCCTCTCTGACAATCATAGCCGTATAACATATAACCTCGTCTCCCTCACTGCGAAGATAAAGCGATGAGTTACCCGGAACTGATATATCATAGCCTATGCCTCCGGTCTCAACTACTATCCCTGTATCAAGCTTCATTGCAAGTGTACCTTTAATATAATGTATCATTTGATAATCTTCTCCATTCGTTTTCGTGATGAGGCTGTATTGCCGTGACATATGGCCGCCGCCAGCGCATCCGCAGTGTCATCGGGCTTTGGAACCTGTTTAAGATTAAGCATAATCTTTACCATCTGCTGTATCTGCTTCTTGTCTGCCCTGCCGTATCCCACAAGCCCCTGTTTAATCTGAAGCGGCGTATATTCAAATATCTCAAGTCCTGAATTGGCGCAGGCAAGTATGGCAACGCCTCTGGCTTGTCCCACAAGTATGGCGGTCTTATTGTTGGTGTTAAAAAACAGTTCCTCTATTGAAGCCTGCTGGGGATTGTATTTATCTATAATCTCCATAAGGCCGTTGTAAAGCACCTTGAGTCTGTCGGGCATATCCATACCAGCCTCGGTGGTGACTGCGCCGTATTCAATGGCTTTGAAATGATTGCCCTCAACATCTATAATTCCGTATCCGAGTATCGCATACCCCGGGTCTATTCCTAATATCCTCATAGTTCTCCTCTAAAACTTATGTTCGTCATTATTTTATCACACAAACAGATGTTTGTCTATTGTTATCTGCCCTTAAATTGTCACACACATTACATTTTGTACTGACTGCCATTAATAAATTTAGGTTTACCGCTGTTCTTTCATATATTATTATATACTCACAAATCAAGAATAGCGAGGTATTACCGATGAAAGTACTTTTTGCCGCAATTATATCAGTCATCATCTTATTTATCATAATATTTTTTAAAGATGTGCTTAAAAACAAAGAAAAAATGTCTTCAGAAAACGGCTCTGCATTATACTACATTATTGCCGAATTTATAGTATGGTTTGCAGCCACCTTCGGCATATCAGACTCCGCTCTGAATACAATTGCTCTAAGACACAAGGCATATGTACCTCTGGATATTCTGCCCGAAACATTTGTTGTCGGCTCTACAGTCCCTATTTCCATAATAGGCCTTGGCTATATGAACACATATCCCGCAAATCGGAGTAATCCTCTACAGCAGCATCAGCCTTATTGCAGACAGAAGAAATTAGTATGTTTTAAGTAAAAAATGTTATTTTTATTTATCATTTTTACATAAAAACTCCTCATATTATGTATTTTTAATGTTTTTTATTCATTTTGTGCATATTTATACTTCCTTATTCAATAATTTTGTGATATAATGTCTTTCACAGTGACTGGTCGTTAGAACAGAACTGATGAAAGACACATGCCTTTTGAGTTTATCATTATGGTGTACTGTCTGTAGAAATAAGACTTGGGGGAAATATAACTATGCGTTATGCAAGACAAAATAAAATACTGGAGCTCATCAAGGAAAACGATATCGACACACAGGAAATGCTGGTTGCACTTCTGAAAGAGAGCGGCTTTAATGTCACTCAGGCAACCATATCCAGAGATATCAAGGAGCTTCATCTGGTAAAAAATCTTTCTGCCAGCGGCAAGTACAAATATTCTGTGGCAGCCTCAACCGAAAGCAATATGTCAAACAGGTATCTGAGCATACTTCGTGACATAGTCAAAAATGTTGATGCCGCAGGAAACATCATTGTTGTCAAGACGCTTCCCGGCTGTGCAAATGCAGCAGCAGAGCCTATAGACTGCCTTGACCTTCCTCATGTGATAGGCACTATTGCAGGGGACAACACTTTAATGATGGTAATAGATTCAGACGAAAACGTACCGGCGCTTGTGGCAAGATTTAATGAACTGCTTTCATAAGGAGTAAAAAATGATATCACACATCAGCATTAAGGATTTTGCAATAATCGAAGATGTACAGATTGATTTTCATGAAGGGCTCAACCTGATTACAGGTGAAACCGGAGCCGGCAAATCAATAATTATCGAAGCCGTAAGCCTTGCTCTCGGAGCAAGAGCCGATACGGCTTTTGTTCGCTCGGGAAAGGACAAGGCTGTTGTACAGCTTGCAGCAGACCTTGACGATGAGGAATATGTAATAACAAGAGAGGTTTCATCTTCCGGCAGGAACCTCTGCAAAATAAACGGTGAAATTGTAACACTGGGACAGGTAAGCGCTCTTTGCAGCCGCATCGCAGACATTCACGGTCAGTACGACCACCAGTCGCTGCTTGATACAGAGCATCATATTGACCTTGTGGATCTTTATTCAAAGGATACAATCAGCCCTCTTAAAGCTCAGGTTGCAGAAAGCTATGCAGCCTTTCGCAAAGCTGCCTCGGAGCTTTCTTCCCTGCTTTCAGGCTTTGCCGAAAAGCAGCGCAAAAAAGATTTTATGGCATTTGAGCTTGCTGAAATAGACGACGCCGATTTAAAGCCCGGTGAAGATACCGAACTTGAAAACAGAATTTCACTTCTCCAAAACAGCGAGAAAATATATACGGCGCTTGAGTCCGCCTACGATATTTCCTATAATTCAGAGCAGAGCGCATCTTATGCTTTATCTAAAGTGCTTGCGCTCATTCAGGATATATCACAGTACTCACCAGAGCTCAAGTCCCTCGATGATAGGATATCCGACATATATTACAGTCTTGAAGATGTATGCTCGGATATAAGGAGTATCAGGGACAAATCGGAGTTTTCACCGGAGGAGCTTGATATTGCCATAAGCAGGCTTGATGAAATAAGCAGGCTCAAGATGAAATACGGAAATTCAATTGAGGAGATAATCGCATACAGGGATAATCTTGAAAAGAGCATATCCGAGGTTGACAATATAGATGAGCTCAAAGAAAAGCTCACCGCAGAGAAAAAGCAGGCGGAAGCAGAGCTTCAGAAGCTTTCGGCGCAGCTTTCGGAGGCCAGAAAAAAAGCAGCCCTGTCATTGCAGGAAAAAATACTGTATGAGCTTAAAGATCTGAATTTCAAGGATGCCGATATGGTTATTGATTTCAGACAGGCAGACCAGTATTCCGCGACAGGTACCGATATTGTCGAGTTTATGATTACAACCAACAGAGGCGAGGCTTTAAAGCCACTTGCAAAGGTTGCCTCCGGCGGTGAAATGTCAAGAATTATGCTGGCATTCAAAAAAATAGTCGGAGATTACGACCATATCCCTACTATGATTTTTGATGAGATAGATACAGGTATAAGCGGTATAACCGCAAGCATAGTCGGCAAAAAAATGTGCCAGATTGCGCAGAGCCATCAGATTATCTGTATTACTCACCTGCCTCAGATTGCAGCCTGCAGGGGTCACAATTTCAAAATTGTAAAGGAGACCCGCGACGACGCCACATTTACAAATGTAATTCCTTTAAACTCCGAGGAGAAGGCCGAAGAAATTGCAAGGCTTCTCGGGGGCATAAATATAACGGAAACCACAATACAATCCGCAAAAGAGCTTATAAAGGCTTCTGAATAATAACCTGATTATATATCAGAGAGTTTCAAGGCAAATCAGCTCTATTTGTCTTTTAGACTAATAACAAGGCAGCCGGAACAACTGTCAAAAGTATGTCCGGCTGCTTATTCATTTAATATATTTTCAATCCGCAATTTCTACAGGTTTCTTCCTTGCCGGAAGCTGGGCGATTATAACTGCCGCCATCATCAGCGCGCAGCCTATAAGCTCTCTTCCGTTCATGGTTTCATTCAGGAAAAGAAAGCCCGATACAGCCCCAAACAGCGACTCTGTGCTGAGTATAATTGATGCTGTTGTAGGATTTGCGTATTTCTGCCCCATAACCTGCAAAGTAAACGCCACAGCAGATGACATAATACCGGTATAAAGCAGACTCGGCGCACAGTCTACAGCCGCCGCAAGAGTGCTGTCCTCTGTTACAAGAGAAACTATAAGACTTATAAAGCCTGCCACCGCAAACTGCACACATGTAAGCTTGGCCGCATCAACCTTAGGCGCAAAATGGTCTACTATGAGTATGTGAGCCGCCCAGCCGAACGCCCCTATAAATACTATTACGTCACCCTTTGCTATAGTGAATTCAGTAGTAATACAGAGGAAATACAGCCCTGCGACACCTATCACCGCTCCTATCCAGTTGTTTATATTTGTCCTGTGCTTTAAAAACATTCCGATTATAGGCACCAGCAGTATGTAAAGAGCTGTAATAAATGCCGTCTTGCCCGCATTTGTATAAACAAGACCCACCTGCTGGAGATTTGCTGCAAAGAAAATCACAACTCCCGCCGCAATACCGCCTTTAAACAGCACTTTCCTGCCGTTTCTTTTTTCTTCGATGCTCCGGTGATACTCTGCGTCTGCATTTTTACTTTTAATTCTGTCGCCCACAATAAATACAGGTATTAAAGCCAGCGAACCTATAAACATTCGTATGGCGCTGTACATAAACGGCCCTATGGTATCCATACTGTCCCTCTGCGCCACAAAGGCAAAGCCCCATATTACTGCCGTTCCCAAAAGACATATGTTAGATTTAAATGTTTTGTTCATAATTTCCTCTTTTCCGATATAACTTGCGTGAACTTAACTATATATTTTACTTCAAAACCTCCGCCTGCGCCATCAGTTTTTTTCTTGCCGGAAGCTGCGCAATTATAATGGCTGTCATCATCAGGCCGCAGCCTAAAAACTCTCTTCCGCTCATTACTTCATTCAGAAAAACAAAGCCTGCCAGCGCGCCAAACAGCGACTCTGTGCTGAGTATTATAGATGCAGTCGTAGGCTTTGCATATTTCTGTCCTACAGTCTGCAATGTATAACCAATTCCCGATGACATAATACCGGTATAAAGCAGGCTCGGTATTGACGATATTACAGCCTCAATAGTATTGGTTTCAGTTATCAGCGCAACTGTAAGGCTCAAAAGCCCCGCAATAAAAAACTGCACGCTTATAAGCTTGGCCGCATTTACCTTAGGCGCAAAATAATCGATTATAAATATGTGCACAGCCCAGCCGAGGGAGCCTGCCAGGAGCAGTATATCCCCTGTCGCAACTGTAAAATCAGATTTTACACACAGGAAAAAAAGCCCTGCCGCGCCGATGCCTGCGCCAATCCAGTTATTGATATTAGTTCGGTGTTTTAAAAATATGCCAAGTATCGGTACCAGCACTATATATAAGGCCGTAATAAAAGCTGTTTTGCCCGCATCAGTTGAAACAAGAGCAACCTGCTGCAAATTCATAGATAAAAATATCACAACGCCTGCAATAATACCGCCCTTCAACAGAGTGCGCCCTGCGGCTTTCGTCTGCTCCAACGCTTTGTCTGCCTCGCTGCTTCTGCGTTTTATTCTGTCACTTATAATAAATACCGGCACAAGAGCTGCCGATCCTAAAAGCATACGGATTGCATTATACATAAACGGTCCCATCACCGACATACTATCTCTCTGCGCAACAAGGGCAAAACCCCATATCAAAGCCGTTCCAAGAAGGCATAAGTTTGATTTAAAAGTTCTGTTCATATTCCGTCCTCCTCTGCTGTCATTTCATATTACAGATTTTATCATTTTACCGTATCAATTTGTTTTGTAATTTCTTTAGATTTTTTACAATTTTATTTTGATATTCTACAAATAATTTGCTAATATATACAATAAAGACAGATAAAAAAAGAAATGAGGACTATTATGGCTTTAACAGTAAGAGATATACCCGCACTGCCCGGTCTTGAAAGTCTCAGGCTGCTGTCAGGCAGCGGCGGTCTTGACAGAAAGGTTGTAACCGCAGGTATTGCAGACTATGAATTTGCTCCTGACGTGGAATTTCGGGACAGCGCCGATTTTGTAAAGGATAGCTTCGTTATAACCAGCCTGCTGTTTGCTTACAATAACCCCGACATTATAATTGATGCAGTAAAATCACTGCACGCCTGCGGAGTATCCGCCATTGCCTACAAGGACGTAATATTTGACAAAGTTCCCGATGAGGTGCTGCAGTTTTCGGATGAACACAATCTGCCCATATATTCCTTTGGCAAAGAGCTGTATTTTGAAAACATAATATTTGAGGTAATGGCGGCGCTTCATACAGATGATGACGCTTCGCTTAACCCAGACAACATACAGGATATGATAAACTCCTATCTGTCCGCTCAGGAGGTTACAGCAATCTGCTACGGCATATCACTGGAGCTCAAGCGGTATATTACCGTAGCCTATATTAAATATACAGATGACGCCCCGATGAATGCAGACCGCATATATATGTCGCTTTCAAGAAGCAGGAGCCTCAAGGATAAAATTCTCACCTGCGGCTTTGACAACGGCCTCTTCATAATTATAACCTCATCAAAGGATGACATATTAAGCCATGAGATAATACTTAAAGAAGCTCTCGAAAGCCTGCCGGTTGATACCGGCAGACTGGCGGTTTCTCTAAGCGATGTGCATATTGCATTTGAGCATCTGGATCTGGGCTTTAAGGAAAGCTACTACTGCCACTGCGCCTCCGAAGCCGAAAAAAAGGATTTCAGATATTACAGCGATATCGGTATATACAAGCTGATTACCCCGCTTATCAAAAGCCCTTATGTGCTTAAATTCTCCGAGGATTACCTGAGAGGCATCAAGGACAGACCCGAATATTATTCAACAGTCCTTTCGTATTCCAGAAACCACGGTGATTTTTCAGCCGTATCAGCTGAAATGAACTGTCACACAAACACCATAAGGTACAGAATATCAAAGGCCAAGGCTCTTTCCGGCCAGCCCGACATAGCCGATACTGAATTTTACAGAAATGTTTCTGTTGCCATAGCCATAGACAACATTAAAAAATTCTTTGTATAAACAGTACAAAGAATTTTTTATTGCTGTATCAGAACTTCACCGGGTATTTTCTGTAAAGTATCCAGCTTATAGCCGCGGTAATCACCTCTGCGGCTATAAAGGCATACCATATGCCGTCCATTCCGAAAATCCCTGAAAGTATCCACATAAACGGCAGCAGAAGTCCAAGCTGCCTAAGAACGTTTATAAGGAGGCTGAAGCCCACTCTCTTAGTCGACTGCATCAGCGATGCCACCATAGTCGCTATAGACGCAAACACATAGCTTATGCACATAATGCGAAGCGCCGGCACCCCGAATGACAGCATTGCAGGCGATGCGTTGAATATGGTAAGCACCTGTGACGGAAACAGCCACAGCACTGCTATACTGACGCCTGTAAGTATAATGCCTATGATATT
>URGK01000072.1 GCA_900547295.1 uncultured Eubacteriales bacterium
GGGTTGCTTACGGTATCTCACAAGGCAGGCTGGCGGTGGCTTCTGGTATCACAAGAGAATATCTCAATAAGATAAGGGATGTTGATATAGACGCATTTATCGTATCAGACCCCGGTGTAATAGAAATTTTAAAGGAGATAATACCAAAGGCAGAGCTTCATCTAAGCACACAGGCAAATACCACCAACTATGCCACTGCCCGCTTCTGGTACAGACAGGGAGTCAAGAGAGTGGTGCTTGCAAGAGAGCTTACCTTTAAAGAAATCATAGAGATGAGAAAAAACATACCTGTAGGTATGGATATTGAGGCTTTCGTACAGGGTGCAATGTGTATATCGTATTCTGGCAGATGCCTTCTCAGCAACTATATGATTGAACGCGATGCCAACAGAGGACAATGCGCTCACCCATGCAGATGGAAGTACAGACTTGTTGAAGAAAAACGCCCTGATGAGTTCTATCCCGTTGAGGAGGACGGCAGAGGCACATATATATTGAATTCGAGAGATTTATGTATGATAGAGCATATCCCCGAGCTGATAGAGGCAGGCGTTTCATCAGCCAAAATCGAGGGACGTATGAAAAGCATATTCTATGTTGCCAACATAGTAAGAGCTTACCGAAAAGCAATTGATGCATATTATGAGAATCCTGCAGAATATCAGTATAAGGATGAGTGGATGCGTGATCTCAAGATGGCAAGCCACAGAGAATTCACTACAGGTTTTTATTTTGACAAGCCTACCAACAAGGATCAGAACTACCAGACCAGTGAATATACCAGAGAATACAGCTTTACAGGTATTGTTCTGGAATATGACGAAAGTACCGGTATTGCTGTTGTAGAGCAGCGAAACAAGATGAATATCGGAGACGAGATAGAGGTGTTCGGTCCTGACTGTGATACTTTTGCAATGCAGCTTTCATATATGCACAATGAGGAAGATGAGCCTATAGAGTCGGCGCCTCACCCGCAGCAGATACTGAGAATAAAGTTCCCGAAAAAGGTTAAGAAAAACTATATGCTCTGTAAAAGAAAATAACCGTATTAATGAGAGAAAGGAAATAATTATGGCCCCCAGATGGTTTTCAAAACACAAAAATGATGTAGAAGAAGAAGTTATGTCTATTCTTGAAGAAGGACAGGGAAACGGAGAAATCAGAGAAGAAGGCAAGAAGATGATAAATGCTATATTTGCATTTGATGATAAGCTTGCCCACGAAATCATGACTCCGAGAACAGATGTATTTATGATAGACATTCAGGACCCTATAGATGAATTTATAGAGGATCTGATGAGGCTTCAGTATTCAAGAATACCTGTATGTGACGGGGACAGTGACAATATTATAGGAATACTTCACGTCAAAGATTATATGATAAAGGCATATCAGGACGGGTTTGAAAATGTGGATATACGCAGTATACTCCGTAAAGCATATTTTGTGCCTGAAACCAAAAAGATAGATACACTGTTTTTTGAGCTTCAGAAAACCAAGCAGCATATTGCAATTCTAATAGATGAATATGGCGGATTTGCAGGCATTGTTACTATGGAGGATATAATCGAGGAGGTTATGGGCGATATAGACGATGAATATGACGAAGAAGAAACTGAAATAGTCAAGGTTGATGAAAACACCTATATGATAGACGGTAATACGGATCTTGATGATATAAATGATGAACTGGGGCTTGAACTTGTTTCAGAAAACAGTGAAACTCTGGGAGGATTTATCATTGAGCTTCTGGGCGATTTACCTGATGAAGAAGAAAAAGAGGACAAGGTCATAGAATATGAAAACCTTGTGTTCAAGATAGAATCTGTCAAGGACAGACGTATCGAAAAGGTTAAGCTTTATATTACTCCTGAGAGCAGCAATGGAAGTGAGGAGTAATAAAAAAACAAGTTAGTGATAAAATTTTTCATATAGATACTCCTTTCATGGTTATATTTTCTCGCAAAAAAACAATACCATAAAAGGAGTTTAAAAGGAGTAGTTCTAATGAGAATTATTCCTTTTTTTATGCTTTGTACAGTAAAATGTACAGAACACCCATAAAGTTAAAGGGTGGTCTGTACCACTAAAAAAGTTAAAGAGCCATAATATACCAGACCCATACAGGCGAGAGCCTGTATATTTTTTTGTAATATTACCTGTCCACAGCACATATAGTGTATTGAAAGGACGGACAAGGTATGAGAAATCTTGAGTGTATATTTAAAAAACTCCCTATGAACATAGGTGAAAGTATCAGAGCTCTGCCCTCAGAAATTATAACCTCTCTGGAGGAAATACGCATCAGAACCGGCAGCAGCATATGCATCATATCAGGCGGCAGAGAATTTGTAATAGACAGTATTCCCATAGACTATGACATAATGAACAGGATTTTAAACAGCCTGCTCAATCATTCCTATTATGCCTATGAAGAAGAGCTTGCTAAGGGATACATAACAATAGAGGGCGGACACAGAGTTGGTATATGCGGCAGGGCTGTCCTTGATAGAGGGAGAGTTAACTTAATTAAGGATATTTCATCTGTCAACATCCGATGCAGCAGGGAAATTATCGGCATTGCAGAGCCTCTTAGAAGCGATATAACGGACAGAAATGTGCTTGTGATATCTCCGCCAGGCTGCGGAAAAACCACGCTGCTGAGGGATATTACAAGGCTTTTGAGCAGCAGCGGCAGGCAGGTATCAGTATGTGATGAACGCTCTGAAATAGCAGGGACATATCTGGGCCAAAGCGCATATGATTTAGGACCCAGAACCGATATCCTTGACGGCTGTCCCAAAGCAGAGGGCATGATGATGCTGATACGCTCAATGGGGCCTGATGTCATAGTTACAGACGAAATAGGCAGGACGGAAGATGCAGCGGCGATAGAAGCCGCAGTATGCGCAGGCATCAATATTGTAGCTTCCATTCACGGCAGCTCCTATGAGGAAGCTGCGGCCTCCCGCATAGGAGATATGATAAAAAACGGTATATTCTCAAGGCTGATATTTCTTACAAACAATCCCCGGACAGGGACAGTAAAAGAGGTAATGAAAATTGATTAAATTTATTCTGGCAGCAGCAGTGGGAGGCTCCTGCCTTATATGTGGGATTATCAAAAGCAGCGGATACAGGTTAAGAGTATCGGAGCTTGTTCATTTCAGAGATATGATGCTTTCCATGGCAAGAGAAATCGCCTACAGAAAAGACCCTGTGGTATTATCTCTTGCCAGAATTAAAAATCAGACCGCAGGACTTGCAACAGACTTTATAGCAGAAATCATATCAGATGAAATTACGGATTTTAAACAAAGCTGGGAGATTGCCGCAGACAATATATATGGTGATAGCATACTTACGGAGCAGGATATTGAAATATTAAAAGAAGCAGGCGCAGAGCTTGGCGCAAGCGGCATTATGCAGCAGCAGTCTATGATTGAAATGATAACCGCAAAGCTTGATATGCAGATACAAAATGCTGATGAGGAATACAGAACAAAAGGCAGAATGTACAAGGCGATAGGCGGCTTTTGCGGAGCCTGCGCAGTAATATTACTTATTTAAAGAGGAGAAAAAATGACAGCGGATATTGATATTATATTTAAAATAGCAGGAATAGGCATTGCCATAGCGGTGCTTAATCAGGTGCTTGTAAAAGCGGGCAGAGAGGAGCAGGCAATGCTTGTAACCCTTGCAGGAGTAGTGATTGTACTGCTTATGGTAGTAAACCTTATCAGCGATTTCTTCGGAGTTATAAGGGAGCTGTTTTCACTGTAATGGAAATATTAAAGATAATAATGGTTGCGCTGGTGGGAGTCACAGCAGCCTCACTTGTTAAAAGCGTGCGGGCAGAGGTTTCACTTTACATAGTTTTGGCAACGGGAATTATCATACTTATTATGATATTAAACAGTCTGACAGGCATATTCAGATACTTTGAGGCCATTTACAACAAGGTGGAATACGGGCGTGAATACTTTCCTGTAATAATCAAGGTGCTTGTAATTGCCTATCTGTCTGATTTCACATCACAGCTGTGCAGGGATGCAGGGCAGGCAGCAATAGGCACAAAGGTTGAACTGGCAGGCAAGCTGATAATTTTTTTCATATCAATACCGATACTTGCCTCTGTCATAAGCCTTATAGACAAACTTTTGTAGGTGACTGCTATGGACAAAGATGTAATATTAAGACAGGAGCTTTCGGAGCTTGACACGCAGGACATTCAGCAGCTTATGGACGAAAGCGGCGCTTTCGGAGACACTACTATTGACGACATCATAAATTCAGCGGCAGACGGCAGCAGTATATTTGAGGCAGATAACATTATTGGTTCTTTAAAAGACCTGCTTATATATGAAATCAAGGATACGCTTATGCTGGGCGTGGAAATTACGGCAATCTGCATAATACTTGGACTTCTCAAAAGCATTTCAGGTTCCTTTGGAGAAAAATCAGTATCAAAGGTTGCGCTTCTTGTATGCAGCAGCGCTATTGCGGCAATAACTATGGTAAATCTGGGTATTGTCTATGATCTGGCCTCCGGCGCGATGGATACAATGGTTCATACGATGGAGATACTTCTTCCGGTTATGATCCCGCTCCTTATAGCCTCCGGCGGCATGACTTCCGCAGGTATGCTCAGTCCTCTGGTTTCCGGCATAGTGACATCATTTGCGGCAATCATATCAAATATCATATTTCCTGTGATGTTTCTGTCCTCAGTAATGTTTGTAATAGACAGCCTCCTTGAAAAAAAGTACATATCATCAATAGGTAAATTTTTAAGAAACGCCGCAGCCTTTGCAACAGGACTTCTTGTAACCATATTCGGAGGCATTACCGTAATACAGAGCATAGTAACCAAAGCTGCGGACGGAGCGGCATTTGAGGGAGCCAAATATACAGCGGGAAATTTCATTCCAATCATAGGGGGATTTGCTTCAGACAGCCTTGACCTTGCAATAACCTGCGTCAGAGTAATCAAAAGCACTGTGGGAGTTGTGGGGATAATAATTCTGATTTTAGCGCTTTTGACCCCGGTTATAAAGCTTACTGCAATTGCCGTAATCTATAAGCTTACGGCAATAATATCACAGCTGCTCGGAGAGAACAGAATATCAGACTCACTGAATGATACAGGAACTTCAATCATACTTACCGGAGTCATTATATCGCTGACCTGTTTTATGTTCCTTATATTCCTTGCAGTTATAATTTCCATAGGGGGCAATCAGATATGAGTCAGTTAAGTGAATTTATAAGGGATATTATTATTATTGCTGTTGCGCTGTCATTTACGGAGATACTGCTTCCGGCATCAGATATGGGCAGATATGTCAAATTCATATTTTCGCTGATACTTCTTGCCGCAATTGTAAAGCCTGTAGCAGAATTTCTGTCATAACCTGAAAATTAATAAATATATTATAGGAGTGAATATGTTTGATAAGTTTTTTAAAGAGGGCAAATCCAAAGATATAATCATAAAACTTATAACCATTGCAGTCATTGCCGCGGTTTTGCTGGTGGCCTTTGATGTGCTTACACAGGACAGGGACAGCCGCAGACAGATAATAGATGAGGACGGCGGCAGTGAAATGACTCTGAGCGAGATACTTACAGACATTGACGGCGTGGGCGCTGTTGATGTTATGATAAGGCAGGGTGAAGATAATGCTATATCAGGTGTGATAATAACGGCAGAGGGTGCGGGAGATCCTGTTATCAGAGATAATATAACGAGGGCGGTTGCGGCAGTCTACAACATACCTGCATCAAATGTGGTTGTTTTTGAAAAAAGAAATGGGGGAAAATGATTAATGAAAAAGCTAAAGGGAATAAAGAGCATACATATCGGTAAAAAAGGGCGAATAGCAGGAGCTGTTGTTCTCACACTGGTGGTATGCGCAGCAGCGGTAATGCAGGTAAAACCTGACCTTGTTGCCACACTGACAGGAAATGAAATACCTCCGCACGACGGAGATGTGCTTGTTGACAGCCTCAATGTATCAAAGGATGAAGTCAAGGCCGAAAAAAACGAAACTGAAAGTGTAGCCTCAGATGACGGAGTCGAAAAAAACACAGACAAAACCTTTGCAGAGGAGCGGGCAAATATAAATCTTGACAGAAATGAAGTAATAGCAATGCTGACAGATACAATCGCACAGGCAGACAATGAAGCCGAAAAGAAAAACGCCACAGAGCAGAAGCTGAAAATTATAAAGTATATGGATCAGGAACAGATAATCGAAAAACTGATAAAAACAAAAGACCTGCCGGAAGCGCTGGTTATAATAACGGATAATTCGGTTAATGTAACGGTGAACACACAGGAACTGCTGCGGTCGGATGTTGCCAAGATATATGATATAGTAATGCGCGAAACAGGCAGAGATGCGGGAGAAATAGTAGTGCAGAATAAAACAAAATAGCGCAAAAAAACTAGTGTTTTTCTATCAAAGGAACAGAGAGTGGGAAAATTTTTCTCACTCTCTATATGTTTATATTACCACAAAATCGTTCATTTGTCAAGACTTGTAATTGTATTCGTATAGGTGTATTAAGAATACGGAGGTGATAATATGAACAAAAATATGACTGCACTTGTGAGCTGCTTTGCAAGGTGCTACCATACAAAAAACAGTATAGTGAAAATCTATAACGATGAGCTTGCGGGAAAGCTTCTGAGTAAGCAGGAATATGACGGCATTGCTGCAAATATGGCGGGAGGAATATCGTTTTTTAACCCCGGATACAGCGGAGATAACCCGCTTGAATGGATTGTAAACAACCAGCTTGCTCCATCAGTTCTTGCAAGGTCTGCCTTTAACGAAAGACACCTGAACAACGAAATCAGACTGGGGCTTTGCCAGTATGTAATTATGGCGTCAGGCTATGACACGTCAGGATATATGGTAAATGATAGGGTTAAGGTATTTGAGCTTGATATGCCTGAGATGATAGAGGATAAAATCATGAGAGTGGAAGCGGCGGGAATAGACAGCAGCAATGTGTCATATGTAGGCTGTGACTTTAACGGCAGCTGGATAGACAAGCTTCTTGATGCTGAATTTGATGCGGGCTGCAAGACCTACTGCAGCCTTATGGGAATAAGCTATTATCTTAGCAAAGAAACCTTTGGGGATACTGTCAGAATTTTAGCAGAGCATATGCCGCAGGGAAGCTGCATAGCCTTTGATTATCCTGATATAAGCAGGAGCCGGAACAAAGAAATAAACAAAGAACTGGCAAAGGCCGCAGATGAAACAATGCAGGCAGAATACTCCTTAGACGATATAGAAGCTATTGCGGATAATGCAGGGCTTCTCATCTACGAAAATTCGGATTACAGTGAGCTTGATGATATGTATTTTGCAAATTACAACCTGATGAATAAGGGACACGAGATAACTGCGCCCCAAGGCATATGCTGCTGCCTGCTGGTAAAGAAACAGCCGGGTTAAGGGAGAGATTTTATTTGAACTTTTCAAACATTGTACTGCTGGTGCTGTCTTTGTCGCGCAGGTATCTTTTCAGCTGATACAGACATTCCTTATCGCTGAAAGTGATATAGTTTACGCCCTCGCTGCAGCTTAGAGTAGCCTTAAAGCCCAGCTCTTTTACAAGTTCCTCCTCATAATCACTGTAAATGCCGAAAGGATATGTGAAAGTATCGGGAGCCTTGCCGGTATAATGCTTTATTTCCCGCTGGAGTCTGACAAGGTCATCGGTGAGAATTTTTCTGTACTGGGTTTTGCTTTCCCCCTGCTTTCTGGCGCTTCCGCGTCTTTCGCCTATTTCGTGCATATTATAGGTGTGGCTTTGTATTTCCACAAGGCCCGAGTCAGTCATTTCATTAATCTGCTTCCATGTGATATGGGAGTAGGCGGCGTTGTTTTCATCGACTCTGCTGAACTTGTCGGTATAAAGTCCGATTATGGATATGACTGCTTTCATATTGTATTCTTTAAGCAAGGGATAGGCGTAGCAGTAGTTATTGTAATATCCGTCGTCAAAGGAGAGCACAACAGGCTTTTCGGGCAGGGGCTTGTTTTCGTAGACAAAGTCGATAAGGTCGGACATAAACACAGGAGTATAGCCGTTTTCCTTTATGTATTTCAGATCCTCTTCGAATCTGTCGGGACTGATGAAGTATTCTGTCTGTAAACTGGAATCCTTAATCAGTCCGTGATACATTATAATCGGAACCTTTACGGTTTCGCTGTAATCGGCGTTTATATCCTGCACCTTTTCCTGAGATACCCATGAATAGGTATATGCTGCGGCAATGAGAAGCACAGGAACAAGGGTGAAAAAAATAATCTTCTTTATATCGCTCATATTTGCCTCCGGAGAATAATTAGCTGATGATAATATATGCAATGTATGGTACAATAATGTTTGTACAGACAAAACTTGAATTGAGGTAACTAATGAAAATAGCATTTCACACATTAGGCTGCAAGGTCAATCAGTATGAAACCGAGGGTCTCAAAGAAAACTTCAAAAAAGCGGGGCACGAGGTAGTGCCTGATACGGAGTTTGCCGATGCGTATGTAATCAACACCTGCACCGTAACAAACCTTGCCGACCGCAAATCCAGACAGTTTATAAGGCGCGCCAGAGCCATAAACCCTGATGCCGCCATTGCTGTTACAGGCTGCTATGTACAGGTGGCGCCGGAGGAGGTTGCGGCAATAGAGGGCGTGGATATAATTGCGGGCACCAACGAGAAATCAGCTATGGTATCTCTTGTTGAGGAATATATCAAAGACGGCAGCAAAATCAGACAGGTGAAATCCTATGAGGAGCTTGATACATATGAGGAGATAGGCACGATAACCTCAATGGAGTCAAGGACCAGAGCATATATTAAAATACAGGAGGGCTGCGACAGGTTCTGCTCCTACTGCATTATACCTTTTGCAAGAGGCAGCGTCAGGTCAAGAAGACCTTCAGAAATCCTCAAAGAAGCAGAGAGCCTTGTCAGAGCAGGCTTTAAGGAACTGATACTTACAGGCATCAATGCAGCTCTGTACGGTACGGAGCAGGGATTTGTATGCGATATTGATGACACTGATATCGAGAATATGCACGGCATCGAAATCATAATACATCTGCTTGACAAAATGCCGGGAGATTTCCGCATCAGACTTAGCTCGCTTGAGCCTACGGCAGTAAACAGCGACTATGTAAAGAGACTTCTTGAATATGACAGGCTGTGTCATCATCTGCATCTGTCAATTCAGAGCGGAAGCAGCAGTATAATCTCTGCAATGAACAGAAACTATACGAGAGAGGATTACCTTGATATAGTTAAGGTACTGAGAGATAAGGATCTGTATTACGGAATTACCACAGACATCATAGTCGGTTTTCCGGGAGAAACCGATGAGGATTTTGCAGACAGTATGAATATGGTTCGCGAGGCTGACTTCCTCAAAGTACACGCCTTTCAGTATTCAAAGCGAAAGGGTACTGCGGCGGCTCTTATGGACAATCAGATTGAGCCTCAGATTAAAAAGAGCAGAAGCGCGGCTCTGATTGCAGAGGCAGACAAGGTTTCAAAGGAATTTATGACAGCCTGCACAGGAGAGATACGGCAGGTATTGTTTGAAGAAACAGATAAAGATAAAATTACAGGCTATACCGACAATTACATCAAGGCTTACGCAGAGGCAGACGGGAAGTATCTCAATACTCTGTGCAATGTGAAAATAACCGGGTTAATGTATGACGGTGTTTCCTGTGAAATATTAGAGGAGGAACTATAGATATGAGTGATTGTATTTTCTGCAAGATAGCAGACAAGGAAATACCGGGAAATATCGCTTACGAAGATGATAAAATTCTGGCATTTCACGATCTTGATCCGCAGGCTCCTGTTCATGTGCTGATTATACCTAAGAAGCATATAGCATCACTTGATGATGTGACAGAGGAGGACAGGGCTCTTTTAGGCTATATTATGATGAAAGTCAAGGATATAGCGGCGCAGCTTGGTCTTGAGAACGGATACAGGCTTGTCAACAACTGCGGCGAGGACGGTTTGCAGACTGTAAAGCATCTGCATTTCCATCTTCTCGGCAAGAGAAAAATGACATGGCCTCCGGGCTGATAACACAGCATATAAATCACCTCAGCAGATGGGGTGATTTTTTACTTGTGTTTTACCTGAGGCGGTTATTACAGACAGCAGGCTGGAGATAAAATATCATAAATAAGGTACAAATACAGCAGTTAAAGGGGTATTTTTATTAAAAAAATAAAAAATTACCCCGTTAAATTGAATGTTTTTATATTTCATTGTATAATAATAGGCATAGGAATAAAAGGGAGGGTTTACATCATGGAATTATATAGGCGGGAGAATTATTTGAAAAAAATCAGAGGCTTCTATCATGATTCAGAAATGATAAAAGTAATAACAGGTGTTCGCAGATGCGGGAAATCATCGCTGATGCAAACCATTGTAGAGGAACTTAAAGAGCAGGGAGTGCCGGAAGCCAATCTTGTTTTTTTAGATTTGGACTCAAAAAAACACAAATCAATAAAAAAACCGGAGCAATTGGAACAAGAAATAGACAAGCTATGCAGCGCAGAAGGAATGAAGTATTTATTCATAGACGAAATACAGAATATTATAGGCTTTGAAGAAATAATAAATGCTTATCGTGGTGAAAAAGAGTATTCAGTATTTATAACAGGGTCTAATTCATATTTACTAAGCGGGGAGCTTATTACTAAGCTTACAGGACGTTATATTGAAATTGAAATGCTGCCGCTTTCGTTTGAGGAATACATTGATATGAAACAATATTATGGCAAGAATGTCAGTCCTAACCCTACAGAAGAATTAGATAAATATATCAATGAAGGGGGATTTCCAAAGACTATTTTTTATGATAACCCTGAGGATAAAAGAACATATATAAAAAATATAGTAAATGAAATCTTTGAAAAAGATATTAAACGCAGAGTGAAAATCCGAAACACATCGGTATTTGAAAAAGTACAGACATATATCATTAACAATTTTGGATCAGAAACAAGCCTTACGAATATGTTAAAGGAGCTTCATAAAGCCGGAATGGATATAAAAAGAGAAACTTTAAACCGATATATTCAGATTCTCATTGACGCAAAGATTTTATATGAGTGCAAAAGATTTGACCTGAAATCAAAGAAATCTGTAAGTAAAGAACAGAAATACTATTTATCAGATTTAGGATTTTATTTTGCAACTAATACTGACAACAGAATCAATTATGGACCTGCCCTAGAAAATATCGTGTATTGTTATGCAAAATCAAAAGGCTATGAAATAAGTGTAGGGAGAGTAGGGAAACTGGAATGCGATTTTATATTGAGAAGCAATTATATGGATTATAGCTATGTGCAGGTTTGTATGACAATAATGGCAAGCAGAGAAACAGAAGAAAGAGAATATGCGCCATTAGAAGCGATACCTGACAATTACCCTAAATATGTTCTTACACGAAATGATAATATCCAAAAGCGCAATGGAATTAAACATAGAAATATTCCGGAGTTTATGCAAAATGGCAGTTTGTTTGATTAGACGTGAAGGATAAGTAGGGGAGAGCAAATTTAAATCTCTCCGCTACCAGTTTCATTAGCTGCTGCATATCTTCGTGACGGTCTGTAAATCATCAGCGCAATAAAGATAAGGAGCGCTGTGGTAAACAGACTTACAGGGTAGGCTATCATAATGGAAGTAAAGGTTCTGTGGGTCTGAAAAACAGTGTAAATCCACGTAATTCTGACTGCGCATACACCTATGACCGTAAGTACTGCGGGGATAAGGGAGTCGCCGAAGCCTCTCAGATATCCCGACATATTCTCATACAGCATACTGAATGTATAGGCCGACAGTATTATGAGGAGCCTTGTATATCCTATCTCAATAACCCCCGGATTGCTGTTGAATACCGAAAGCAGCACTCTGCCCGAAAGCAGTACCAGTGAGATTACGGCAGCGGAAACTATAGCATCTTCTAATATGCAAAGCAGCAGTATTTTTTTACAGCGCTTAATCTGTCCTGCACCGTAATTCTGTCCCACAAATGTAGTGCAGGCCTGACTGAAAGAATTAAGCACATAATATGCGAATATTTCAATGTTAAAGGCTGCGCTTGATGCGGCGATAACAATGGTTCCGAGGCTGTTGATGGCAGCCTGTATCACGATATTTGCAAAGGCGAACACCGCGCTTTGAAGCCCTGCGGGAAGTCCTATTTTAATTATCTTTACAAAGCATTCCTTATCAAAGCGGATTTCCTTAATATCTATATGTATGGATTTATCTGTCTTAAGAAGCAGCACAAACAGTATCGCCGCAGACACGATGTTTGAAATAACCGTTGCAATGGCAACGCCGTCTACAGTCATATCAAGTACAATTACAAAAAACAGGTTTAAAGCCACGTTAAGTATGCCCGATACCGCAAGAACTCCCAGAGGAACCTTGGTATCTCCGATGCTTCTGAAAATAGCGGCCTCAAAGTTATACAGAAGTATAGCTGGCATTCCCAGCAGATATATCCTTATATACAAAAGGGCATAGGGGAACACATCGCCCGGAATATTGAGCCACCTGAGCAGGGTTTCAATCCCCAGCTCTCCTAAAACCGCAATGGCGATACCTCCTGCCAGCGCCATTATTACCGAAGTGCTTACAGAGCGGCGTATTGTTTTTTCGTCACCTCTGCCTACGGCGTGGGCAATTACAATATTAGCACCCAGCGCAATCCCTATAAAAAAGTTGAGTATGAGTCCTATGACCGGACTGTTTGCTCCGACTGCCGCAACGGCAACCGTACTGTCTGATCCCGTAAAATTTCCCACGATGGCAAGGTCCGAGGCATTAAAAAGCTGTCCTAAAATACCTGTTGCAGCCACCGGAAGCGCATAGCGGGGGAGCTTGTTCCATATGGAGCCGTTCAGCATATCCATTTTTTCTTTCAAAATCTAATCACCTCTTTACAGTATTATTTTAGTGCTTTTTTCATACAAGCTCAATACCCCGAAAGGTAATTAGACATATTTATAATGGAAAAAAATAGTTTTAAATTTTCTAAAAATTTAATTAAAAAATTATTTTGCTACTTGCAAATCTGAAAAAATATGATATTATATTGACTGTAACTAGTTTCATACTACAAAATTTTAAAGAATTATGTAAATTAGTGGTAAAAACATATAAAAGGGAGGAATTTTAAATTGAGTAAGGTTATAAAAACTGATTACATTGCTGAAGCTGTAGCAGGATTCACACACAGAACTGCTATCGAAGAGGCAGCAAGA